>CAJWVY010000024.1 GCA_913048135.1 uncultured Verrucomicrobiales bacterium
TTCTTCTCGGAGATTTTGCGGCGCGACCTGAGTGCGCGCAATTTTGTGCAGTCCGATTTTGTGATGCTCAATGATGTGCTGGCGAATCATTACCAGTTTCCCGATGTGCAAGGCGGGGCGTTTCGGCGTGTGCCGGTGCCGACCCAATCGGAGAACCCGCAACTGCGGCGGGGCGGGCTGCTGACGCAGGCGGCGTTTCTGATGGGCGCCTCCACCGGCATTGATTCGCATCCGATCAAGCGCGCGGTGTATGTGCGCGAGCGGTTACTGGATGATCCGCCTGCGCCTCCACCGCCGAATGTGCCCGAGCTGGAGACGGCGGACCCGAAGATCGCGCTGTTGCCCATTCGCGAACAGCTCAAGCATCACAGCAAGGATCCGGCCTGCGCGGATTGTCATCGCGGCATTGATGGCTGGGGGCTGGCGATGGAGGAATACGATGCGGTGGGATTGTGGCGCGATAAGATTACGCGCCGTTTGCCCAACCGCAAAACGACCACGCTGGAGCTGGACGCTTTGGCGCAGATGCCCGATGGCCGCGAGGTGGAGGGTATGGCGGCGCTGAAGTCGTATCTGCTGAAGGCGCGCGGCGATCAGTTTGCGCGGGCACTGGTGGTGAAGCTGCTCACCTACGGTCTGGGTCGTTCGCTTGAATTTTCCGATGAACCGTACGTCGATTCATTGACGAAGCAGTTCAAGAAAGATAACCTCCGGATGCGTGCGTTGGTGAAAACCATCGTGGCCAGCGAGGTGTTTCGAACCAAATAAAATCATGAGCCAAGTCATGAGCAATATTGCGACTCAATCCTGGCGGCTGAACCGCCGGACCTTTCTGCGTGGCGCTGGTGCGGCGCTGGCTTTGCCGGCCTTGAACTGCATGGCGGCCGCCAAACCGGTGGCGGCACCCCGTCGATTGGCGGCGGTGTATTTTCCCTTTGGCGTGTCCATCCAGATGGGCGACAAGGCTAAGCGGCCGGAGTGGAACTGGTTTCCGCAGGGCGAAGGACGCGACTTTAAGTTTACCGAGAATCTCAAGCCGCTGGAGGCGCATCGCGAGCATCTCTCGGTGCTGGGCGGTTTGTCGCATCCCAAGGTGCGGCGCATCGGCGGGCATGACAGCGGCGATACGTTTCTCACCGCACACAACATCCGCGCCAACCATCTGCGCAACCGGCAATCGATGGATCAGGTGGCGGCGGCGAAGTTCGCAGGCCAAACGCGTTTTGATTCGCTGGTGATGTCGACCGATGGCGGCGTGGGTGAGCCGACGCGTTCGAGCACGTTGTCCTACAACAAACATGGCCGGCCGATCCCGGCCCTGAACCAGCCGCAACAGATTTTTGACCGCCTCTTCGGCGCGGGCGATGCCGACACGGCGCGTCAGGCGCGTCGGCTCAAGAGCGGCGGCAGCCTGCTTGATCTCGTGCTGGAGGATGCCGCCCGCGTTCGACGGAATCTCGGTAAGTACGATCAACAGAAATTTGACGAATACCTCGATTCGGTACGGCAGGGGGAACGCCGTGTGGAACGGGCGCAAAAGTGGATGCACATTCCCAAGCCCGGCCTGACCGATGCCGACCGCGAACGGCTCAAGCTGGAATCGGATTCCAAGGTGCCGCGCGAATACGTAGCCACCATGTATGAGCTGATGCATCTTGCTTTCCTCACGGATTCTACCCGCGTGGCCACCTATCAGATCGCCAGCATGGGCGACGCCACCACGCTCGGCGGCAAGTTTCCACAACTGCTTGGCTTGGGCAAACACCTGCACGGCCTGTGTCACGGTTGGAATCGCGAGGACGGCATTGAGCCGTTGGGAAAATGGGACCAGTTTCTTGCCGGCCAATTCGCCACTTTCCTGGATCGCATGCGCAACACGCCGGCGATACCGGAGAGCGAGGCGAGTTTGCTCGATCACACCACCATCATCTACGGCTGCAGCAACAGCACGACGCACAACAACAAGAATTACCCGCTCGTCCTGGCCGGCGGCCGCGGGATCGGCTTCCAGCACGGGCAATACGTGAAGTACGGGGAGGACACGCCGTTTGCCAACGTCTTCGCCACCATGCTGCAGCAGACCGGCGTGACCGATCGCTTTGCCGATAGCACGGGTGTGTTGCCAGAGCTGTTGGGCTGAATCTGTTGAGCGATTTTGCTGTTCTTGAGCGGTGGCAGGTTTATTTTCCCGTCACCGATGAAAGCATTTTTCTGTCTCTTTTTATTGGGGTTTTCCCTGGCCGTATGTTCTGCGGATAAGCCGAACGTTATTTACATTCTAACCGATGATCTCGGATATGGAGACCTGTCGTGTTATGGGCAGAAGAAATTCAAGACGCCGCACATTGACCGGCTGGCGAGTGAAGGACTGAAGTTTACGGCGCATTACTCGGGGAACACGGTGTGCACGCCAAGCCGGGCGGTGTTGATGACCGGCATGCATTCGGGGCGCTGTTATGTGCGAGGGAATTTGCGCGGCGAGGTGGGCGCGGCGTTGGATGAAACAATGACGGTGTTGCCAGAGGTCTTTAAGGCGGCCGGCTACCGCACGGGCGCCTTTGGTAAATGGGGATTGGGCAACACGCACCTGAAGGGCGCGCCTAATCCGTTGAACCACGGGTTCGATGAGTTTTACGGCTGGAAAAGCCAGACCATTGCGCACACCTATTATCCCACCACCTACGTGCACAACGGCCGCGAGTTGCCGCTGAAGCAGGGCACGTATCTGCACACGCCGATGATGGAACAAGCGCGGGCGTTTGTGCGCGGCAGTGTGCAGGCTAAGCAGCCGTTTTTCTGCTACATCCCCACAGCCATCCCGCACGCGGCGATGCATGCGCCAAAGGAGCTGCACGAGAAATGGCGCAAGGTATTTCCGCAATTCGACAAGAAGATCGGAAAATACGGTGCAGGCGGGGAGCCGTGTCCGGATGTGGTGAATCCGATCGCCGGGTTTGCGGCGATGATGGAGCATTTGGATAACGAGATTGGCGCGCTGCTGAAGCTGCTCGATGAACTGGGCGTGGACGACAACACGCTGGTGATGTTCAGCAGCGACAACGGCGCACACAAGGAAGGCGGGCATGATCCGTTGTTCTGGAATTCCTCCGGCAACCTGCGCGGGCATAAACGCGATATGCACGAGGGAGGCATCCGCGTCCCGATGCTGGCGCGTTGGCCTGGCATGATTGCGCCCGGCACCACTACGGCGCATCTTAGCGGCTTTCAGGACCTGCTGCCGACGGTGTGCGAACTGACCGGTCAATCGGTGCCGCCGCAAAACACCGGAATTTCATTTGTGCCTACATTGCGCGGCAACATGGCCAAGCAAAAGACGCATGATTATTTGTATTTCGAATTTTGCAAGGGGGCGAATCAGGTGATCGCCTCGCAGGCAGTGCGGGCGGGCGATTGGAAGGCCTTTCGCGCCGCGGGCAAGCCGATGGAGATTTTCAATCTCAAGGCCGATCCGTTTGAGAAGAACGACCTCGCCGCCCAACGGCCAGAATTAGTCCGCAAAATGGAGGCGATCATCAAGGAAGCGCATGTACCGTTAACACAGTAGATTGAATTATATCGGCAAATCGTTCGGTCTGTTTTAATCTTAAGCCAGTGAATCGATGGGTTTTCATTTTATCGTTCGTGTTCTTTGCGGCTTTTAGCCGGTCCGATGAGGCATTTAAAAAGGATGTGTTACCGGTTTTGCAAAAGCATTGCTTTGCGTGCCACGGGGATAAAAAGCAAAAGGGGGATCTCAGACTGGATACACTTGATCCGGATATTGTGCAGGGCACCTCTGGAGAGAGGTGGCACGATGCGTTAAATAAAATTAATCTTGGAGAAATGCCTCCCGAGGAAGAGCCATCCATGACGGCTTCTGAAAGGAGGAAAATAACAGATTGGATTACTCAAAGACTCAAGGCTGCTGCTGATATTCGTCGCAATGCTGGTGGGCAAGCTGTTCTTAGAAGACTAAATCGTACTGAGTACCAGTATACAATGACCGATCTCTTGGGATTGGAAATGAATTACAGTGAAAACTTGCCCTCTGATGCTTCATCACCAGAGGGTTTCAAGAATAACGGTGCTTCCTTGGGGATGGCCGCACTGCAAATTGAAACCAGTCTACAGACTGCAAGGCGAGCATTCGATAGTATCTTGGTAAATGGAAGTCAGGCCAAAAAAGAAATAACTCAAATTGATCGGATAAAAGGTAATATTAGAGGCCCGTTATCCAAAAATTTCATTGGCTTTTCCTCGGACCGTTTGGGTCGCGTTAACTATTGGCATGGCTCTTTTAATAACCTTCCTAGGAAAGGTAGATTTAGTATTCGTGTAAAGGCCTACACTGATCGGAAATCAGGCCAACCCGCACCTCTCCTATCTGCTCAATATGGATATTTTGTCTCCGGACTAACCCTTAATATAATAAGTGATGCAGGGGAGATTCCGATTACCTCAAACTCACCGGAGTACTATGAAATTTCCGGTATCTCAGAGTTCTTTCCGCAACCAATGGCTAATGTGCCCGATGATAAATTAAATGGAATTATTTCCTTGAGGAACGCTCTTTACGACGGTGAACCACCACCCAAGGCGGTGGACAAGGTGGTTGAGGTAAAAAACAATAAAGGTAAGGTCACAAAAAAGAAGGTTAAGTCTTATCCAGAGGATCCTGGTTTTCCAAATATTATCATCGAATCGGTGGAGTTTGTCCGGAATGACTATCCATCTTGGCCTCCGCCATTGCACCGAAGAATCATCCACGATGGCGAAGATTTGACTAATTCAAATCATATAAAAAACATCATAAGCCGATTCCTGCGCCGAGCTTGGAGGCGTCCGATAAGTCAGGGAGAAATAAGTAAATGGTCAGCTCACTTCGAGTTCATTCGAAAGCAAACTGACACGCCGATAGCTGCCCTCAAAGAAACCTTGTCCGCGGCCTTGGCCTCTCCTCACTTTCTTTATTTAAGCGAACCTTTACAGTCCGATAAGCGAAGAAAGCTAAACGCACATGAGTTAGCCTCAAGACTATCGTATTTTCTCTGGAGTTCGATGCCTGATGAGGAGCTATCCGCACTGGCTGATTCCGGTCGGCTTCTTGAAGGCCCTGTTTTGCAAAAACAGTTTGAACGGATGCTGGACGATTCAAAGTCCGATCGATTCATTAAAGAATTTTGCGGTCAGTGGCTAGATCTCGAGGGAGTCGATAGGGTCGCCATTAATCCAGCAGTTTTTAAGAATTTTGATAATCGTTTGAAGTCGGATATGGTTGGTGAGACCCAAGCTTTCTTTAAAGAAATTCTCCGTAGCGATACCTCTTCTCTTCAATTTATTGATGCAGATTTTACCATGCTCAATGCATCTTTGGCCAAACACTATGGATTGGCTGGACCTAAATCCCAAAAATTTGAGCGAGTTTCGCTTCGAGGTTCTGGTAGGCCAGGCGGTGTGCTGGGTCATGCCTCCACTCATTTGGCAGGTTCAGACGGAGTTGACTCTCATCCAATTAAACGGGCGGTTTGGATTAGGGAGCGGTTGCTTCATGACCCTCCCAATCCTCCTCCACCAGATGTCCCTGGGGTTGAAGAAAGTGTGCCTAACTTTGATAAGCTTTCCGTTCGAGAGCAGCTCGCTGTTCATCGTAAAAAAGAAGCATGTGCAGATTGCCACCGTGGCATTGATCCATGGGGAATTGCACTTGAGGAATATGGAGCGATTGGATTGCGGAGGGAAAAGACCGCCCGCCGAAAGAAACCCGTTTCCGCTGAAACCATTCTGCCGGGAAATCATGAAATCTCTGGGTTGGCAGATCTTCAGAAATACCTACTCAACGAAAGGCGCGAGCAATTTTCCAAAGCATTGGTAACTAAATTGCTGACCTACGCTCTGGGCCGCTCAGTGGAACTGGCCGATGACCCCTTGATTGAAGAACTGAATGCCGAGTTCGCAAAGGATGAGTACCGACTTTCGGGCTTAATGGGGAAAATTGTTATGAGCAGGTCTTTTTTATCGCGGTAATATCGACAAATGATTATCCTTTAGAAGCATTTGGAGGGAGCTGACATGAATCAAAAAGAATTCGAAATGAATCGCAGAACCATGCTCAAAGCAGCGGGCATTTCTCTTGCTTTGCCTTGGATGGAATCGCTGATGGGCGCACAAGATAAATTGCCCCCCAAGAGGTTTTGCTCAATATATTTTCCTTACGGGGTGAGTCTTCCCAATCAGAATAGTGAATTTGGTCACTGGAACTGGTTTCCCAAAGGGGAAGGGAGGGATTTCACCTTCAATAAATCCTTAGAGCCTCTAGAGCCTTATCGTAATCAGGTCACGGTTATGGGGGGGCTCTCACACCCTAAAGTTCGGCGCATTGGAGGTCACGATAGTGGAGATACTTTTCTTACTGGTGAGGAGATGAGTTTAAGGGCGACTGGGCTCAAAAATTCAATTTCCTTAGACCAATATATGGCCCAAACGCACAGGCTTGGTGCGAGCACTCGTTTCAGCAGCTTGACTCTTTCCTCCGACGGAGGTGTAGGGATGCCTACGCGTGCCAATACCCTTTCTTTTAGCAATAACGGACAACCTATTCCCTCATTCAATCGACCGGCGGTTGTCTTTGAACGTTTGTTTGGTTTAAAGGGAGACTCTATTGAAGCTCAGAGAAAAGGCCTGACTCGCACCGGAAGTCATTTGGATTTGCTGCTAGATGAGGCCAAAAGTTTGCACCGTAAACTAGGTAAGAACGATCAGGATAAGCTCGATCAGTACCTCACCTCGGTGCGTGAGATTGAGCAGGACGTGGAGCGCTCCGCCCGTTGGCTTGATATGCCTAAGCCTAAAGTTAATGCAGAGGGACTTACCCTTGATGCTGATAACGAAACTCCGGGTAAATTAATCTACGCCATGCTTGACCTGATCGCGTTGTCTTTCCAGACGGATTCGACTCGGTTTGTTACCTACCAGTTAGCGAGTATGCACGGAGCCATTTCTATCGCTAACAAATTCCCTTCTTTGTTGGGGTTCGCTAAGGATGCTCATGGTTTGGCTCATGGTGCCGGGAAAGGTAAAGGAGCGGAGAATAGAGGGAAATGGGACCTCTACCAGACCGAATGCCTTGCTTATCTCATCAAGCGCTTGAGTGAGATGAAAGAAGGAAGTGGGTCGGTTCTTGATAATACCTGCATTCTTTATGGAAGCAGTAATAGTAAGACCCATAATAATACCAATTACCCATTGATTATGGCTGGCGGTAAAAACATGGGCTATCAGCATGGGCAATATCTAAGATTTGGTAATGATGTACCCCTCGCTAACTTATTTGTTACCATTCAGAAGAGTGTGGGCGTAAAGTCCGAATCTTTTGCCGATAGTACCGGTAATCTCGATAAGTTCGTCGCGCAGCGCTGATGATCACATTGAGCGGTGTTGAGAAAGCGCATGGTGGGCGCATTTTATTTGGTGATGTTTCGCTGCAAATTAATCGTGGTGATCGTTTGGGTTTAGTGGGCCCTAATGGCGCAGGAAAGACCACGCTTTTCAATATCATCCTCGACGAGGAGTCCACGGACGCGGGCAAGGTTGATCTGCAGCGCCATCTGGATCTTGGTTTTCTTCCGCAGGAAAGTTTACCGGTGAACGACGAGACGGTGCTGGAACTGGCGTTGTCCGTGCGACCGGGATTTCTCGAGGCGCGTAAACAAATCCTTAACGGCGAACATGTGGAGGCGGAGACGTATGAGCTGTACAACGACGCCGGTGGCGGGCAACTGGAGGCCAAGGCCAAGCGCATTCTAGGGGGCTTGAGTTTTCGGACTAGTGATTTTGATCGGCCGGCTTCCGAGATGAGCGGTGGCTGGGTCATGCGCGCGCACCTCGCGCGGTTGCTCGTGCAGGAGCCGGATTTGCTGATGCTCGATGAGCCGACCAACCACTTGGATCTGGAGGCGTTGATCTGGGTGCAGGGGTATCTGAAGAGTTATCCGGGGGCGATCCTGATGATCTCGCACGACCGCGAGTTTCTCAATCAACTGGTGCACGGTATCCTTGAGTTGCGCCGTGAGCAGTTGTTTCGTTGGACGGGTAATTACGATTCGTTCCTACAGCAGCGCGACGCGCATGAATCTCAGCAACTGGCCGCGCATAAGAATCAGCAACGGCAGATCGATCACCTCCAAACCTTCGTGGATCGGTTTGGGGCGAAGAACACCAAGGCCACACAGGCCAAAAGCAAGCAAAAGCAGATTGATCGTTTGAAAGCGGATCTGGTGAATGCGCCGCAGGGCGAGGATCGCCGGATGAAAGGGTTTCATTTCCCTCAACCCGAACGCAGCGGCCAGCGCGTGCTCACGCTCAAGGGTATAGATTTTGCCTACGGAAACAATACTGTGTACACCGGTATGGAATGCGAGGTGGAGCGCGGCCAACGCACTGTGCTTGTGGGCCCCAACGGCGCGGGGAAATCCACGCTACTCAAACTGATGGCCGGCGTACTCGAGCCCCAAGCTGGTACGCGCGATCTCGGGCACAACGTGAAGGCCGGTTATTTTTCCCAAAACCGCGTGGACGTACTGAACCCTGCGGCCACTGTTTTGGAGGAGGCTACGGATTGTCCGCAGGCGCTGACCGAAGAGCGCGCGCGTACCATACTCGGCACATTTCTCTTTAGAGGGGACGATGTGTTCAAGCGCGTGAGTGTGTTGAGCGGCGGAGAAAAGAGCAGGCTCGCGTTGGTGAAGCTACTGCTCGATCCGCCAAATTTGCTGCTAATGGACGAGCCCACAACGCACCTCGACATGGCCAGCATCGATGCGCTTATTGCCGCGCTGGAACTGTACGAAGGCACGCTGGTGTTCATCAGCCACGATGTCCATTTTATCCGCGCCATTTCTGCGCACACCATCCACGTTAACGCTGGAAAACTTCGTAACTTTCCAGGTGGCTACGATTATTATCTGCAAAAGACCCGGGCCGAAACCGCCCGGGCCGGACTCACGCTGGGCAGCAACGGTGCCCCGGTCAAGGCCGCGCCAGCCAAGGTGAAGGTGGATCGGCGAGCTCAGAAACGCGCCGAGGCCGAAAGCCGTCAGGCTCGCAGCCGCGAACGGCGTGGAGTGGAAAAGGAAGTGAAACGTCTCGAGGGGGAAATTCAGAAAGCCGAGCAGAAAATCACAGAGCTAACCGCGGAATTGGAGAAACCTGAGACCTATGAAAATCCCGCGCGAGCCATGAACATCAATCGCGAACTGATCTCCGCTCAAACCACCTTAGACTGTCTCACCCCTGAATGGGAGACTGCCGCAGGCAAGCTGGAGGAGCTTCAGTAGCGCTTATTTGAGTTCCTTGATCTTGATGTTCCGGAAGTGAAGGTTGTTGGGTTCACCATGGTCTTGCAGGGAAATGTAGCCTTCAAGAGGCCGGTCCTTAACAGGAGTCTCGTCTAGTTGTATGTCCACGATCTTCTCACCGTTGAGGTCCACCTTGAGGTGATAGCCCTTACAGGTGACAATCATCTTGTTCCACTCACCGGGCTTCTTGGACATATTCTTAGTGGGGCCGACAGTGCGGATTATTCCACCGTGGTCATGGGCGGTCATCTTGTCGTTGGCCTTGCCATAGGAGTCTAGCACCTGGCATTCAATGCCCGTCTTGACAGGATCCTGCGGGTCGGCGATCCGAAAGTAGACGCCGCTGTTACCCTTGGGTGGATACTTGTACTCTACTTCTAAAATGAAGTCCTTGTACTTTTTCTCGGAGGTAAGGTAGGCGGAGTAGCGCTGCCAACCCTTCTCACCGGGGCGAGGCTTGATGAGTAGTGAGCCGTCCTTTTGTGGAAGCCAGTTGCCGGTGGTTTTCCAGCCGGTGAGATCCTTGCCGTTGTAGAGTGTTACCCAGCCCTTATCATCCGCCTGCACCAAAGTGGCGAGGCTGAGAAATGCGATGAGAAAAAACTTTTTCATGTTCAATATCATTAAAGGTTACTTCAGCTCAATGATGCCAAGGTTGCGCCAGCTCACCTCGAAGGGGCCGCTGCCTTTGCGGATGCCGTGCACCTGTAGGCCGATGAATCCCTTTGGATGGCTTTTCAATTTTTCCTTATCCACGAGGTCGGAAATCTGCACACCGTTAATCCATACCTGAATGTGCGCGTCCTTGGCGACCACGCGGTAAGCATTCCATTCACCGTCCTTGAAATGCTTGTGCGGTTTACGCTTGTCCGCAGGCGTCATCCAGCCGCCAGCGGCCTCGCCGTAAATATAACCGGATTCTGCGCCATTCTTGCCGCTCATCTCAATCTCCACCTGCGGCCCATTCACACGACCCTTGGGACCGTCCTTGGTCTGCGAACGGATTTGCACGCCGCTGTTTAGGCCGTTATCCACCTTTACCTCAAACTTCAGGTCAAAATTGCCGTAGAGCTTGTCCGTGCAGAGGAACGAATTCGGACTGCCCTCCTTGGTCTTGCCGACAATCGCGCCATTTTCCACGCGATACGTTGCTGTGCCATTGCGTTGCGTCCAGCCTTTGAGCGTTTTGCCGTCAAAAATCGGCGTGTACTTGTCCTTCGCAAAACCAGTCAGGGCAAAGGCAAACAATAGGGCGGTAGTCAGAATGTGTTTGGACATGCGCAAACTCTTACCGCGAGCTGCTCATTCGTCAATCGCGGAATGGGCAATCACTATCGACAAAACCAACCGTGCCCACTACAACCTTCCTCACCGATACCATGGACAGTTCGATATTTTGTGGCGGCATCCCCGCCTTAATGACGCCCGCCAACGCCGATCACACGCCAAACACGGCGGGCTTGGTGAAAAAAGGCCAAGACCTTGTCGCCGCCGGCATGAACGCCGTGGTCTACTGTGGTTCCATGGGCGATTGGCCGCTGCTCACCGATGACCAACGCCAATCCGGTGTGACCGCCCTGACCGAAGCCGGAGTACCCGTCATCGTCGGCACAGGTGCGGTCAATACCCGCACCGCTGTGGCTCATGCCGAGCACGCGCAGCAGGTAGGGGCCAAAGGCCTGATGGTCATCCCACGGCTCCTTTCCCGTGGCACCTCGCCGGCCGCGCAACGCGATCATTTTGCCGCCATTCTCTCCGCCGCGCCGGAACTGTCCGCGGTGATTTACAACAGTCCCTACTACGGCTTTGAAACAAAAGCAGATTTATTTTTCGATCTGCGCAATGAATTTTCCAACCTTGTCGGGTTTAAAGAATTTGGTGGAGCCGATGCCCTCAGCTATGCCGCCGAGCACATTACCAGCACGGACGACACCCTCGTGCTGATGGCTGGCGTGGACACGCAGGTCTTTCACGGCTTCGTCAACTGCGGCGCGCGCGGTGCCATCACCGGCATCGGCAACTGTCTCCCTGCCGAGGTGCTGCATTACCTCAAGCTTTGCGGGCAGGCTGCCGAAGGCTGCGCCACTGCCCGCCGCCATGCCAAGGAACTCGAGCAGGCACTGCATGTCCTGTCCGTCTTCGACGAAGGCCCGGACCTCGTGCTTTACTACAAATACCTCCTCGTGTTACTGGGCGACACCGACTACGAGCACCATTTCAATCCCAGCGACCGCCTCAGCGAAAGCCAACGCCGCTACGCCGAGGACCAGTTAAAGCTCTTCCAAAACTGGTGGACCAATTGGGGTGGCAAACCCTGAGCTATGGACACACTGTTGGCAGGGGCGGAATGGTGGTTCCTCGAACGGCTGGAATACGAGGGGGCATTGCTTACCATTGAGGTGACCGAGGGTATTGTGGCCGACGAGCCGCAGGATGTGACCATTGAAGGTGCCGGTAGTGTTTCAGGCGCCTCGGCCATTGAGGTGACTCCCCAAAGCCGCCACGTGCGTATCGAATTTGGTGGCGTGTTGGCGTATCAGGTGACCGATGAATCCTATGCCGCTGCGGAGTATGACGCGACACAGTGCGGTGTGCTCGCTCACCATGACAATTCGGCGTATCTCCAGCATGTGCTCGAGCAGTCGCTCATCCCCGATCTAGTGGATGAGACTGTGCATCATTACTCCCTGGGACTGGCCGATGACATTATCGACATCATCACCACGAACCCGCCCAAACTAATGTCATTCACGCCGAATTCAAATCCGTGATACGTTTCGTCGTTCAATTGGCGAGAAGTTCCTGTATTTAAGTTCGTTTACGGCCCGTAGGACATAATCATTCCGCGGCAACGCAACGCCAGATGTCGTAGCCAAGCTAAGTGATAGGGCAAGGAAATGGGATGTAAATTGAGGCCGGTGGAGCTTGCCCATAACTTAGGCTCGGTGTTCACTTCGCCCATGCAACTCTCCCTGTCTGTTCGCATTGTGGAGGCGGCGTGCAAGACGCGCCTGCAGGTGGTGTTTGAGGAGTTGGTCGGTATTGCGGCGGATACGGGTTATCAGGCAGTTTGCATGCGCGCCAGTGCGGGTGGGGTGCAAACGCCCAATGAGGAATTGCGGCGCATGCGCGAGGTGGTGGAATCCCGCGGGTTGCACGTGGCGATGGTGACGGCCGATTCCAATGTGCCGTTGAACAACGCCGATGGGCCGAACAGCCTGCGCAAGATCGGGCCGAGCCTGGATGTTGCCGAAGAACTCGGATGCGATCTCATTCGCGTTTGTTTGAAGTCGGACGACGATTTGCCGCATGCGCGTGAGGCGGCAAAGCAGGCGGCGGATCGCGGAATTCGGTTGGCGCACCAATGCCATACCACGTCGGTGTTTGAAACGGTCGATCAAATACTTGCCAATCTCGAAACCATCGGGCAACCCAACTTTGGTCTCATCTACGAGCCGGCTAACCTGATGCTGTGCGGCGAGCCGTATGATGTGACGACCCTGCACAGGCTCGCGCCGCATCTCATGAATGTCTATATCCAGAATCATCGGCTGGATCCCAATGGGCCGGCCTCGTTGCCGACCTATTGTCGCGGCGACGTTCATTTTCATCATCTGCCTATTTGGGAAACGGGCGGCGTGGACACGGCCGCTGTGTTTGCTGGTCTACGCGACATCGGTTGGGCCGGGCATTTTACCATACATCAGGCTGAAGGCATTGAGACGGTCGAGGACGCCCGGGCGTATGCGCGGCGATGTGCGGAGTTCGTTCGCGCCAGTGAAGGTTAGTTGATCAGTGCGGCGCTCTTGATCTGGGCGTGGACCGCGCGACCGGGCTTGAGTGCGAGTAGCTCGGCGGACTTGCGGGTGATGCGGGCGAGCAGGGTGGGGCCTGAATCGCTGTTGCTATCCACGGTTAATTTCACGAGCACATGTGCTGGGCCGGCTTCGGCCATTTCGGCGACCTTCGCTTTAAACACATTCAGTATGCTCGTTTGTGTTGGTCGCTCAAGCGTGAGGCTCACGTCGTTGGCCTGCACTTGGAGGCGAACCGGCGTGTCGACGGGTAGATCATGGTGCGTCACTTGAAACTGGCCGCCGGCAAAATCCAGTAGTGTTAGGCCAAAGGTGTGGTCTTGGCCGGCCACGGTGGTTTCGATGATGGCGGCACTGTTTGGCTCGCGGGCCAAAGGTAGAGCGAGGTTAGAAAGAATTTCGATCGCTGGGCCGTTGGCGATAACCTTGCCTTCATTAAGCACTACGAGGTGATCTGCCAGCCGGGCGACTTCCTCACGGGAGTGGCTCACGTAGAGGATTGGTAGATCGGTTTCGCGGCATAGGTTTTCGAGGTAAGGAAGTATCTCCCGCTTGCGGGCGGCATCCATAGCGGCCAGAGGTTCATCAAGTAGCAGCCATTCTGGGCACACTGCCAGTGCACGCGCGATTGCAACTCGTTGTTGTTCGCCGACGGAGAGCTGATGCGGATACCGGTTCAATAACGGGCTGATCTCCAATAGTTCAATCGAGTGATCCAGAGGAATGGTTTGCTCTGATTTAGAGATACGTTGGCGACCGAAATCTAGATTCGCCTGTACCGTCAGGTGCTCGAAGAGACTCGGTTCCTGGAAGACCAAGCCAACTGGCCTTTCATGTGTGGCGAGGCATTCGGTGGGGGTCTGCCAAGGTGTTCCATTGACGATTACTCGACTATCGGGGCAGGGCTCTAGCCCGGCTAAAGCACGTAGCAGAGTCGTCTTACCGCTGCCGGAAGGGCCGAACACCGCCGTCACTCCGCGTGCCGGCAGTTCCAGTCTGGCGTTCAACTGAAACGTGCCGCGTTCAATCTGAATATGGGCATCGATACTCATGGTTTCCAGACGCGGAATTTCCGGTTGCCGGCATACACGCCGACCAGCAGCAAAAATGAAATAGCCAACAACGTGCCCGCCACCCAATGCGCCTGTGTATAAGCGAGCGATTCTACGTGATCGTAAATAGCTATGGACACGACCTGTGTTTCACCTGGAATATTACCGCCAATCATTAATACCACGCCGAATTCACCCAGCGTATGTGCAAAACCAAGTACAGCGGCGGTGACAAAACCTGATCGGGCTAACGGCACTGCTACGAACCAAAAACGATCCCACGGTGTGGCTCGCAATGTGGCGGCAACCTCTAACGGCCGAGTGCCAATGGATTTGAAGGCGTCCTGCAAGGGTTGCACGACGAACGGCATTGAATAGATCACTGAACCAATGATCAAACCCTCAAACGAAAATACGGGTGGTTGGCCGCCAATGGCTTTGAAAAAGCCACCAACTGGACCATTAGGTCCCAGTGCTACTAGCAAGTAAAATCCCAATACCGTGGGCGGCAACACCAGTGGCAGGGCTACAATCGCTTCAATCAGGAACTTACCTCGAAAGCGAGTTTGAGATAACCACCAAGCCAAAGGTGTGCCGAGAATAATTAGGATTATTGTGGAGGTCGCTGCCAGTTTCAGCGTTATCCAAAGTGCGTTCCAATCCTCAGGTTGCAGATTCATGGCACGGAGTAACCGTCAGTAAGGATGATCTTCTGGGCGCGTTTTGTCCTAAGAAATTCCAGAAACGCATGGGCAGCCGGATGGGAGGTCAAGAGTACGGCCTGTTGTTCGATTGGGTTGTGCATCTCCTCAGGTACGAGCCAATGGGATCCATCGCGATCTTTGACATGCGCTGTCGCGACCAGTCCCAATTCGGCATTGCCACTATCCACGAAGAGGAGTGTTTGAGCGATGTTCTCGCCCTG
Source organism: uncultured Verrucomicrobiales bacterium (assembly GCA_913048135.1). Taxonomy (GTDB): domain Bacteria; phylum Verrucomicrobiota; class Verrucomicrobiia; order Limisphaerales; family UBA1100; genus UBA1100. The sequence continues at coordinate 15,146 of CAJWVY010000024.1, forward strand.
AACGAGCCTGGGTTGTAGGACATCCCATTGACCACGCTGAAGCAGCAGTTCTTCAGCGGCACGGCCATATGGTGCAAGGCGTGGATTGGCGATAGCCAAGTGTTTGAACATATCACTGAAAAGGATGTTACCGTTAGAATCCACCAGATCTGACTGGGGGCTCCACAGCGTCAGACGGCCATGGGCATAGGTAAACCGAGAGTCTGTTTGAGCCAGATCGGTTTGCTCGAGTATTTTGGGACGTTCTTTATCCGCAGCGAGGAAGGCATCATATGGAGCACCGTTCTGGATTTGGGCAAAATGTTTTCCAGTAGAACCGATGGCGAGTTTGATTCGATAGTTGGTTTCCTTTTCAAATACGTTAACTAACTTATTTGCAGTTGAAGCAAAGTTGCTGGCTACAGCAACCAAGGCGGTGCGTTCAGAAGTCAGCGGCTCATTGCAGCCGAGAATGATCAACAATGCTGGTAGGATTCGGATCAAGAGGCGTTGGCAAGATACGATTTGTTTCGTTTATTGCGGAGACGATTGCAACTTCCTATGTAAAGGCATTGAGCACTACCAAAAGGAACGGTCATCAGAAGCTGGCCGATGATGATTAGGTTCTGCGGGTTTTTTATCATCGTTCTCAAGATTGATGAAGGCTTAGGGATCATCCTTCTGGCAACGCAGAAGAATGGTGCTCCACAATCAGCCAACGCTGACCATTCCACCGATAAACGTAGGTGAATCGGGCCTGCACGGAGTTGCCATCACTGAATGTAAAAGTGTAAATGCCGGAGTTAATCGCGATATTGCCGAAGGTGCGGATATTCGATTCATTGATGACACCCTTCGGACCCTTCGCTAGAAAATGGATGAAGTAGTCCTCAATTTCCTCATGGTTGTGGCGAACTTGATTGGAAATAGTGGGCAGTAAAATGGCGTTACTCTCATAAAGTGCCGTTACGTTCTTGGGTTCTCCGGTTTGAAGTGCGGTGTTCCACTCCTCGAAGAGTGCTGCAATATGACTATCAGACATGTTTCTTTTCAGTATTCTCTAATGATTGTCGTGATTTTGCGGGATAATTTCTGCGTTATCGCCAGTAGGCTCAATTAATTATTCATCGTGTTGAGAGGCTTGCATAAGAACGGGAATGTTGTGTGTTATTTCCCACGAAACAATTGGTATCCTATCTTACTCTCGTGTGGTCTTCTGATGCATTGAGTATTGTTGTCTTGAGTCAAGCTACCGTTTGATTCAGTTCTGAGCGAGCCTCTTTAATAGGTATTATTGATCCGCTGCTTGTGGATTTAATCCGGATTGTTAGAATTGGGAATGGAATTTCAAATTAACCGGCGAGCCTTTCTAGGCACCATGCTTTTGTCCGGGTTATCTGAATTTAGAGCGAAGTCGAATTCAACTGACAGGCTCAGTGAGTTTTTTATTCCGCCTAACGAATGGAAAGGTAAACTTGGCAACTATCGATCACCGTTGATTTTCAATGATGAGTCAAAGGTAGAGACACCAAAGGATTGGAGTCGGCGTCGAATAGAAATTCGCAACATTTGGATGCAGTTGATGGGGCAATGGCCCAAGTTGATCATGGAGCCGAAGGTCGTGATACTATCGGAGATCCGGCGGGAGAATTTTCGGCAGTTGAAGGTGCGGTTTAAGTGGACGCCAGTGGAAAGCACAACGGGTTACCTGCTCATTCCCAATGGCAAAGGCAAACGGCCGGCAGTGGTGACGGTATATTACGAGCCGGAATCCGCAGTGGGATTAAAGGATAACCCGTTTCGTGACTACGCAATGCAATTGGCGCGTCGCGGATTTGTGACGCTGTCCATCGGTAGCACAGAGACGACCAATAACCGTACGTATGCCACATATTATCCCTCTATCGAAAACGCCACAGTGCAACCGCTCTCAATGCTCGGCTGTGCAGCGGCCAATGCATGGCATGTTTTGGCGCAGCGGCCGGAGGTGGATGCTGACCGCATTGGGATTGTCGGCCATTCGTATGGTGGCAAGTGGGCGATGTTTGCCTCGTGCCTGTTCGAGAAATTTGCCTGTGCGGCGTGGTCGGATCCGGGCATTGTGTTTGATACCCGGCCAAGCGTGAATTACTGGGAGCCGTGGTATCTCGGCTATCACCCCAAGCCCTGGCGCAAGCGCGGTGTGCCCACGGCGGACAATCCCGCCCGCGGGTTATATCCCCAGCTGCTTACCGCCCACCGCGATCTGCATGAGTTGCATGCCCTCATGGCACCACGGCCGTTTTTGGTTAGTGGCGGCTCGGAAGATCCCCCGCAGCGTTGGGAGGCGCTCAACCACACCATCGCGGTCAACGATCTCCTCGGCGTTCAGAATCGCGTGGCCATGACCAACCGCCCCAAGCACGCACCCACTGCGGAGAGTAATGCGGTGATCTACGAATTCTTCGAACGGTTTCTGAAGGGCTGATCGCCGCTAACGCCGGCCGCGTTTTCCGCGATGCTTGCTGCGATGATTGCCTTTGAATTTGCCGGGACGCCGACCGCCACGATTTTGCCGGCCAAAATTCTTCGGGGCCGGCTGTTTGGAATGAAAGGCTTCCTCGGAGTGGTACGGGTGATCCAGAACCGCCGGAACGGCCTTGCCAAGCAGTCGTTCGATCTGTCGTAGGAGCGAACGTTCCTCGGCGCTGCAGAAGGAATAGGACTGACCTTCCATCCCCGCGCGGCCGGTGCGGCCAATGCGGTGCACGTAGGTTTCTGGTTCCATGGGTAGATCGTAATTGATGACCTGCGTGATGTCGTCGACATCCAGTCCGCGCGCGGCGACGTCCGTGGCGACCAGCACCCGGAAGCGGCCCTGCTTGAATCCCTCCAGCGCGCGTGTGCGGGCGGCTTGCGATTTGTTGCCGTGAATGGCTTCGCTGCGGACGCCGGCCTGCGTCAGCTTTTCGGCCACTCGATTGGCCTGATGTTTCATCTGGGTAAACAGAATCATTTTACCGCCTTCCACGGTGTCTAACAATTCGAGCAGAAGTTTGTCCTTTTGTTTCTGATGCACAAACAGCACAGCTTGCTCGATGCGTTCCACGGCCGGGGCCTCGGGCTCAATGGCAATGCGGACGGGTTTGCGCACCATGGAGCGTGCCAAGGTCTCCATCTTGGCGTTCATGGTGGCGGAGAAAAAGAGCGTCTGGCGTTCGGTCGGCAGCTCGGCGCGGATGCGTTCGATGTCGGGGATGAATCCCATGTCGAGCATGCGATCAACTTCATCGAGCACGAACATCTCCACGTGCTCCAGCTGAATGTGGCCCTGGTTCATCAGGTCCAGCAGGCGGCCGGGAGTGGCCACTAGCACGTCCACACCGCGATGCATGGCCTTCACCTGGCGATATTGATTCACTCCGCCGAATATCACCGTGTGGGTGAGGTGCAGGAAACGGCCGTAGGTCTGGAGGCTATCACCAATCTGCGCGGCTAGTTCGCGGGTGGGCGCCAAGATCAATGCCCGTGGTGCTCGGCTGCGGGCTCGGCGGGTTTCAAAGGAAAGCTGTTGCAGCATCGGCAAGGCGAAGGCTGCTGTTTTGCCCGTGCCGGTTTGCGCACTGCCGATCACGTCGCGACCATCGATCACAGGCGGAATACATTCGGCCTGAATTTCAGTAGGTATTGAATAGCCCTCGCCCGAGATGGCCTTTTGCAATTCGGGAATTAACGTGCCAAACACGCCCCGTGGTCGGCCCGTCGGCTTACTAGGTTTGTCGGCTGCTTTCGGGGCATCGAATTCGCGATCGCTGGGCGCGGGTTGGCGATCAGAGTGACGGGGATTGGGCCGTGATCGTCCATGACGACGATTAGGCTGCTCTGCGGAAGCATTGCGCCTCCGCCGTGGGCGGGATTTTGAGATCATATTTTCCGGTCCGGGTCTGTGTTCCTTCCATACTGCCGGACGCAGTAACAGAAGTGGCTGAAGGATTCAGCCAAGGCCATACCGAAAAGCAGGCCTGACCTGGATCGGGATGTATTCGCATAAATGGAGTGTAGAGCACTCCGCGAAAACCTCGTGAGCGGGGGTGTTTACGTGAGATTTGGCGTGATGACAAGGATTTATTTGAGTTTGTTTTTTAAAACCTAGCAACACGCCGGTTGTCGTTGGCTTTTTTGCTGCCGCGCGCGGGCGGAAACGCTACGGTGAGCGCATGAAGTTTTGGCAGAGTTTGGTTTGGTTATTGGGGGCGATGGTGCCGTTTCTGTCGGCGGCAGAAGGTGCGCGGGTGATCACATTTCACGGATTCAATGACTGCATTGAGTTAACCAACGGTAAGGCTCGAGTCATCTTGTGTCCCGCTGTGGGTGGACGTGTGTTGGAGTATTCTATAGGTGGCAAGAACGCGCTTTGGCTGGACTCTACACGTGCGGGTGATCGACGGGATGGAAGTGCTGGCCGATTTGATATAGGCCCCGAAAGGATTTTGCCAAAGCGAGAGGTTTTGTTTCGTGGACCATATCGAGGTGAGATCACTGGGGCGCGTGCCGCGCGACTGACCAGTGGCAAGGATGCCTCCACTGGTTTCCAAATTGTGCGCGAGTTTGTTTTGGCCAAAGACACGGCGCATTTAGTGTGTCGGCAAACGGTTATCAATATATCAAGAGAGACACGGCAGGTCTGTTACTGGGGGCGTGGATTTGCTCAGGGGCAGGGGATTTGCATCGTGCCTTTGAGCGGTGTTAGCCGGATGCCTAAAGAGTACGTGCTGTATCAAGATCATTTGTTGATCGACTTTGCCCCCGATGATCCGGCTATTACGCGTCAGGGAAATTATCTGGTAATCGATCGGCCGCCGTCAAAACCCAAACTGGGCTTTGACAGTATGGCGGGCTGGATGGCTTACCTATCGCGTAACGATCTATTGTTCGTGAAACGGTGGCCAACATTCCCGGATCGGGTCTATGGCGAGATGGCCTCACTTACCCTGTCCATTTGGTATCCATCCGAGCGTCCGATGTGCGAGCTGGAGCCTATCGGACCACGGGAAATTCTGAAACCGGGAGGGCGTGCAACCTTTACCGAAGAATGGTTTTTGGCCTCACGAAAATATCCGAAGATCAGTGCCGAGTTGGATGTATCCACCGTAGCGCGGCAATCGCATGAGTTGATGAAAGGTGCCCGTTGAGCGAATCAGCGACAGTTTTGGCCGGAGTGCCGGCGGTGAACATGACGTTGTTTCATCGAATTCAATTTTCCGTTGGTGACTCGGCGTTCTTTGCCGAGTTGCCGGGAGGCGAGACGGTGTTGTTGGTGCGCGATATTGAAATGGATCGCGCCAAGCGGCTGGCGCAAGCCGATCGTATCGGGTGCGCTGCGGATTACATGCCCGTAGGCGGGCTGGATGGCGACCGCGACACGGCGCTGGCGCAGGCCGGCGCGGAATGCCTGCGGCAGGCGGGGGTGACGACAGTGCGAGTGGAGCGGACCCTACCGTTTCTCTTTGCGCATCAGCTGCAACAGGCGGGCATCACGCTGAATTACGATGGGGACTATGGAGTGCTGCAGCGTCGCGTTAAGAATGACGAAGAACTCGAGCATTTGCGTGCGGTTCAAAAGATCACCGAAGCCACCATGGAAATGGCGTGCTCGCTGATCGGACGCTCGCCGGCTGATGCGGAAGGCGTGCTGCAACACGAAGGCGCGGCGCTGACGTCCGAGCGCGTGCGACAGTTGATCAGTCGTTTTGTTTTGGATCATGATTGCACTACGTTGCATGACTCGATCGTGGTGACCGTGCCGCACGTGGCCGATTGTCATCACTTTGGCACGGGGCCGTTGCGTAGGGATTTACCGGTGATCGTTGACATTTTTCCGACGCATAATCACACGCACTACTGCGGCGACTGCACGCGCACGGTCGTGAACGGAGATGTATCGGATATAGTGCGAGACATGCACGCCTGCGTGGTTCGTGCAAATGCCGCCGGCTGCGCGGCGCTGCAGCCGGGCACCACTGGACAGGCCGTGCACGAGGCGGTGGCGGAGGTGATCCGCGAGGGCGGCTACTCCATGGGCGCGCCGACCTCGGAGAAGGATGAGGAATGGATTGGAATGCGCCACGGCACGGGGCACGGAATCGGGCTGGATGTGCACGAACCAATCCTACTGGCCACCGGTGGTGGCGAGATTCTGGAGCGCGAAGTTTTCACCGTGGAGCCCGGCCTGTACTCGGCCATTCACGGCGGTGTGCGCGTGGAGGACATGGTGGCGGTGACCGCCACCGGTCACGAGAATTTTAACCAGCTCCACAGCGAGTTGGATTGGCGATGATTAAAAGAAGATTGGCTGGTTGGTTATGCGGCATTTTGCTGTGTCTTGGCTTGCTGAAAGCTGAAGGTGCATTGGGTGGGGCGATTGCAACGGTCGACCCTATCGCCACCGATGCAGCAGTGCAGGCACTTAAGGATGGCGGTAATGCTATCGACGCTGCTGTGGCAGCGGGCTTAACATTGGGGGTAGTGAACGGTTATAATTCCGGCATTGGTGGAGGCTGCTTCGTGGTCTGCCGGCTAGCCGATGGGACTGTTTTTACAATCAATGGTCGAGAAAAGGCACCAGGTCGGGCACACCGAGATTTGTATCTCCGTAATGGTGAGGCGGATCCGAATTTAAGCCGGGTAGGGGCGCTTGCGGTGGCGGTTCCTGGTGCTTTAATGGCGTATGCGCAATTAAGTGAGACACATGGACGCATCCCGTTTCGCAAGCATTTACTCAAAGCCGCGGCAATTGCTGAGCAGGGTTTTAAGATTCCAGCGGCCTACGCTTCCACATTGAAAGGTAGATCGTTCGATCTAAAAAAATTTCCGGCTTCAGCGCGGATATTTTTGGATGCCAAGGGTAATCCGTATCAGGCCGGAGCTGTTTTGAAACAAACCGATCTTGCTAACACGTACCGACAGGTGGCGGCTCACGGTACAGACTGGTTTTATAAGGGCCCTTTTGCCAAAAAAACCGCAGCGTGGATGACTGCTAATGACGGGGTTTTATCCGAGGCGGATTTTGCCCAGTACACTATCACACGACCGGCACCCGTGCAGACAACCTATCGCGGATACACTGTCTACGGTATGCCGCCGCCCAGTTCAGGAGGGGTTCATGTAATTCAAATATTGAACATGCTTGAGACTCGTAATCTTAAGAAGATTAATCCGCGATCGGCTGATTTCTTCCACCTTATTTCCGAATCTATGAAGCTGGCTTTTGCCGATCGTGCCCATTGGCTAGGAGATCCGGCTTTCGCCAAAGTGCCACGTGGTCTGATGGATAAAGGGTATGCTCGGAAATTAGCCGCCCGCATTCATCCCAGCCAGATAATTGAAGTTAAATCCCATGGTATACCGCCGAAGGTTACTGAGGATATTTTTGATAAGCACACCACACATTTTTCCTGTGCTGATAGCGCCGGCAATTGGGTTGCAATCACTGCTACGATCAATACTCATTTTGGATCGAAGGTGGTGATCCCTGGCACAGGCGTTTTGATGAATAATGAGATGGATGATTTTGCCGCAGCCCCGGGCGCTCCAAATGCCTTCGGTTTATTGGGAGCTGAAGCTAATAGTGTGGAACCCGGGAAGCGACCTTTATCCAGCATGAGCCCGACTCTGGTACTTAAAGGAAACCAGCCGGTACTGGCTGTGGGTGCTGCAGGTGGGCCGACGATCATTACCCAGACTTTGTTGGCAATAGTGCACACGCTTGATTATGGTTTGTCTCTCAAAGAGGCACTGGCTCAACCGCGGTTTCATCATCAATGGAAGCCCGACACCCTACGTATTGAGCTTAAAGCCGGCCAAGGCGTGTTGAATCAACTCCGGCAGCGGGGGCATCAACTAAAGTTGTATAACTCCATGGGAGCGACTCAGGCTGTGGGATGGTTTGAGGGCAAATTTAAGGCGGTTCACGACCCGCGGTCCAAAGGCAAATCCGTAGTTTTGGCCCCATCCGATTAGGATTGTTTTCATCGAAGACGATCTTCAGGATGCGGTCGCGCATGAAACACCTTTTTCAAGTAACCTTCTTGCTGGTTATCGTTATTTCCAATTCGCTTTATGCCGATAACGCTAAGCATCTCTTTATCCTGTCCGGCCAATCGAACATGCAGGGCCACCGGCCGCAGGAGGCGTTTACGCCGGCGGTAGAGAAGGCGTTGGGCAAGGGTAATGTGATCGTGGTGCAGGACGCACTCGGTGGGCAACCGATTCAGCGATGGTTTAAGGACTGGAAATCGCCAGCGGGAGAAAAACCCAAAACGACCGGGGATTTGTACGACCGCCTAATGAGCAAAGTGAATTCGGAAATTAAAGGTGAAAAGTTAAAGACTGTGACCTTTATTTGGATGCAGGGCGAGCGGGATGCCAAGATGCTGTGGGGTCCGGTATATGAAGCCAGCCTGCTAGGGTTGCACGCCCAGATTAGTGCTGATCTCAAGCGGGCTGATATCGGTTTAGTCATTGGCCGACTCAGTGATTTTGATTTAGGAAACAAAAAGTACCCGCACTGGACCAAGGTTCGCGAAGCTCAGGTAAAAGTTGCCGACTCCAGCCCACGCTTCGTCTGGGTGGATACCGATGATCTTAATGATGGCAAGAATCGACGTGGCAAAGAAATTAAGGATGACCTCCATTACTCGGCTGAGGGATACAAAACACTGGGCAAACGATTTGCTGAGAGCGCACTTAAATTGATCACAAAATGAAGTTCATGAAAGTTTGGTTGTTGATAGGGATGGGGTTTGGCGTAGTCACTGCGCCGGCTGCCGAGTTATTCGACATGGCCGCCATTCGTGATGCCTCTACGCTCGACGTGAAGGTGTTGAAGGATTGGTATCCTGTTCGTGGGGAAGTAATGACCCGACAGAAGCTCATTACCATTCGTGTGGGCGAACTGGTTCCGGGGAAGGAATACCGATTGCCTGTACGGTTGATTGTACCACATGACCGCAAGGCCAAGGGCTTTCACCTTACCGGCGGTCATCAGCTGCGCAATATGCAGAATGATTTTCCACCGCGCGGATTGGATGCGGAGCTATTGCGGGGAGGAGTAGGGTTGGTATTCACCGTGGTGCAGGTCTTACCCGCATCAGGTCAGGCAGAACTTGGGCGCATGGCTGAGCGACGGTTTATTGAAACCTTAAACCCGAAATATTCCATCCAATACTGGGGCTGGCCCGCGGCTTTGATGCGTGCAACTACTGCCGCTTATGCCGAGAAGGATCATTTCGAGAAAGGCAAGGTCGCCATGTCGGGTGGTTCCAAGAACGGAGCCTCACCTTCAGTGGCCTTATTGCAGGATGACCGGCTAACGGCATTACATGCGTCAGTCTCACCCATCTGGCCCTCACCGCTTCGACTTTGTGATGAAAAAGCTTGGGCTGATTTGAGGAAAGCAAATGAGCGATATGCGGCGCGGTTGCGTAATCAGGGTAAGCGGGTTGATGAACGCCGAATCTTCAATCATGTCTTTCTCGGGGGAACCTTTGGCCCGGTTTATAATCGGGACGCACTTGAGGTAGGACACAAATGGAGTGATCTGCAGCGATTGGCAAAAGCGATGTCTCCGGAAGTCTTTGTGGGGCCGAAATTGGCTGAATTAAAAAAGCGCGGGGCAGAGGTATTGTTTCACCCTGGTACCCATGATTTTGTGGCGTTCGATCTAAATTGGGGGGGCAAACATTATCCGGAGGTGCCGATCTATCTGCGTGCCAATTCCGGCCATGGGATTAAAGGTCCGCATCCAGCTGCTGAACGAGGTGAGCAGAATAAGGCGGCTTTCCTGCTGCGCCATTTTTTTGGGGGAGAAGGTTTATTGCCTCCACCACGAGTGGTGAGTCGAGCTGACGAGGATAGGGTAAAGATCAAAGTAATTTTTCCTGAGGGCGTGAAAGCCCAGAGCGGACAAATTTGGTGGATGCATGACCGTGGGCCTGATGGCAGTGCGGCCTTTTTGGGAGATCTCTTCCCGGAAGGTCAGTCCGCACCCATGAAATATCAGGAAGATGATAATTCATGGAATTTCACATTACCTCGAGAAAAGGGTAAACAGCATATCGATTTCTTTAGTAACCACCGCAAAACCATTCTACGTGGTGGACGAGCCTATAACACTTATATCTCAAGCCCTTACACGCGAGTTCCGCTTCAGTGAACTACAACATGTTTTTGGAAACCCTGAGAGACCCAATTCTTCCAATGTTCTCCCTATGTCTAGAGTGCTGTTTCTCTGTGGAATCAGGGAGAACAATAGGAACATAAATTTATGCCATATAGAATCTGTAAAAGTTTTGAAATTGAGAATGGGCACATGTTGTCCAAGCATCCGGACTTATGCAAGTTTCCCCACGGGCACACACGCAAGGTTGAGTTCATACTGGAATCCAATGAATTGGATAAAAATGAAATGGTGTGCGACTTCAAAATTTTGCAGGAAGCTATGGCAGACTTCTTAAGTACTTTGGATCATGCCCTGTGCATGAACACAAATGACCCAATGTATCCGAAATTAAAGGAAGCGTACGGGGATCGAATTATTGATTTTCCAGATGAAGATCCAACAACCGAAGTCATGGCAAAACTTATCCACGACACCCTTAAGATTAAATTAAAGGAATACGCTGCTAAACCCGATGCCAAGTACCCTCTTTCTCCAGACTTAAAAATTATCCGGGTACGACTTTGGGAAACAAGTAGTGCATGGGCTGAATATTCCTGCGATTAATATTGATTACATACGTCTAAATTGGAGCCCCATAATATTCTGATAAGCCAGATTGATGACTTGCAAAAAACCGAACCTAAAAGATGAGATATAAAGAATAGCTCAGAACATCGATTTGAACGCTGATATTTTGAATTAGGGTGGACCTTCATATTTCCACTGAAGTGTATGTGGTTACGCATAGTTCTCAG
>CAJWVY010000025.1 GCA_913048135.1 uncultured Verrucomicrobiales bacterium
CCTCCTCAAGCAAGCTAGCAACGTCATTTGAAAGTTCTGAACAGCTATCATCATGCATGTATCATGCGTCTCGATTAGCCGGTACACACATCCCCGGTGTTGAAGTTTCGTTTTGTGCAGATTGTACGGCGAGCTTGCGCGAGCTCTAGCCTGAACTTCTGCGCGCTCGCGGCAGGGCCTTGGGCCCGCGGAGCGCGCGGCGGGTGTCGCAGGTCGCGGCGCGACATGCCTCGTCCCAGGGCAAGATCGTCTCCGTGATTGGAGCGGTCGTCGACGTCCAGTTCACTGGCGCGCTCCCGCCCATCCTCAACGCGCTCGACGCGAAGATGCCCGGCGGCGAGCGGTTGGTGCTCGAGGTCGCGCAGCACCTCGGCGAGAACACGGTGCGCACGATCGCGATGGACGCGACCGAGGGCCTCGTCCGCGGCCAGGGGGTGAAGGACATGGAGGGGCCGATCGCGATCCCGGTGGGCGACAAGACGCTCGGCCGCATCATGAACGTGATCGGCGAGGCGATCGACGAGCGGGGCCCCGTCGAGGCGACGCAGTACGACCCGATCCACAAGGAGGCGCCCGTCTTCACCGAGCAGTCGGTCGAGCAGGAGGTGCTCTCGACGGGGATCAAGGTGATCGATCTGGTCGAGCCCTACCCCAAGGGCGGCAAGATCGGCCTCTTCGGCGGCGCGGGGGTGGGGAAGACGGTGGTGATCATGGAGCTGATCAACAACATCGCGAAGCTGCACGGCGGTATCTCGATGTTCGCGGGTGTGGGTGAACGAACCCGTGAGGGCAACGATCTCTACAACGAGATGATCGAGGCCGATGTGATCAAGACCGAGAAGGACGAAAACGGTCACACCAAGTACAACGACAAGGGCCTTCCGATACTCACCGAAGGGTCTCGAATCGGGCTGGTGTACGGTCAGATGAACGAGCCGCCCGGAGCCCGCATGCGCGTGGCGCTGTCGGCACTGGCGGTGACCGAATATTTCCGGGATGAAAAGGGTCAGGACGTGCTGCTCTTCGTGGACAACGTCTTCCGTTTTTCCCAGGCCGGTTCCGAGGTGAGCGCGTTGCTCGGCCGTACGCCGTCGGCGGTGGGTTATCAGCCCACACTGGCTGCGGAAATGGGCGATCTGCAGGAGCGAATTACCTCCACCACGAAGGGTTCCATCACCTCCTTCCAGGCGGTGTACGTGCCGGCGGACGATTTGACCGATCCCGCCCCAGCCACCACCTTTGCGCACTTGGACGCCACCATCGTGTTGGAGCGTTCCATCGCTGAGCTGGGCATTTACCCCGCGGTAGATCCGCTGGCCTCCACCTCTCTGGCGCTGACGCCGGAGATCGTGGGCGAGGAACACTACCGCGTTGCCCGCGGCGTGCAGGCCGTACTGCAACGCTACAAGGAGCTACAGGACATCATTGCGATTCTCGGTATGGACGAACTTTCGCCGGACGACAAACAAACCGTGTTCCGCGCGCGGAAGATTCAACGCTTCCTCTCGCAGCCCTTCTCGGTGGCCGAAGTGTTCACCGGTGCGAAGGGCAAACAGGTGGATGTAGCCGACACGGTGAAAGGGTTTGCCGAGATTCTGGACGGTCAACACGATGAAGTGCCCGAGGCCAACTTCTACATGAAGGGCGGCATCGAGGACATCGAAGGCTAAGCTGAATTTCGACGATTATGGCCAGCACCCTCAAGCTTGAGATCGTGACCCCGGAGGCGAAAGTGTACTCCGAGGAAGTGGACTCCGTGCGCCTGCCCGGTGCCGAGGGGGAGCTTGGCATTTACCCGAACCACGCGCCCTTGATGGCGCAGGTGAAGGCCGGCGAACTGATTGCCCACAAAGGCGGCGAGGAATCCATCCTTGCCGTAGGACACGGGTTCGTGGAAATCACCGGCGACCACGTGGCCATCCTCACCGATAACGCTGCAGACAGTGCCGACATCGACGAGGCCGCCGCCGAGGAAGCCAAAGCCAAGGCCCAGCAACGGCTCGAGGAAGGCAGCGACATTTCCGAGGACGAAGCCAAGGCCCTAGCCCAAGCCATCCTCTACTCCGAAGCCCAGCTCAAGGCCAAGCGCCACCGCGGCTAAGCAGGGATTTTCTGCCGGACGCCTGAGTCCGTTTCATTTTCTCAGAACTATTGATCCGTGCCGGAATTCGGCAGGGCGGGAGTGAGCAGCGGGAACAGGATGATTTCGCAGGCGTTGTAGGTGTTCAGCGGACATTCAAATACCACCGCTTCCTGCTCCAAGGGATCGGTGGCGAAGGCAAAGTAGTTAAAGAGTTCCGATTGTTTGCCGAATTGAATTTTGCGCGTCAAAGTTTGGCCGTTGTGTTGGAGTTCCAGAGTAACGCTTTTTTTCCGCTGGATGATCTCGTAGGTGGCCAGCTTGTCTGCGCCGCGGGCTGTCCAGCGGGCGGCTTGCAACCGGCCCAAGGCACCCAGTGCGGTGGGGATTTTTTCCCGCTGATCATCCGTCAGCGACTGGCCTGTCCGAGTCCATTCCCCATCTTGATTGCGCAACAATTCCAGTGACTGCTCGCCCTGAGTGAGGGTGATCTTGGTAACGGCTTTGGCGGGAAAATCCCAGAAGCGCCGTTGGCGGAGTTGATAGGAATAGGCCGGTAACAATTGACGTTCCACGGCCCGAACGCGGTACACGGAATCCTCATCAAAACGCCGGGCAAAGAGTTCCTCACTGGTTTCTCCGGCGGGCGCGCCAAATGAGATTTGCCCGAGAATGGCATTGGTGCCGCCGCGCTGCAGCAACGTGTATTGGGCGGTCGGTTGGGCTAGGCCGAACGCGGAAAAATCCCCCACCACTTCACGTTCACGCGACACCGCCTCCATGTTTCGCAAGCGCCCTAGCAGAGCAAACACCAGTTCCTCATCCGCGGGGAGTTTTGATGGCGAACTGATCTGCCACATCCCGTTGGTGGATTGTTCGAGGCTGAAGCTGTCGCCGGCGCTGATATTGATGCGCTGAAGGGATTCGGCACCCGGATCAAAGGAATCCACCAAATGATGGTCGCTGTAATCCCAAACCGGCGCGCGTAAATCGGTGAGCCATGGCTTGGGGATGATCACTACGTTGGTGTGTTGCAGCAGGCGGGCGTACACCATGCCGGGTTGGTTGGTGGGGCTGTGGCCGAACTGCACGGCCGCCAGCCGGTTGGTGCCCCGGCTGAGGATGAGTTCGGCTTCCGGCGATTGCAGGCCATACGGCTGAAGATCTACCTTCGGATCGTCGCTTACGAAATCCACGACATTCCAATTCCAGAGATTGATGAGCGTTTTTGTGATGCGCGTTTGATTGGCGCGCTTGGCGGGTTGAGGCTGGCTGATGTGCCAGATTTCATTGGTGGATTGCTGGAGGGTGAGTTGGCGCGGTCCGGATTTTATGTGAATGTGATCCACCTCCAACTGATTGGCCCGGCTCAGGTGCAGTAGATGTTGATCGCGCCAATAGTTGGCTGTGAATGGCAGGAAATTGAGCAACTGCCGGCTCACCGTAAATACGCCGGGTCGGCCGGGCGTGCGCGCATAGAGCTTGTCTTCAAGCGGGGTGAAGTCTCCCAGTTGAAGTTCGATGTCTTGATCCGGCTGTTCCAACCGAATGGCTACACGGGGCGGGGCAAAGCCAAACTCCTCCGGTGAGCCCATGGTTTCACGGTAGTTCAACGGGGTCAGGGCCCGGAGTTGGCTGATCAATTTGTTAGGGCCCTCGGGCATGGCGGGATAGGGCAGTGGACGCTCGAGGTGCCATTGTTCGCCGGATTGTGCGGCACGGATCGTGTTGGTGCCGTTGTAGGTGATCTCAATGGCTTGGATTTTGCTCGGATCAAACGCCGTTACCAGCGTGGGTACGGTCGGTGCTTCTTCGGTGTGCTCCCGCTCGAACAGCAACAGGTAGCCTACGGCAAAAACCGCGATAGCCATCAACCAAGCTGTATCTTTTCGGATCATTTTAAGTGCGTCGCCTGAGCCAAACCAAAATTCCCAGTGTCAACGTGCTGAGTGGCATCAACCCCACCAGGATGACGGCAAGGTTTCGAAATTCATTTGCCTTAAATTCAAACCGATACGTTTGGATCGGCTGCGGTCCGATGGTCTGCAACAAATGCGACCGGTCGAGCAGCCAGTTGACCGTGTGCCAAGCCAGCTCACGGTTACCTTCCTTGTCGATCATTTGATTGCTGAGAAACAGCGAATCGCCAATGACCACCATCCGCGCAAGATGATCGGTATTGACGCCTTCCAACGTATCGCGCTCCACCGCTGCGGCCACAGGCAGGGAGCCCTGATGTTCGAGTGTGGGTTGTGTGCCGGCGTTGCTCTGCAGGAAATGCTGGTAGGCTTTGCCTTGAGGGCCGGTCTGGATCAACGGATACATCTTCTGCTTGGTGGCCAGCGGATCGGTGCCCGGCAAGGGGCTGATGGTGCGGGGCAGGAGCAGACGCACGGGCAATTGCTCGCGATGCAGAGTTTGCACTACGGGATGATGCACGTATTGCCGCAGCGTGATGGAGCCATCGCCGAGAGTGTTGTCCTGATCCAGCACGGTATTGTGCCCGACAGTTAGGCCCCAAAAGCGCAGCAGATCGGTGAGTCCGCCATCGGAACGATGGTTGAGCAACACCATCAACCTTCCGCCGCGATCGAGATATTGATTGAGCCGACGCTGTTCCTCCAGAGTGAGTTCGGATTTCGGGCCGGGGATAATGAGCAACTGGCAATCGGCGGGAATGGCCGGTTGTTTCTGCAGCTCCAGATCGCGCACCTGTAAATTCATTTCGCCCAGCAACTGGCCAAACTCCCCGTAGCCCATGCTGGTGAGGTTGGTTATACTGTGTTCGCCATGGCCGGTGAGGCAATAGGCGAGCGGTTGCTCGTTTCCAGAGACTGCAAGCAGGGCCGAGGTGAAATGGCGTTCACCCAGAAACGCCGTCCGTTCCATCACAAAGCCGCCGCCTTGGTTGGCATTTTCCTGGCCGGCCGATTGGAGTTCGCTGGTTGATGCCTGGCGGGGCGTGAGGTGGGATAGTTGCGCGCTGGAGACGACCTTGTGTTTGTCATTGGAGGCAAACACTACGACGTTGTGCTGCTGCTCGCTCAACCGAAAACGCGCCTGCACCCGGCGGGCTTCACGAGGTTGCTGCAGGGGATCCACATGCGTCACCTTGAGGCGCGGGTTGCGATGGACGTATTGTTTGAGCAGCTCGTCCACCAGCCGGAAGGTCGACTCGGTGCGATCAAAGAAGACGGTGATCTCTACCTCGTTGGTCATGTCGCCCAGCAACAGCTCGGTGCGTGGCGAAAGTTCATGCTCGAGATTCTGCGCCCAAGTATGCCTTTGATAATGCCGGTGCGCATAGTAGTTCAACGCCACCCCCAGCGTGACCACCGCCAGCGAGGCTGCTAGCAGATTGATCCAGCCGCTCCAGCGGAGGCGCGCCGAAAAGCCTGTTGTGGGTTGATTCATTTCCATCGCCGGCTCTCCACGGATTTTAGGGTGAAAAATAGAAACACCGCCGTCAGCGACAGGTAAAACATCACGTGCCGGCTATCGACAATGCCGGTTGAGAAATCCTGCATGTGCCGGAGCATGGAAATGTGCTGCACCAGATGATGCCACCACTGCACCTCCGTGGGTCGCAGGTCGGCTAGGTACCCCAAAATGAACAAGCCCGTTCCCACTGCGAAGGTGAGCACGGCGGCCACAATTTGGCTGCGCGTCAAGGACGAGGCGAAGCAGCCCAGCGCCATAAAAAAGGCGCCGTATAATCCGATCCCCAAGGCTAGGCTCCAAACCGCGCCCGAATCCACCTTTAACGCTTCATGCGCGTAATGCTCCAGAAAGAACGGGTAGATCACCGTGGGCAGGAACGCGATCAAGAAGAAAACATACGAGCCAATGAACTTCGCCAGCACCACTTGGATATCGCTGACTGGCGTGGTCATGAGCGTTTCAAAAGTGCCGCTGGCTTTTTCGTGGGCAAAGGTGCGCATGGTGATCACCGGTGCCACCATCAACAGCACGAGCCAGAAGAACTCGGTCTGCGGAAATTTTTCCGTGAACGGCAGATCATACGCCAGCCCGTTAAGCAAATACACCACCGTGAGCAGGCTGGCTCCAAGCAGCAGTTGCACTCCGGCCATGATTACATAACCGCGCAGGGAAAAGAAATGGCCGGCCAATTCGCGTCGAGCCAGAGTCAGTAGGACCGTCATCAATCGTCGTCCTCCCGGGTAATGTGCACGAAGATATCTTCCAGCGTATGCCGTTCGCGGGTGAGTTCCCGCAATGGCCAGCCGCGAGCCCGAGCTAGGGCAGAGACGCGTGGGCGCAAATCTTCTCCGTCTCGTGGCGTCAACGCGCAGCGCGAAAAGTCGCCTTCAGCCGGCAAGACCCGGTGATGCTCGATCTCCGCCATCTCTTCCCAAGCCTCGTGCAGCACTTCCTGTGGCGCCTGCAATTCCACCGTGATCCGGTGGTGTCCACCGAGGGATTGTTCTAAGCCGCGTGGTGTATCATTGGCGACCACGGTGCCTTCGTGGAAAATCAACAGGCGCGAGCAGGTAACCTCCACCTCCGGCAGGATATGGGAGGAAATCAAAACGGTGTGTTTTTTGCCCAGCTCTTTAATGTGCTGGCGGACTGTGCGGATTTGATGGGGATCTAGGCCGATGGTGGGTTCGTCCAGAATCAAAAGCTCCGGTTCATGCACCAGGGCATCGGCCAGCCCGACACGTTGGCGGAAGCCTTTGGAGAGTTCTCCGATCATGCGTCCTTGCACGTCGCCCAGATCAAATTGCGCGATCACATCCTCCACCCGGTCGCGGCTGGTGGGTTTGTCCAGGCCCTTGAGGCGGGCGCGAAATTTCAAATATTCCCGCACTCGCATGTCATCGTGCAGCGGGTTGTTCTCCGGCATAAACCCGACTCGCCGGCGTACAGCTTCCGAATCCGTGGCCACGTCATGGCCGGCTACCCGGGCAGCACCTTCGGTGGCGGAGAGAAACCCGGCCAGGATGCGCATGGTTGTGCTTTTTCCGGCGCCGTTGGGGCCGAGGAAGCCGACGATTTCGCCGTGAGGGACCGTAAAGGAAAGATCCTGAATTGCCGGCCGGCCGCCGTAATATTTGGTGAGGTGATTCACCTCAATCATCGGCGGAGTATCAGGTTCGGGTTCGGCCATTATCGTACTTTCACCGTCGCCACGCCGGACCGCCGCTGAATAAAGGCGCCCCGTCGGATTTCCCACACCACGCTGAGCCGCACCGAATCATTGGCTTCCCGGCCGTGGATATCGCGGGCAAAGGCCATGAGGCTTTGCGGTTGTGAATCGTCCACCCGTTGAATCACCGCGCCGGTCTCCAGTCCCACAGCGGCCGCTGGGCTGCGGTCGGCCACCTTGGTAATTAGGTACCCGCCATAAAACGAAAGCCCCAGTTGTTCCGCCAAATCCTGGGTGAGTGTGCGCACGGTCAGTCCCAGCCGATCCTCGATGACCTTGGAATTAAACACCTGTTCCTCCGGCAACAGCGTGAGGTCCACTGTCATCACCCGGCCCCCGCGGAAAATCTTCAGCGAAAGTTTTTCCCGCCCGCGCCCCGCAGTTTCCTTGGCCCAATCCACAAAATCGGCCACCGGCGTTTCGTTGACCTCCAGCACGGTATCGCCGGCACGCAGGCCGGCCTTGGCGGCGGGGCTATTGGCTTCCACGAGGGCCAGTCGCAGGCGGTTGCCATCCAATCGGACCCGTGCACCGAGCCAGAGACCGCGCAGGTGTTCAGGCGTAAAAAATTTACCTAGCGTCTCGTTCACGCGCGCGATGGGAATAGCGAACCCAATGCCCTGTCCTTCGCGGTGAATGGCCACGTTGATGCCAATGAGTTCACTGTTCAGGTTGATCAAGGGCCCGCCACTATTGCCGGGATTGATGGCGGCATCAGTCTGGAGCCAGTTGGCTATGTCCAGAATCTCGTCAGCTTGGGGCACCTGCCGGTCGCGGCTACTAAGAATACCGCGACTCACCGAGCCGCCCAGCCCGAAGGGATTGCCCAGCGCAATCACCGTTTCTCCCAGCAACAAGTCGTCATCGCGGGCAAAGGGCACGGGGGTGAAGCGTGTCTTGGAACCTTTGGGCAGGAGAATGCGGAGCAGGGCGAGGTCGCTGCGTTGATCATAGGCTACCCGGTCGGCTTCGTATTCCTGGCCGTTGGCAAACTTAACGCGAATCTTGGTGGCGCGCCGCACGACGTGATCGTTGGTAACGATGTATCCATCCTCATGAATCACCACGCCGGACCCCAGACTGCGCCGCACATCTTGCCGTGGTTGCCGATAATAGGGATTCCAGAAATCCGAGAACAATTCGGCAAACGGGTCGCGCACTTCCTGAACAGTTTCCGTTCGGATATTCACCACCGAGGGCAGCGCCTTGCTCACGGCCTTCACCACCGGGGTTTGCCGTACACCATCCGCGCCGAAGAGGGAAAGGGGAGCCAGCAACACCGCCGACAGCGCCAGTCCCTTGACGGCGTTTCTGAAATGGCGAATATTCATAAATCCCATGCCAAACTGTGCGGCGTGCATTCTGGCAAAAAAAACAGGCACAGGCAACGGCAAGACCGAAGGATGACTGAAACGTTTTATTCACAGTGGCGCCTTGCCGGCACTATTGCGGCCGTGCGAGACGCCGTCACTGAGCCGCCGCCGGAGCGGTTGCTGCAAGCCCTGTGGCAACGCCAACGTCTTCAACGGGATTCGCTTCGTACGCTGGATGGCCGTTCGGTGCGGGTGTTGCACCCCGGATTCTGGAATCACGAAGCCGGCCCGGATTTTCGGGATGCCGTTATCCAGATCGCAAACGCAGCGCCCATAAGCGGCGCGGTGGAGGTGGATTCGGTCAGTGCCGATTGGCGCGCCCACGGGCATGCGGTCAATCCCGCTTTTGCTGAAGTGATCCTGCACGTGATCTGGAATGGCCCGGCGCACACTGCCTTGCCCACGCTCTTATTGCAGCCCCATCTGGATGCGCCCTGGCCCGAGCTGGCGGAGGAGCTGGCTGGTCACACTCAATTGCCAGTGGAATTTGCCGGCCAATGTCGTGCGCCCTTGGCAGCCATGTTGACTGCCGAGCAAAACGCGTTACTCGATCAAGCTGCTGGGGTGCGTTTGCGAATCAAGGCCAAGACGATGGAACGCCACGCGCGCCGGCACGGCTGGGACGCCGCCTTATGGCACGGCCTGTTTCGGGCATTGGGCTACAAGCACAACGTTTGGCCGATGCAGCATTTGGCAGAGCAATTACCTTTCCTGCAAGCGTTGGGGACGACCGATGCCACCGGTTGGCAGGCCCGATTACTCGGGGCGGCGGGCTTGCTCACGGACGATTTACGCGGTCAAACGGATGCCGCCCAAGAGTGGCTGCAAACGCTTTGGCATCATTGGTGGCGCGAACGCGAGGCATTGGAGGAGATTACACTACCACGCACGGCTTGGCGGTTGGGCGGATTGCGTCCGGCCAACCATCCAATCCGCCGGTTGGTGCTCCTCGCGCATTGGTTGGCGCGCGGGGATTTGGTGGACCGTTTGGAAAACTGGATGACCATCGAATGTTCGAGAACCCAGCTTGGGGTTACGTTGGGCGAGAGACTTATTGTGCAACCGGTCTCGTTTTGGAAATGGCATTGGACCTTCCGTAGTCCGCGCCAAAAGCGTCGCTGTTCCCTGCTGGGCTCCGCCCGGGTAACCGACCTGGCAGTGAATGTCATTTTGCCATGGTTCTATGCACGATGTCAGGTGGGACGAAACCAATTGGAGCTGGAACGGGTAGAGGCCCGTTACCGGCAATGGCCCAGTGCGCAGGATAATGCTGTGCTCAAGCTGGCGCGCCAGCGGCTCTTTGGAGGTCCGCGCCGGTTGCAGGGCGCGGCGCAGCAGCAGGGGGTGTTGCAGATCGTGCGGGATTTCTGTGATCATGCCCCGGCCACGTGCGAGGATTGCAGCTTCCCAGACCTCGTGCAAAGCTGGCCGGACCAGCGTGGCGGTGAACCGGACAGTTGATGCGATCATAGTGGGCGGCGGCGGCAGCGGCTTGGCGGCGGCGGTGAGTGCGGCGGAGCAGGGGTGTTCGGTGTTGCTTTTGGAGAAACAGCCGCAACTCGGCGGTACCACGGGAATTGCAGTTGGATCCTTCACCGCCAATCGCACGGCAATGCAGCAGGCCGCGGGCATTGAGGATTCGCTGGAAGATCACGCGGAGGATGCCGGCGAATTCGCGCCGGATTCCATTGAGGACCGGAACAATGTCGCCTTGCGACGATGGTTTCTGAGTCACACCGCCGAGACGCTCGATTGGTTGCGAGGCATGGGGCTGGCGTTTCATGGACCCAACCCCGAGCCGCCCAATCGGGTGCCGCGCATGCATAACGTGGTGCCCAATGCCAAGGCCTACATCGCGCGATTGCAGGCGCGGTTGCTGCAGTTGGGAGGCGAGATTCGGTGTCAGGCGGCGGTCAAGGAACTGCTGCGTGAGGACGGCCGTGTGGTGGGTGTGCGGGCTTGGATCGGGGATCACGAGGAGGTGTTGCGAGCCGAACACGGCGTGGTGTTGGCGTGCGGGGATTACGCGAATTCGCAGGAATTGATAGCCGAATATAAAGGCGACCGGTTTGCGCAGATTGACGGGATCAATCCCTTCGCCGCGGGCGATGGGCATCGACTGGCGCAGGCGGCCGGCGCGCAGCTCTTGAACATGGATGTGACCTACGGTCCCGAGCTGCGGTTTGTGCCGCCGGAAGGTAAATTATTTTTCTCCCAGCTCTTGCCGGCTTCCGGACCGATCGCGTGGTTGATGGGCCGCTTGCTGCCGTGGGCGCCACAGTTTGTGGTGAATGCCTTTATTCGCCGGCTGCTGGTTACCTGGCAGCATCCGGAGAATGCTCTCTTCGACGACGGCGCCATTTTGCTGAACGTGAAGGGCAAACGGTTCTGCGACGAACGCCAATGGCCCGAGCGCGAGATCGGCATTGCCGCTCAACCGAGCAAGCTCGCGTACCTGTTGCTGGACGAGCGATTGACCGAACGGTACTCGGCTTGGCCGCATTTTATTTCCACCGCACCGAAGATTGCCTACGCCTACGTGGACGATTATCTGAAGCTGCGGCCGGACATCGCTTGCGCGGGCACGTTGCAGCAGATCGCTGATCGCCGCCGGTTTCCGATGGAACGCCTGCAGACCGCCGTTCGCGAAGCAGGCCTATCCGGCGATCGCTGGGTGTTGCTCGGCCCGTGCCGCGCCTACTTCACCACTACCGAAGGCGGTGCAGCGATCGATCAATCCCTCCGCGTGCTCGATGCTGCCGGGACGCCGATTTCCGGATTGTTTGCCGTGGGCCAAAACGGGTTGGGCGGACAAATCCTTTGGGGGCACGGATTGCACATCGGCTGGGCCCTCACCAGCGGCCGTTTGGTGGGAAAAACTTTGGCCGGAATAAAATCGACAGCTTGAGGCGGTTGCCGTTTCCTTCAAGCGTCTGGACGGACAACTGGCCATGAATCTACTAGCAGCTGCTTCTCCTGATTACACCCCTTTTTGGATCCTCGCCGCGGGTGTGGTTTTTGTCATCGCGAGCATTGTCAAATTTCGCCTGCACCCCTTCCTGGGGCTCACGTTGGGAGCGATCTTGGTGGGATTGATTACGCCTTCTCTGCCCGAGCTCACAAAGGCCAATGGGTTTTGGAGCGATAGTGAAGGAGCATCTCACCTCATTCAGTCCATCAATTGGGCAATGGCGGGTTTTGGTACGCTGGTGGGTAAGATCGGTTTTGTAATCGCCATGGCGGCGGTTATTGGCACCTGCATGATGGAAAGCGGCGCGGCCGACAAAATTGTTCGGCGACTCATGGCCACACTCGGAGAAGATCGGGCGGCATGGGCCATGCTTATCAGCGGGTTTGTGCTGAGTATCCCGGTGTTTTTTGACACGGTATTTTTTCTCCTCATTCCGCTGGCGCGGGCACTTGCGTTGCGCACGGGTAAAAACTACACGCTCTACGTATGCGCGGTGGCCGGAGCCGGGGCGATCACACATACGATTGTGCCCCCGACACCGGGGCCATTGATCATCGCTGAAAATCTTGGCCAACCCGCTGGCAATGCAATCATCGCCGGTATTCTGGCCGCTGTGATCCCGGTGGCCATCGTGATGTGGCTGGCCAATCGGTTTAATGACAAACTGGATATTCCGATTCGGGAAACCAAAGGTTCGTCGTTGGATAAACTTAGCGAGATCGTGAAAAAGAAAGACGATGAATTGCCGGGCTTTGGCATTTCCGTGTTGCCGGTGCTATTGCCGGTGGTGTTGATTTCCATTGTTACCTTCATCGGTTTGGCAGGGAAGTTTGGCGTGACGGTGCCGGCTGAACTTAAAAAATGGCTGGAGTTCATCGGTAACAAAA
Organism: uncultured Verrucomicrobiales bacterium; assembly: GCA_913048135.1. GTDB lineage: Bacteria > Verrucomicrobiota > Verrucomicrobiia > Limisphaerales > UBA1100 > UBA1100. The sequence goes on from CAJWVY010000025.1 coordinate 12,482, forward strand.
ACGTGGCGATGTTCATCGCGGCGTTGATCGCGATGTACACGCTGGCCAAACAGCGCGGCTGGACATTCGAGAAGCTGGGAGAATCCATGAACACGCCGCTGGAGACGGCGGGCGTGATTATTTTGATTACCGGCGCGGGCGGCGCGTTCGGCTCCATGATCGGTCACTCTGGCATTGGGGACACCATCCGGGCGATCGGCGTGAGCGAAGGAGGCACGGCGGGCATGCTTTTTATGGCATGGCTGCTGACTGCGGTAATTCGCGCGGCGCAAGGTTCCGCGACTGTGTCGATGATCACCGGATCAGGCATCATGGCCCCCATTTTGGCGGCCATGGCGGCGGATGGCTCGCTCGGCTGTCACCCAATCTATTTCTGTCTGGCGATTGGGTTCGGGGCGTTTCCGTTATCCTGGATGAATGACAGCGGATTTTGGGTGGTGCAGCGAATGAGTGGGTTTACCGAGAAGGAAACCTTGAAGACGTGGACTGTGATGCTTACGGCCATCGGCGTGGCGGGCATTATCCAAGTGATTGTGGCAGCGGCGATATTCCCGATGAAACCGGATGCGCCGGCGGAGGAACCTGAAAAGACGGCGATGGTTAGTTCAGTTGAAGGGTGGGCTTCGCCGGAAAATCATCCGCCTCTGCTTCCTCAGCAAAAATCACGGTAACGGTCCGAAACCGGTCTTCGCGCCAGTGATCTTCCTTCATGAGCCATTGGCGGACGAACTCCGCCACGGTCTTGCGGGCGTGTTCACGGACGAGGTTCAAGTGGGAATCGGATGAGGCGTGTGAGGTAAGGCGAGGCGTGATGGATTGCATGAGTCCGTCCATTTGTTCATCGGCATTGAACCGCCCCCAGCCGTTCTCGGAACGTTTTTCAATTTTATCGGTGTGAATGGCAACGGGAGTGGTGGGTAAAAGCATGGGGGCAATGACGATGCATTGTTGATCGCGAACTTCGATTTTCCATTCGGCCGATAGATCAATGTGGTAGCGGAAAGTTGCGGGCACCCTGATCTCGGTGACTGTGGTGCCCAGGTTAATTTTATTCCACAGGATGGTGCGGGTGTTGGTGCGCTTGAAGACCTTGGTGTTTTCCAGTGTGGCAACTTCCAGGCGGCCTTCGCCGGCATCGCTGACTTCGGGTAGGGATTCGATGAAGGTTTCAGTAATTTTTGCCTGCTGGAAATTTTCGGCAATAGTCACGGCGGCTTCGCCAATCTCGGCAATGGTTTCGCGGGTTTCACGAATGGTTCCAGCAGCGGCCTCTTTGGCGGTTTTAAGGGAAACGATGTAGGCTACGAGTACCATCATGGCGAGGACGACCACCACGATGGGCCAGCGCCAGGCGGCTGCGGAGACGGGAGTGGATTGTGGCTGCGGTTCCGGCTTGGGGTTTTCCGATTCCATGTAATAACCTTATCAAGCTTTGCGAACTTTGGCGAGATTTGTGTAACGGGATTAATGCGTTCACGTCTTTATAGATATGATCACGGGCAGGAGTTTTTCCGTCCGGAAACGTCTGCGGGCGTTTACTCTCACGGAGTTATTGGTGGCCATTGCCTTGGTGGGCATTTTGTTTTCCATGATGGCACCAGTGTTGGCCCGAGCCAAAGGTAAGGCTTTTGAGGTTTATAGTCTCAATAATCTCCGCAATATATCGGTGGCCCAGCAGCTTTTTGCCTTAGACCATGATGACCGATTAGTGCCCCACGCAATTTTACGACCGCCGGCACAGGGCGCCGTGATTCCTAATGCGCAACTCACCTTATGGCCGGATTTATTGGAGAGCTACGTGGGGGATCGTCGAGTCTACCAAAGCCCTTGTATGAAGTGCGATCCGGACCGCGGGATTGGATATGGCATGAATCTTTCAGTGGCTGGAGCGTTTGCTGTGGAAACAGAGTCGGATGGAGCGCATTCAACTGAAATAAGAAACCCGGCTCAAACCATTCTGTTTGCGGATGCGGCATTTGTAACCCGCGATACGATGTATCGGCCCGCGAATGAGTGGGAGGAAGATGTCAGCCGTCCGATGGGCACTTGGACGATCCGGACGCCGGCTGACCCATTATGGAACCTAACACCCACACGGGTAATGCCGCGAAATGGTGGTCGTGCTAATGTGGCTTTTGTCGATGGCCATGTGGAATCGCTTACGATTCCGCAGTTGGGCTTTGATAAGCCGGTGGGGCATCCGTTGAACTGGTGGGATCGATATTAATCGGTCCATCGGCGGCCGAAGATGATTTCGGTGCCGTCGGGCCATTGTTCCTGCGGCTCAAATGCGGCGATCTCACGGGCGCGATCCAATCTATAGCGCAGGGTCTCCACCGGCTTGCTGGTGGCGTAAAGGATTTCGTAGCGCACCTCCGGCGCGGCCTCCACGCAGCCGATAAAGAACCGGCCGGCATCGGCCGGGCTGAGGTAGACATCCTGATAAATGGTTTCGTCGGCAATCTCGCGCACCTGCCCTTCATCACGGGGGCACCAGCCCAGTCGAGCGATGATGACGCTCATGCCGTGCGTGGCTGCGTAACTGTGCCCGATACTTTCCAAAAACATCTTGGTGGCTGCGTACCAGCCTTTGGGTGAGACGGGCACGGTTTCATCGAGCGGCCAGGGGCCTTCGAAATTGCGAAACCAATTCACCTGACCGCTGCTGGGTAGCACGAGTCGTTGCACGCCGGCTTCGCGTGCGAGTTCCAGAGTGTGGTATAGACCGGTGATGTTTGGCGGAAACAGATTGTTAACCGGATCCTCCACGTCATCGGGCGTGGCGGCCAAATGCACGAGCGCCTCGACGCCGTCCAGCGCGGCCTTGAGCGCCTCGAGATCATTGAGATCGGCCACGGTTGCCTCCGGTAATCCGGGCGAGGGCGCGCGGTCGAAGCCCCGTACGGAATGGCCGCGCTCCAGTAATCCCTGCACCGCTGCCTGTCCCACGCGTCCGGCTGAGCCGGTGACCAAAACCGTTTTTGGATCGCTCATGCGCGGAGTGTTCCACAAGCGTCTTCGTCCGCCAAATCATTTGCCATCAGCCGGGATCGTGGCACAGTGGGCGCATGCAACGGTTCTTGATCTGCAGTTTAATTCTGGTCGCCATCGGTCTGGTGGCCCAACCAAAAAAAACTTGGCCGGTTCAGCTGAAGGGTGCGGAGAGGGTGGTGTACAAGACAGTGGGCGATACCCAACTGCACCTGCATATTTTCCGCCCGACCAAACAACGAACGAAGGCGCCGGCGGTCGTGTTCTTTTTTGGCGGTGGCTGGAGAAGCGGTACGCCGGCGCAGTTCGAGCAGCAATGCCGGTATCTCGCCAGTCGGGGCATGGTGGCTATGACCGCGGAGTATCGGATACGCAATATGCATGGCACGCTGGCGACGGCCTGTGTGGCGGACGGCAAAAGCGCCGTGCGCTGGATTCGGGCGAATGCCGGCAAGCTTGGCGTGGACCCGGACCGCATCGCGGCGGGTGGCGGTTCAGCAGGAGGTCATGTGGCCGCATGCACGGGAGTCATCGACGGTTTTGAGTCTAAGGACGAAGATCATAAGATAAGTTCAGTGCCCAACGCTATGGTGCTCTTCAACCCGCCCTGCGTGCTGGCGCCGATTCCCGGGAGGCATGATTTTTTGAACGCGGATAACATAACCGCGCTCAAGGAACGCATGGGAGCAGAGCCGATGGATTTGTCTCCATGGCACCAGATAAAGAAAGGGCAACCACCTACCCTTGTTTTACACGGGGAAAAAGATCCCACGGTGAAATTCTGGACGGCCAAGGTGTTTGTCGAGAAATCTGCCGCGGTCGGCAACCAAACGGAACTGGCGGCGTATCCAGGCGAAGCGCACGGGTTTTTCAACTACGGCCGCAATGGAAACAAGATGTTTATTGCCACGATGCAGCGGACCGATGCGTTTCTAAACAAGCTTGGTTGGATAAAAGGTGAACCGACAATTGACGCCTTTATTCGCCGTTAGCTCTTCAATGTTTTCCACGGGCCGGTAATTGCCAGTGTGATTCCTGGGTATTGAATATTTACGAATAGGGTGGAGCCATCCGGAGAGAAGGTCGCACCGCAGAATTCCGGATCGGGGCGGCCTTCTTGATAGGGAAGGACACGATTTTTGGCGAAGTTGAAGAATTTCCCTTCAGTTGTCACGCCTCGCAGGTACTGTTCTCCGGGCCCATCTTCACAAAGAATCAGGCCTCCATAAGGAGAAACTGTGAGATTATCAGCCATGTCTACAAGTGCCTGCTCGTCAGGCATGGCAAACAAATCCATGGAGATGTTATCATTCTCACCTAAGTTTAATCGCCAAATTTGGCCACGCTGTTTTTCGCCGCCATTGGTGGCGGCGAAGTAAATCGAATTATGGCCGTACCACATACCCTCACCGCGTGCAAAGCGTGCAGCACCCTTTGCATATCCCTGTTCGCGTAGGTCGTCCTTGGGTGATTCGACATCCTCAATGTCAACCCAGGAAACTTTGAATTCATCGCCTGTCCTTACGGTGGGCTTGAACCAATTACGAGTGTCCAAGCCCTTCTTGTCATTAACGACGAGTGCTTGGAGTTTACCTCCTTTTGCTAATTGCTCAGGCACATCTGGAATGAACCGGTAGATTAGCGAGTCACCTTGATCCTCTGTTTGATAAACAATACCGGTCTTCGGATCCACGGCAACCGCCTCATGATTAAAACGGCCCATGGCTTTGAGCGGGATCGGATCGGCAAGTTTTGGGGTTATAGTAGCCGGCACTTCAAAATTGTAGCCGTGATCTTTGGATAACCGGTTCCCTGCGCGTTCAGTGGACTCCTCGGATGTTATCCAACTATTCCATGGGGTGTTCCCACCGGCACAGTTGCGAATAGTTCCTGCCAAACTAAGAAAATGACGCACCATCTTTTGCTTTTTGGTATCGTAAACAATCGTTGTCGTCCCGCCCAGACACGGGATACGCAGGATATCGCCCACCTTTGTCCCTTGATCATACATCATGTCCAGATGCTCTTGTTTCATTAACCGGTGGCCGGGGCCGAAGGCACCTAAATCACCACTTCGTGCCGGGCTGTTTTCATGGTTACGCACCAGGATGGTTAATCCATTTGGGCCGGGGAAGGCTCCCATTCCGTCGTGCTTGGTAGGAACCAGAAGGCCATCGTCCATTTTATCACGCCACTTTGAAAAAGTGGTGTAGGTAAATCCTTCCGGTAGATCAATGACGCCCGCAGGATCCTTGATAAGCGGTCCATACCCTTTCGCCTGAAGCTTTTTGAGATCCTTTTTGGATCGTTCAGCAGCAAAGTTTTGTAGTCCGCCAAATCCCGCAGCAACAATACTGGCTGTCTTCAGGAAGTGTCTGCGCGATGGGTTCATTCAGGGAGTGTCCTCAAAATGCAAGTAGGTGTCAAAAAACAAACAGGTTAAATTCTGCAATGTTTATTTCACCTTGCTAAGTACCGGATCGTTAACTTCCTCCATTCTTTGGAGGATCATTTCATGTAATTCCCTCAGCACTTGGGTGTTTTTCTGGTTTTTGATCACATTCATTGTTTCAGCCGGATCTTTTTTGAGGTTAAAAAGCTCATCACGCTCCGGATTCAGGAAATCGCGGACCAACTTCCAATTGGATGTGCGGATCATGCGCATGTGGGTTTTGGACTGGTGATGGGTGCTATATTCGCCATAGCAGACATCCGGCCATTCGATGTCCTTGCCCATGAGCGCGGGCGTGATGTCTCGGCCACGGATGGTCTCGCCTTTGGGCAACGGCACGCCGGTGAGGTTGAGCAGGGTGGGATACCAATCGAGATTGGCCACTGGTAAATCTAGCGCAGAGTTGGGCGCAATCTTGCCCGGCCATCGGATGGCGGTGGGTACGAAGATCGAATTGTCGTACATGTTCGGCCTTTGGTTGCGCGGGATGTTGGGGTTGGTTACAGGCGGCGCGGGCTTGAGAGCCCAGTGCCCGTTACCTTTGTGCCAGATTCCATTGTGGCCCATGCTGTAGCCGTGGTCGCTCGTGAAGACTACGATGGTATTTTCGGCGAGGTGGAGCTGATCCAAATGTTTCAGGACGCGCCCCACGTTGCGGTCTATGCCTTTTACACTGCCGAGATAATCGCGCGTCATGCGCTTTACACGTTCGACATCGAGGTTGGGGAAATCCGGGTTGGGGATTTTTGGGTCCAGATTTTCAAACGGCTTCCGGTCGCTATCCGGCTGCGGTAACCACGCGGTGTGCGGGGCCCGGTAATGGAGACAAAGTAAAAACGCGCGATCTTTGTTGCGATCGATAAACCGCAGGGCATCGTCGGTGAGGATATCGTAGGTGTAGCCATCGACCTGCTGATCTTTGCCATTCACCTCGAGCGTGGGGCGGATGACCTTGTTGCCGCCGGTACGGAAACCCATGAAATAATCGAAACCGGTCTTGGTGGGGTGAAACTTGTCCGGCACACCCAGATGCCATTTGCCCACCAGCCCCGTGCGATAGCCGGCGGACTGCATGGCCTCGGTCCAGGTCACGGTTTTAGGGTTCAGGCCCAGGTCGGGTTCATTGCGCGGATGAATCCAGTCCGTGACGCCCAGCTCGCTGCCGTAACGGCTGGTCATCAGGCTGGTGCGAGATGGGCTACAAACGGGGGTGACGACGTACGATTTCTTGAGCCACATGCCCTGCTTGAACAGTTTGTCGAGATGGGGTGTGTCGGCGTGTGGATGCCCAGAAAGGCCGAGCGCCCAGGGGGCCTGATCGTCCGTCAGGATGAACACCACATTGGGCTTTTGCCTATCGGGATCTTTGGCTGAAACCAGAGAGCCGAGTATCATTCCAAATACGAGTAGAAAACGAACAGTCCATTGCATGCCGCGATGCTACGGCGGGTAGGGAGGGGTGACAACTGCGGAGTGAGAGGGGAGCACCTCCTCTCCCTGCTTAGGCCGGGGTCATCAGTTCCGGGACTAGGATGCCGTCGGTCAGGCCCATGGGGCGGCCGACGGGGGTCATCAGTTCCTTGAAAGTATCAATGCCCAGAGCATGCAGGAGCGTGGCGTGCACGTCTGCAACGCTGACAGCTTTGCCGGGTTCCTTGCTGACGCCTTCCGGATCAGTTTCGCCGTGCACATAACCGCGCCGGATTCCGCCGCCGGCGAGGGCGATGGAAAAGCCAGTAGGCCAATGATCCCGACCATCGGCGGCGTTGATCTTGGGCGTGCGCCCGAATTCGCCGGCGCATACCACGAGGGTATCTTTCAGGCGATCGCGCGCGCGCAATTCGCGGATTAGACCGGCGAGAGCGGGGTCCAAAATGGCGTTTTGCTCGGCCACAAAGGCGTGGTTATTGGCGTGGGTATCCCAGCCATTGAGGGTAACCTCCACACAACGGACACCGGTCTCGATTAGCTGCACGGCGGCTAGGCAGGCGTTGCCAAAAGGAGTTTTACCGAAACCATCGCGCGTGGCGGCCGGTGCCTGTGTGACATCGAATGCGTTGATTTGGTCTGAACGCATCATGCGTAGGGCCTTGTCAATGGTGTGATTGTGCAGCGTGGTTTTCTCATCCAACTGCGGCCGGCGCCGGCGGGCGAAGTTTTGCTCCACGACCTGCAGATCATCGAGGCGACGATCCAGCCGCTCGGGTTTTACGCGTGCGGTGAGATTGCCGGCGCGACCTTCAGTGTTGTAGACCTTGAAGGCATCCCATTGCGCACCGAGATAACCGCCACGGGCGGGCCATTGGTTGGGTAGAATGGAAATGTGTCGGGGAATATCCACCTGCTGATCTTCTGGCCCGTTCAACTGATGACACACCACCGCGCCAATGGCCGGATGCACCAGGGTGGGATCGGGCCGATGCCCCGTCTTCACGTGGTAGGTGCCGCGTTCGTGATCGCCTTCGCGGCTAACCACCGATCGCACCAGCGTCATCTCATCCATCACCTCGGCAGTCTGCGGCAGGCCGGCGGCAATTTGGATGCCCTTGGCCGCCGTACCGATGGCCTTTGTGCCGCCGGCAATTTTCTTGCCGGGATGAGGGTCAAAGGTTTCCAGCTGGCTCGGGCCGCCGCCCATCCAAAGCATGATGATGGATTTGGCTGAGCCGCCCTTGGGCGCCTGCTCCTGCGCGTGACCGAGCCAATGGGCCACCGGCGTGAGCCACGCCAGACCGCTGAGGCCGGCGGTGCGAAGGAGGGTTCGGCGGGAAATATGCGTGGTACTATTGCAGGCGGGATTCATGTCAGTGGTTCCAGGAAAACTCGGTGGAATTGAGCAGGGCCCAATACAGATCGGCCATGCGGTTGCGGCGGGCAAAGCGGCCGCCTTCGTCCAGTGCGGCCACAAAATGGGCGGATTCCTTTGGGCTGGGCCGGCGGCTAAGCACAGCCAGATAGGCCGCCTCCACGGCGGATGGGTTATCGCGCGCCGTGGCAAGAATGCGGGTGGCGGCGTTGGCCACGATGTTGTCCTTGATGCGTTCGTGCACCATATTGCCGTTCATCAACAGTAACCGCTGCGGGATGGTGCCGCCGGTGGCGGAAAATTCATCCTCCCCCACATCGCCATAGAGTTTGATGAAATCACTCCGTTGGGCGGACCGGCTAAGCTGCCAGATGATGTGGGCATTGGCATCAATGGGCTTGAGCGACGCGGCCTGCAGGATACTGCCGGCCACCTGCTCGGGCCGCAGGCGCGTGAGACCAAAGGCGGCCCAGTGGGCGTCATGTTGGTCGGTGGGCGGTTCGGCGCCCTCGCTGTCCAACTGAAACACACGCGTGGCGGCGATCACGCGAATGAGTCGGCGTAGATCGTAGTTGTTAGTGATGAAATCGTCGGCCAACGTTTCCAGCCCGGGTGGGAACGGTTTATCCGTGGTGGCTTGGAGAGGGATTTGATCCACCGGCGTCACCAGCGGTCGCCCGAACATGAGTGCCCATACGCGGTTCACGGTGGCGCGGGCAAAGGCGCGATTTTCCTTATGTGTCACCCAATCGGCCAGACGCCGGCGCGGGTGTCCTTCCTCGGGTAATAACTCCGCGCTAAAAGGCACCTGCGGCGGCACGGCGTTGGTTTCGCCCGCTCCGCGATACTTGAAAACATACGGTTTGTCGGTCTCATGAATGCCCGAGGCGGTCATGTCGGCTTCGCCAAAAAACGAGGCGAGCTGATGGAAATCCTTCTGCAACCAATCGTCGCCAAGATAATCGTCATGACATTGCACGCAGTCGATGCGTACACCGAGAAAGGCGCGGGTGACGCGGGCGGCCAGCTTGGCTTCGTCGGGGCCCTTGTTTTCGTTTTGATCGATGGTGACCGTCACGAAGTTCACCTCGGGATTGTTCGTCCACAATCCTTTAGCGGTGATGAGTGAGCGTACGATGCGGTCGTAAGGCCGGTTCACATGAATCTCGTCTGACAACCAGCTAACAAACCGCCGCCGCCGGTAGATGAGAAACGGGCCGTTCTCCACGCCTACCGTGGCGCGCGCGAAGCGCTCGGCCAAATGATCACTGGTACGGCGGTCCTCAAACAGATGGCTAAGCCACCATTGAACCCGCGTGCCTTCAGGCTGTTTTTCCAGTTCGCGGATTTCCTCCAGTGAAGGAATGGTGCCGGTGAGGCCGAGGGATAGGCGGCGGACCAGCGTGAGTTCGTCGGCCGGCTGCATTGGCTTCAGCCCGGTCCGGGCCCAGTTCGCTTCGAACTGGTTATCCACCACTTGAACCGTTGCCTCAAAGCTGGCGTTTTGAAATTTGCGCGGTTCATGATCGCGCGGCGAGTTCATGGTATCGGACTGCAATAGGTCGCTGACCACCGCGCCCGCGCCTGCCAAGCAGATCACGGCGAAGAGCAGGTTGCGTTGCCATACGGGCGGGGGTACCTTGGCTCCGGTCATTGCTTCAGGACTATACCACCAGTGGATAAGCAATCGCAAGAGGAGGGGCTAAATGGGTCGGGGGAAAACCCTGAAGTCCCGCCCTTGCTGAATGAAGACGATGCTTCTGAATTGCCGCCGATCCTGAAAGAACAAGCCTCCAAGCCGTCTCCGGAATCCGTTGCGTCTCAGGTTCCTGATGCGTCCGAACCGGAAACGCCGGCGCCTCGTTCGAACTCGCCGGTGGCTGAACCGGTGACTGCGTCCGTTCAGCAATCCATTTTCGTTCGGGCTTGGACTGGCTTTTACGCCGCAATCGGCTGGTGCTTTGGCTTGGTGTGCCTGATCGCGGGTCTGGCAGTGGTGGCGGCCATTCCGTTGGTGAACCTTGTGGGCTTGGGCTATTTGCTGTTTGCCTGCGGGCATATTGCCAGTACTGGCAGATTTCGGGATGGCTTTGTGGGTGTGCGGCGGGCCGGCCGGCTGGGCGGCGCGATTCTGGGCGTGTGGCTGGTACTTTGGCCGGCGCGTATGTTGGCGTCCTTACGTGATTCGGCGATGGTCGTGTCGCCTGAGAAGGCCGGGTTTTGGATTGTTGCACTCTGGGTAGTTACGGGCATTACCATACTGCATATAGCTTGGGCATTGATACGTGGAGGAAAGTTGCGCCATTTCGTTTGGCCGGCACCTATAAGGTTATTTTTTTGGCTGGGTGAGTCCAATAAATTTGCCACAGCTCGTGATGCGTTGTGGAAAACTGTTGCCGGCTTGCAGTTGCCGCGGTTGTTCTGGCTTGGCGCGCGTGGTTTTGCAGGTACCGTACTCTGGTTAATTTTACCGGTGGGCTTGATGGTTCTTGCCTCCCTGATTCCACATAATGCAGGTATCTTAGTTTCTCTGCTTGGAGGGTTACTGATGATGTTTGTCGTTCTGCTTCTTCCGTTTCTGCAGGTATGGTTTGCGAAGGAGGGACGTATGCGTGCTTTCGTGGAGGTATGGCCGGTACTTAAGCTAATGGGTCGTTCACCATTTCGATGTTGGATCGCTCTGGCCTTAACCCTCACCTCATCTTTGCCGTTGTTCCTTTTAAAAGTGGAACTCACCCCGGCCGAGATCACCTGGCTGCCGGCTTTGTTCTTTGTGGTGTTTGGTTTACCTGCTCGCCTTATTGCCGGCTGGGCAATGGGCAGAGCCATATCACACGAGCCCTTGAAATCAGGCTGGGCTCGATGGTTGAGTCGGTTGGCTGCCTTTGGCCTGGCGGTTCCGTTTATCTTTGCCTACGTGTTGATTCTCTTTTTCTCCCAGTTCATATCCTGGAACGGAACACTAAGCCTTTTGGAGCAACACGCCTTCCTGATCCCCAGCCCGTTTTAAAAATCCTGACAGGTTTTAATCTTACCTGGGAGAAACAAGAATATTCGGTTTGCGCACGTTCGTTCGGTTGGCTGGCAGTATATCAGCTTTTTTATTTACTGAATTCGGTGCCGCATCTCTTTTGGCGGCGGAGGTAGTTTTTTTGCTTCTACGGTAGTCCCATGGGGCAATGGGCTCTGGCTTACTCCACAAGCCCTTTTGGCTTTCACGCGCCTTCAGTTCAGCTGCCGCAATCTTTTTATCGGGAGCCTTATCCTTGCTGTATGCTTTATAATGCCACGCCCATCCTTCCTGAGTCATCTCGAGATTGATCCATCGATTATTGTAATAAACATTACCCAGCAAGCGATCGTACTGATCTTTCTTTACCCACTGGATCAGTACCCGCCGCCCGAAGATTTTTTTTGCCAGAGCATTTTTGGCCTCCAACCCGCTAGTCTGGGTGGATTCGGGTGCGTCGATGTGCAGGAATCGCACGCGGTATTTTCGGCGGTCATTCCCGTAAATGGAAATCGTGTCTCCATCAGGCACACTGGTCACCAAACCGGTTGTGAATTTTGCCTTCTCTTCAGGTTCTTGACTCGATGAAGCTTTATCAGCACGAACCACGGTTAGGCAAAAGAAAGGGATTAGCAGCAATAGGGTTACTGCTCGTACAACGTGTTTCATAACTCTAATAGAGCCCAACCGACCGTTAATGGCTACAGATATAGGGTCACGAAAGTGTGACGTGTTGGTGACGCGGTGACGTTACTTAGTGTCTTCCGAAGCCGATGAGGTCAGAGCCAATACCGCCCAGCAGGTGGCACTGATGGAGATGAACTGGTCCTGACCGTGCGGAAAGCCGCTTTCGAAATATTTTTGGATGGGGCGGCTGCGAGTCTTTACGTGCCACGAGCCGTCTGGCTTCTGGTTTTTGAGTAACCATTGGATACCCTTTTTAAATTGGGGCGAGCCGCTTTTTAGTAGGCCGCATTTATTGAGGGCAGTCAGGGCCTGACCAGTGGCGTAGGCATCACTTTTCATCGTGGTCAATTGGGCCCAGCCGCCTTCTTCGTCTTGCAGTTTGAGTAAGACCTTGGCGGCAGCTTGCGATTCCTTTTGTCGATCGGCCCAGTGTAGGCCGAGCACTTTAAAGACGTGATCCTCGGTGGTTTTTGGCTGGGCTTGGGCGATCCATTGAGCAGCTTTTTTTGCCGGCTCAGAGTTGATCATTGCTTTGATGCCTAAAGCCGTAGCGGTGAAGTGGCTATCTTCCAGTGGTGGGCGGTGGGTGCGGATGCGCCAGCTGCCGTCCGGTTCCTGGGTTTTGAGCAGGTAACTGATTAGGGCTTTTGAGGTGGGGTTGGCGGGTTCCTGTGTCGCCTGGAGTTGGGCGAGGGCGTAGCCGGCAGTGTAGGGCCCACCGGGCACGCCTTCCCCTTTGGGTAGGCGATCCTGACGATCGGAAAAGTACTCCAGAGTAAACCGGGTTTGGGTAGTAAATGTTTTTTGCGCGACAGAAAATCCGGACCGTCGGGCCTGGCTAAGGGTCATGATGGGAAGGGCCTGATGATGGCAGGTAAAGCAATCGCGCGCTTCTACATAGGATGCGATACTTTTTTCCATTAACAATATTGAACGCTCGACCGCATGGGTAATGGCCGGATCGGCACCGAAGGCCGTCGTTTTTAATAGTAGGCAAAGAAGAACTGGAAGAGGCTTAATCACTGGGTAGCGGGCGCGCGGCCGGTGTGTTGGGGGTTTTGGCCACGCATAGGCCAAGGGCTTTTGGCAAGGCCCGTGGAATCTGTTTTGATGGCATAGAGCTTGTTGTCATTTGATCCGACGTAAACGGTGCCATCTGAGCCGATGGCGGGGGACGATTTCACATCATGTCCTGTTTCAA
>CAJWVY010000026.1 GCA_913048135.1 uncultured Verrucomicrobiales bacterium
CCCAATTTTCCTCCAACTCTGATCCTCCCCAAAGTCCGGTCACTGATGGAGAATAATGATCACCTCCTTGCCAGTGCAAACCTAGCACCGAACGGCATGGAGCCCATCTTGGAACAATACGATAATACACCGACAAGACGTTGGCTGGAGCAATTTCTCACTGAACACGAAATCTCCGGCGGCATATTGCGGATCAACATTCGTCGCCAAGATCACATCGAATGGTTTCAAGCTGATTATATATTCGAAGCCGATACCCAGGTATCAATCGGGGGCCGGCTCATCCAATTCGCATCCGGAACCGCCCTCCAACTTTTTGTCTCCCACCGTTACACGCCTCATTCCGCCACCAAGGTGTTTGCCGAACACGGGCTCTGTATTAGCCAAACTTTCCTATCGGGAAATCAGGAGGAAGGCGTCTTCCTTTGCCACCCTCAATAAGCCCGGAGTGTCTCCAATACCGCCCGCACCTTGGGCACTTCATGTGTACGAAAGAGTGACGTCTTGCCTAACGCCGCCAGCACCGCGAAGAACGATTCCGCCGTGCGGACCTCCTCGCCAAAATATTCAAACGCATGGGGCAGGGCATGACAAACCGGCCAACCCAATTGCCGCAACCGGAATGTATTTAAAAAGACCTTCATTTGATGCCGCACCCGATCCGCACTGTCCTCCAGATTCCGATAATAAAACCCCAGACCAGGATCAATAATAATCCGGCTCACACCAGCCGCCTGCGCGCGTTCAATTTCACGCCCGAAATAATCCAACAACATGGGAACCGGATCATCATCCAATTTCAAATTAGCCACTTCCCGCGCGTTTGCACCTTGAACGAAGCAGATGATCACCGCTGACTCGTGCGTCGCAACCGATTCATAAATCGCCTCGGCTTCGCCAGCACCCGTCAGATTAATGATGCTCGCCCCGGCCTCGAGGGATTGCTTGGCTACTTCCGGATTGTAGGTTTCTGCGCTGACGACTACGCCCGCGCCACTTAAGCTAGTAATCACCGGCAATAAGCGAGCTGATTGCCCACCCGCATCCACCCGTTCCGCCCCAAGCAAGGTCGATTCCCCGCCTACATCCACAATGGCTGCGCCCTGGGCTGCCAATAATTTTCCACGCGAAATCGCATCCTCCGTATTGAGGCAGACACTCTCCCGATACCATGAATCAGGCGACAGATTTACCACGCCCATCAAACTTGATTCCTCACCAATCTGTATCTTGGAACCCGGAAGTGGGAACGTTTGTATTGGAGCGGTCAAATCCGCCTCATTATTTCTTGCCAATTCCAATAAATCTTCAAGTTTGAGCACGCGGCAATTAAGCATGACCATGAGCACACGGCAAATCACAGGCTTGTAAATTGCATCAAAAATTGTTAATAACTTTTATCTGGTGCGGCACGAAAGGATGGGCATGCGTACAATCAAGAGCATTTTGCTGGGGATCAGCCTACTGGTAGTTACAGGGTGTACAGGCAAATACAGCCCGTTCACCGACGAAAACCACTTCGACACCGTCTTTGGATATCCGCCCAAAGCCATCGCCAAGTTTTTGGATATTGAAGATCAACTCACCGTTGACCCGGATGATTTGAACAAGGAACGCCCCCGATATTGAGCTGCTTGAAAATGGCGCTCCCGGCTGGATTCGAACCAGCGACCCGCGGTTTAGAAGACCGCTGCTCTATCCAACTGAGCTACGGGAGCTCCGTCGGTATCCTTAGGCCCCTCAAGCGCGGCTTGCAACGCTTTTCACTTATTTCCTTGGCTTGGGCTGCAACTTATATACTTCACTGGGTTCGATTTCCGCAAAAAGCTCCTCCACCTCATCACCCCAACTCACTAGCTTGCCATTTTTAAAGGCAATCGGTTTAGATCCATAAGGAGGGCGCGGAGAATCAAAAAACCAAAACTCAATGAAACCCCCATCAGTCCTTTTCAGTAACACATTTTGAAAAGGTTCACCGTAAGCCTTTTGCACTTGTTTCTGTGTCATGCCTGCTTCAAGGGTACCAAACCCCTGCCATTTAGCCATACAACCAGTAAAGATTAAGGAGATTAGAATTAGAAAAAACTGTAATGCCTTCATTCGAAAATTATAACTTTGATGTTCAACGAAATACCAGCAAGCCACATAAATGTCACATTGCCATTCGACATCCCAGTACTTAGCATGTCTCATGTTTTTTCGGAATTTTGGCCTGGCGTTGATTTTATTCACAATAAGTTTGCCTGCTGCCAAAGCCCCGCAGGCTGGTATATCAATTCCACCCCACGACCGACTAACACTTAATGCAGAATTAAAATCTCTAAAGGCAAAAATCGATGAAATAGGCGAACACACACTTTTGCCTGACATCATCATCTTCCATAATGCTGTTCGCTATGCTCTGGACGACAATATGTTCTACAAACCCGAAGATGTGCCAAATGCTAAACATCTCCTCTCACTCGGACACCAACGTGCTGACCAACTAAAAGCTGGCAAACATCCATGGACTAAAGAAACTGGTTTAGTTGTTCGCGGTTACAAATCTTCCCTGGATGATTCAGTGATTCCTTATGGCCTAGATATCCCCACAGAGCTTTCCCAGCAGATACATAAAAATAGGCGTCTCGATATTTGGTTGCATGGTCGGAATAATACGTTAAGCGAAATTCGCTTCCTCACCGAACGACTTCAGAAGACGAGTCAATTCCGCCCACAGAATACAATTGTACTTCATCCTTATGGGCGCTTTTGTAATGCCTATAAATTTGCCGGGGAGAAAGACGTAATGGAATCGTTGCAACACGTTAAAAGCCAATACTCAATTGATAATGAACGCATTGCGTTACGCGGGTTCTCGATGGGTGGAGCTGGAGCATGGCATCTAGGCGCACATTACGCCGATCAATGGACTGCCGTCGCTCCGGGTGCAGGTTTTGTGGATACCGCCAAATATCAGGATATTTTCAAAAAGGAACCCAAGCCAACTTGGTGGGAGCAAAAATTATGGAAGCTCTATGATGTGCCTCCCATCGCCGGTAATTTCTTGAACACCACCACCGTAGCGTACAGTGGTGAGATCGATAAACAAAAGGCCGCCGCAGACCTCATGGCGCTCGCCTTTAATCGCGAAGGCATGAAACTCACCCACATCATCGGCCCGAAGACCGGCCATAAATATGAACCTAAGGCCAAGGAGAAAGTTTCCCGCCTAGTGGATGCCGCCGTCAGCGAAGGCAACAATGCTTACGTCAGCAAAGTGCAGTTCACCACTCACACCCTTCGCTATAATCGCATGAAATGGGTGAGTGTGCATGGGCTCACCCAGCACTGGAAGGAAGCCCGCGTTGAAGCCGAGCACTTGGGGAATTATCAATTCCGCATCAAAACCCAAAACGTCACCAAGCTAATACTCGGCAAACTCAAAGTGCCTAACCAAGACACCACAAAATACACGATCACCATAGACAACCAGAAACTCGTCACCAAATCGGACCGTCATGCACCGCTGATGTTTCTCCGCACAGGAACACGTTGGGAAGCCGTAAAATCTTTGGCCCAAAATAATATGGCCAAAACGCCCGGCTTACAGGGCCCCATTGATGATGCCTTCCTAAGTCGCTTCGTCTTCGTGCCACCCAACGCCGACCCCATAAACAAATCCACTGGCGAATGGGTTCAGCAGGAAATGAAGGACGCCATTAGCCAATGGCATCGGCAATTTCGCGGCAACGTCATCATAAAAAATGTCAATGAACTGACCGCTCTCGACCGCGATTCCAACCTGATTCTTTGGGGCGATCCAAAAAGCAATCCCTTGATCGCCAAGGTAGCCGGCCAACTACCCGTCGAGTGGAACGAAAAGAGCATTCGTATCAAGAACAAGTCTTGGCCGTCTGACCGGTTTGTTCCTGTTTTGATTTACCCGAACCCCATGAACCATCGGCGGTACATTGTCATCAATAGCGGGTTTACGTTCAGCGAATTCGGCCACATGAGCAACTCCATGCAAAACGCCAAATTACCAGATTATGCTGTGCTGGACATGCGTGTCCCAATCGCCGAGCGCATCCCCAAAGGCGTCGCCCATGCAGGGTTCTTTGGAGAAAATTGGCAACTCACCGAGACCGAAGGAAACGACTGATTTCGCCATCGAAACATTTTTACTCATGAAACCGTTTTACTATCTCGCATGCACCGTCATCACCACGATCGCAGCAGCAAAAAAGCCTGAGCTTCCGCCGTATATCGACCCAACCGATCAACTGATCCGAATGGCGCCCATGACTAAGTCCAGCCGTAGTGTGGTGGTCAATTTATCTCCGGAATTACATCTGGCATTTGACACACAACGGCTTCGAACGCACACGGTGTGGAAGGGTGGGGGACTCAACCTGTACGGCCCCTGTTATCACGGTGCCAAGCGTCCGTTCATTTGCCAACCCAATGGAGAACGCCTTTGGGGCAATCCACCCGTCCCAATGTGGAGCAAGGTGTCCAAAAAAGCGATCGTGCCCCCAACAACAAGCCATAATCAACTCAAGCCCCACTTTCAGGGATTCAGCACACGCGGTGGCCGAGCCACTTTTTTGTACCAACTGGGCGATGTCACCAAAGTACAACAATCAGTCTACGCATCAAACGGTGCCACTGTCCGGAGTTTTCGATTGAGCGCGACAAAGGGCGGTCTTTCATTCTTGGCGCACGCGGAGGCGGGCGAGCCGATTGATTTAAATCTTCCGGAAGTCGCCGCCATTCAGCGCGCCGATGACGTGTTGATTACTATTCTGAAAGGCAAAGGCCTCATTACTTCAATCAAATCAAATCTCCAATTTGAAGAAGAACAATTCTCTGTGGAAGGCAGCACTAAGGGAAATGAAATCCTCAAACACGATGGTGAATTGGCGCAGATTCGTATACTACCCGATGTGGTCGGCGAGACCCAATTTGACATAGTAAGTTTCACCGCGCCGGACAAAGCCACCGCTCAACGCATGGCGCGCAATTGGCGGCATACCAAGGTGGAATTCGCGGATCCCAAACCGGTCGTCCTGCCCGCCAACCCTAAGGCGCGCCGCAGTTTTGTGTTCAATCCCTATTACGAAGTGGAAGCTTTGCCTCTGGGCGCATTGGAGGAAATGAATCTTTTTGTTACCGGCATGGACTGGCTGACGCCAACGCAGCTTGCCGTATGCACCTACACCGGCGAAGTGTGGATCGTTGAAAATGCCACCGGCCCGGCCAAGGAGATGAAGTTTCGACGATTCGCCCGAGGGATGAACGAACCGATGGGGCTCCTGGTGAAAGATGGCAATATTCACTTGGGCAACAAGGCGGAGATCACCCGCCTGCAAGACACAGACAATGACGGCATTGCCGACCTGTTCGAACGCGTTTCGAGCGATTGGGATTATACTGGCAGTTACAATTCATTCTCATATGGTCCAGTTTTGGATCGACAGGGAAACTTCGTGGTCACCAACGCCGGTCACGCCGGCCACTGGGGCGCCCGCCACATGGGCTGGGCCTTACGCATTGGGGCCAATGACGATGACGGAAAGGCCAAACCCTTTGCCAGCGGCTTCCGAGAACCAAACGGCATTAAGACATTCGGTCCGGACAAGGATTTGTTTGTCACGGATAATCAAGGTGCCTGGATTGGCGCATGCAAATTGAACCACGTGAAGGATGGCCGTTTCTATGGGCATCCGACTTCGAACCCTGCCCCCAAGGATCTCTATGGCAAACCCCGCAAACTAGATCCTCCGGCCGTTTGGTTTCCCTACAAATGGGTTCGGTCGGCAAGTGACATCTTGGAAATCACTGACGATCGCTTCGGCCCATTCAAAGGCCAGATGCTGGTAGGCGATTTTCAAAACGCCGTACTCACGCGAGTGCAGCTGGAAAAAGTAAATGGCGAATGGCAGGGCGCAGTGTGGCCGTTCCTCAAGGGGTTTCAATCGGGCGTCAACCGTATGGTCCTCGGCAATGACGGGCGGCTTTACGTTGGCAGCGGCAAAGTCAAAGCTTGGGCTGCCAACGCGCCGGCATTTCACGCCTTGGAGCGAGTGAAGTTTAAGGGGCGCACACCGTTTTCGGTTAAGAATGTCCGCGCTCTGCCTGATGGATTTGAACTGACCTTCACTCAACCCGTGAGTCGCGATTCTGCGGAGGCTCAGGATGGTTTTGATGTTTGGCAATATCGCTATGAATACCACAAGAGCTATGGCTCTCCGGAGTTCGACCACGAAGGCCGAAAGGATCGTTTCACTGTCATTGATGTGAAATCCGTTAGTGTTTCGGCGGACAACCTAAAGGTGACCTTGAAACTTAACGGCTGGAAAACCGGACATGTCACTGCCGTGCGCGCTCTAGATATTCGTGATGCGAAGGGCGGTAAATTGTGGAATGACACGTTTTATTACACGCTGAACCAAATCCCCAAGCGCTAGGCCGAATCGCCAGCTTGATTGAGACGTCAAATAATCTACACTCACCCCATGCGCTGGTCGCCGATTTTTCTGCTTTTCGTGTTTTGGATGACTCTTGGCTTATCGGCCAAGGAAGGAGAACACTGGGCATTCATCGCGCCGCAACGGCATGCTCAACCCGCAGTAAAGCAAAAGGGCTGGCCGAAAAATGCCATCGATCATTTCATTCTCGCCGAACTGGAAGCCGCCAATCTCCAGCCTTCGACTGAGGCAGATAAGATCACCCTGTTGCGCCGCGTGCATCTCGATCTGATCGGCCTGCCTCCAACCCCGACCGAAGTGAAAGCATTTCTCGCTAACAAACGTCCCGATGCTTACGAGCGCGTTGTCGATCAACTATTGGCCTCACCGCGTTACGGCGAACGTTGGGGACGCCACTGGCTGGACGCCGCACGCTATGCCGATAGCGACGGCTACAGCCATGACGCCCCACGGATCATGTGGCAATACCGCGATTGGGTTATCCGCGCCATCAATGACGATCTACCGTTCGATCAATTTGTCATCGAACAACTGGCCGGCGACATGCTTCCCGATGCCACCGCGGCCCAGCGCATCGCGACCGGCTTTCATCGCAACACACAGATCAACACCGAGGGCGGCGTGGACCGGGAACAGTTCCGGATCGATTCCATCTTCGACCGCATTGCCACGACCGGCGAGGTTCTCTTCGGACTAACTTTCGGCTGCGCCCAGTGTCACGACCACAAGTACGATCCCATCAAGCAGGTGGAGTACTACCAGATGTTCGCTTATTACAATCAAGTGGACGAACCTCGCCGCGAAATCCCAACTGCCGCGGATTTAAACGCGCAAAAGGCACATGAGCAAAAAATCACCGCCCTCACCGACAAGGTAAATAACGCTGAGCAGGGCAGTGATGCCCGCAAAAAACTGGAGGCCGAACTGGCCCAACTAAAAAAGAAACGTCCACGCGCCACCACCGCATTGGTGATGATGCAGCGCAGCTCCCCGCGCATGACGCATCGGTTTATCCAGGGCAATTTCACACGTCCCGCCGAGGAAGTGAAGCCCGGCGTGCCGAGCATTCTTCATTCGTTCCCCGAGGCGGAAAGCGCTAATCGGCTGGATTTTGCCCGCTGGGTCACGAGCCGAAACAATCCCCTGATGGCGCGTGTCACCGTTAACCGCATGTGGCTGCATTATTTTGGCAAAGGCATTGTGGAGACGGAAAACGACTTCGGCACGCAAGGATCCGCCCCGAGCCACCCGGCACTGCTCGATTGGCTGGCCACCGAATTCATGCGCGCCCAATGGAGCCGTAAGGCCTTACACCGGCTCATGGTCACATCCGCCACTTACCGGCAATCGTCCAAACGCCGCACGGACCTTACTGAGACGGATCCTTACAACAAACTGCTCGGCCGCCAATCCCGCCTCCGATTGGATGCCGAAATCGTTCGCGACAATGCCTTGGCGGCCAGCGGTCTCCTCAACACGAAAATGGGTGGCCCGGGCGTGTTCCCACCACAACCGCCCGGCTGCATGAACCTCGGCCAGCATCGCCGCAATTGGACCGCCAGCAAAGGGGAAGATCGTTATCGGCGCGCTGTGTACACTTATCGTTGGCGCGCCACACCGCATCCCGCCCTTAAGGTTTTTGATGCTCCCGACGCCTTTGCCTCCTGCACACGCCGCATCCGCAGCAACACGCCGCTTCAAGCGCTGACACTTCTGAATGACCCGGCCTTTTTTGAAATTGCCCAAGGCTTGGCCGAACGAATTTTAAAAGAGGGCGACAAAGCCGACAAGGCACGTATTGCGCTCGGATTCCGACTGTGCCTCGCCCGTGAACCCGATACCCGCGAGCTTACAGTCCTTGAGTCCTTTTTAAACAAACAACGGCAGCTGTATGCTGGCATGGACGCGGTGGCTCTGACACCGGTTGTCCAGCGTGCACACGGCGGCCAAGCCGTGGCTGAAACGCAACGCAGCGAACAGGCCGCCTGGACCATGCTGGCCCGAGTGCTGTTGAACCTCGACGAAACGATTACCCGCGAATGATGCACGATCTCCAAGAAACCACCCGCCGCCATTTTTTCAGCCGCTGCGGCATGGGGCTCGGCTCCATCGCGCTGGGCTCCATGATGAGCGACCAGGCGCAAGCCAACCCGTTTGCGCCAAAGCATCCGCATTTCAAGCCGCGGGCAAAAAACGTTATCTACCTCTTTATGGGCGGTGGGCCGTCGCAACTGGAATTGTTTGACTGGAAACCCGAGCTCTCCAAACGCCACGGGCAGGACATTCCGGAATCGTTCATTAAAGGCAAACGGTTTGCCTTTATGAACAGCTCCTTCAAGAAGGCCAATAAACTGCTGGGCCCCACACGCCAATTCGAACGGCACGGCCAAAGCGGGATTTGGGTGAGCGACCTGTTCCCTCACATTGCCAGTATCACGGATGAAATATCCGTGGTGAAAAGCTGTAAAACAGAACTCTTCAATCACGCACCGGCCAAACTGTTCATGAACACCGGTACGGGCTTGTTTGGCCGGCCGAGCATGGGATCGTGGGTGACCTATGGTCTGGGCAGCGAATCCCAAAGCCTGCCTGGCTTTGTGGTGCTCCAATCCGGCTCGCGCGGCCCGCGTGGAGGCGCTGTGAACTGGGCCAGCGGTTTTCTCCCCACCACTTTTCAAGGCGTGCCGTTACGCGGCAGCGGCGATCCCATTCTCAACCTCGCAAGCCCCAAGGGTGTGAGCGCTCAATCCCAACGCGATTCGCTCGACGCCTTGAAGGCTCTCAACCTCAAGCGGTTGATGGAAACTGGCGATGAAGAAATCCGAACGCGTATTGCCAGTTACGAAATGTCCTATCAGATGCAATCCAGCGCGCCGGAATTGATTGATATTTCAGGCGAAACCCAAGCCACACTGGAACTCTATGGCGCAAAGCCCGGACAGGCGAGCTTTGCCAACAACTGCCTACTGGCGCGTCGATTGGTGGAACGCGGTACGAGATTTGTCCAGCTTTACCATACCAACTGGGACCACCATGGCGGCCCCGGTGAAACGCTTACCAAAGACCTCGAAAAGGTAACGCATGATGTGGATCAAGGCTGTGCCGCGTTGATCAGGGACCTGAAGTCTCGCGGCCTGTTAGATGATACTCTCGTAATTTGGGGCGGTGAATTTGGACGCACGCCCATGAGCGAGGCGCGTAAAACACCGGGACGCAATCACCATATCGATGCCTTCAGCATGTGGTTTGCCGGCGGCGGCGTGAAACCGGGCAATGTAGTAGGTGAAACGGATGAATTCGGCTTCGACTCTGTTGGCCGCGAATGTCACGTGCACGACTTGCACGCCACCATCCTTCATCTACTTGGCATGGATCACGAGCAGTTGACCTTCCGTTTTCAGGGGCGCGATTTCCGACTCACGGATGTTGCCGGGCATGTCATCGAACCACTCCTCGCCTAATGGCGGATTGGCTGGAACAGATTCAGGCTGAAACAGCCAAACTCATCCCTCCGCGCAGCGCGATCCTGATTGCCGTTTCCGGCGGCGTCGATTCCATGGTGCTGGCCACCGCGCTCCAGCGAGCCGCTAAGGCAAATCGTTGGCTCCTTGTCATTGGCCATTTCAATCACCGCCTACGAGGACGAGCCTCCACAGCGGATGCTCAATTGGTGGAACGGTTTTGCGTGAAAAATCAACTGCCGTTTCTCAGTGCCAAATGGGAACAGGACCCAGCGGCGATCAAGGAACACGGCCTTGAAATGGCTGCGCGCGAGGCGCGGTATGATTTCCTAAAATCTATCGCACGCAAAACTCGCTGTCGCTTCATCATCACCGCGCATCATGCCGATGATCAGGCTGAGACCTTTTTGTGGCGACTGATGCGCGGTGCAGGAGGCAGAGGCTTGGGCGGCATTCAGCCGCTATCCAACCTGGATACCAAATCGAATTTGAAACTCGCGCGGCCGTTGTTGCATTTTAGCAAGGCGGATCTTCTGTCGGCTGCAAAGAGCGCCGGTATACTTTTTCGAGAAGATGCTTCCAATAGTGACCCAAAACATTTGCGGAACAAGATTCGCACTCAATTGTTTCCGTACCTCAAGCGTCATTTCCATCCCGAGATAGAACACCCCATTCACCAGTCGCAAACACTGGTCGCAGCGGACGCGGATTTTGCCGCACAATATGCTCTCGATTGGTTGAAAGATTCTTCCGGCACTCCATTCGATAAACTGCATATCGCGATCCAGCGTTGGGTGCTCTGGCATCAGTTGATTGAGCAAGGCATCACGCCTCAGTTTTTTATGGTCGAAGAATTGAGGGCCCACGTCGACCACCCATTTTCAATTGGCCCCAATCAACAATTGCAACGAGACGCTCACGGCCGCCTTCATTGTTTGTCCCCGGACGACCTTTCTCATTCACAGAACGAAGCCGTCATTTCGCCAAAAGCTTCGTGGTCTCAGCAAACGCAGGGTTCTACACGGATCGAATATCGCCTTGCGACCCGACTCCCCCAAACGTTTTCCGGAGAGGTTTTCGATGCGGATATGATTGGATCGATGCCCACCATTCGCCATTGGCGGGAAGGAGACCGCTTCCAACCAATTGGGCGTACCAGTGCTTCCAAGCTGAAAACTCTCTTCATCAACGCCAAAATCTCCAATTCCGATAAACGCTCGGCTGCATTGGGCGTCACGATGGGCGGCGATATCTTTTGGGTGGAAGGGTTAAGGATCGGGGAATTGGCCAAGGTGCGCCATAATACCCAGCGTTTTTTGCTGTGGAAATGGTCAAAAATCTAAGGGTTTGGCCCAAATCTTCATTTGTGATAGGCTGCTCAGTCGAGAACGTTAATGGATAATCAGGACAACAATCAGGAAAGCTCCATGCGCCCATGGATTATTTACCTCGTGATTTTCGGGGCAATTTTCATGCTGCTCATGGCCGGCCGGAACAAGACCGAGGACTCGACCGAGATCACCTATGATCAATTCATCGGTATGATTACCAACAAGGTCGAAGGGGATGACATTTTAATTGAGGCGAAAATCAAATTTTCCCAGGCATCCGAGCTAAAGGAAATCACCGGCAAATCCAAGGAAACGCGCGTCGCGGAAAACGCAGATGAGAATGGAACGGCGGCTCTGGTCTTTGTCCGCGAAAACGGAAAGATTAAGGAATCCTCCTTTCGCCTTCGATCCACGATTCCCGAGGATCATCAGGCACTTATCATCGGCCACCCCAAAGTGGAACAGGAACAGGAGAGCACGCTTCTTTACAGTTTTCTGCTCACAATCCTGCCGTTTCTGTTGATCGTGTTCTTCATTTATTTCTTCTTCATCCGCCAAATCAAAATGGCTGGAAAGGGCGCCATGAACTTCGGCAAGAGCAAGGCGCGCGCGATGAACAAGGATAAGAACAAGATTACGTTCAAAGACGTGGCCGGCGTTGAGGAAGCCAAGGACGAAGTCTTCGAGTTGGTGGATTTCCTAAAGGACCCCAAGAAATTCCAAAAACTCGGCGGCCGTATTCCAAAGGGCATTTTGATGGTTGGCTCTCCCGGCACCGGCAAAACACTGCTGGCCAAGGCCATTGCGGGCGAAGCTGATGCCAGTTTCTTTAGCATCAGCGGCTCCGATTTCGTGGAGATGTTTGTGGGTGTTGGCGCCAGTCGCGTGCGCGATATGTTTGAACAGGCACGCAAGAGCACGCCTTGTCTGGTGTTCATTGACGAAATTGACGCCGTCGGCCGCCATCGTGGACACGGCTTGGGCGGTGGCAACGACGAGCGCGAACAAACGCTTAACGCGCTGCTCGTTGAAATGGACGGTTTTGATTCTCAGGAAGGCATCATTATTATTGCAGCCACCAACCGCCCGGATGTCCTCGACCCCGCGCTGCTGCGCCCCGGCCGGTTCGACCGGCAAATCACTGTACCGCTGCCCGATGTACGCGGCCGCGAATCCATTCTCAAGGTCCACGCCAAGAAAGTAAAGCTCGCCAAGGAGGTGGATCTTTCGGTTATCGCCCGCGGCACACCTGGATATTCCGGCGCAGAATTAGCCAATCTCCTCAATGAAGCAGCCTTGCTTGCTGCGCGCAAAAACAAAAAGCGAATTCGCATGATCGAGCTTGAGGAAGCACGCGACAAAGTTCGTTGGGGCCGAGAGCGCCGCAGCCTCGCCATGAGCGAGGAAGATAAAACACGCACTGCCTGGCACGAAGCCGGCCACGCCATCTTGAACATTCTGTTGGAACATTGCCATCCGCTGCACAAGGTCACCATCATTCCGCGCGGCCAATCCCTCGGAGCCACGATGAGCCTACCGAAGGAGGATGTTTTAAATCATCACAAGCTTCAGCTTCTCGACACTATTTGCATGACCATGGGCGGGCGTATCGCTGAGGAAATGTATTCAGGCGATATTTCCTCCGGCGCGGCCGGCGACATCCAGCAGGCCACTAAGATGGCCAAGGCGATGGTTACTCAGTTCGGAATGAGCGATGCGCTGGGCATGGTTCAATATGGAGGCGATAACGAATACGTTTTCCTCGGGCGCGACATGGCACAGTCCAAGGATTACAGTGAAGACACGGCTCAGTTGATTGACGGTGAAGTCAAAACCATTATCAACAATGCCTACGACCGCGCCAGCCGGTTGATCACCGAAAACAAAGACAAGGTGAAGACCATTGCTGAAGCCTTGAAGGAATATGAAACTTTGGACGCCTCGCAAGTTGAGGAAATCGTTAAGACCGGTAAGCTCGATCAATCCAATACCCCTTCCGGAGGAGAGGGCATGACCGGTGCTGAGGCCTCCACGCCCACCACGGATTCCGAGGCTAAAAACAATCCGCCGAAGGAAGATTCCGGCCTTGATTCCGGCACCACCGCACCCGCTCCTTCCCCCGCCTAGCACCTGATGAAAATAGCCCCCTCTCTGCTCGCAGCGGATTATGGGAAATTCGCGACGGAAGCCAAACGCGCGGAACGATCAGGTGGCGATTGGCTGCACCTCGACATTATGGACGGGCATTTCGTGCCCAACATTTCCTTTGGGCCGGAAGTCGTCCGCACGTTACGCCCTCAATCTAAACTTTTTTTCGATGTGCATTTGATGTGCTCGCAGCCTGAAATTCTGCTCGAAAGTTTTGCAAAAGGCGGTGCCGATCAACTTACCATTCATGCCGAACTGACCGATCAAGCTCGGGATTTGATTTGGCGCATCCGCAATCTTGAACGCAAAGTTGGCCTTGCTGTAAATCCACCCACACCACTGGCTGCAGCAGAGCCTTATCTGGATAAAATCGATACCCTCCTGATCATGACCGTCAACCCGGGCTTTGGCGGCCAATCGTTTATGGAGGAATGCCTGCCCAAAATTCAGCAGGCATGGCAATGGCGCCAGGAACGGGGACTTGGATTCCGCATTGAGGTTGATGGCGGCATCGATGCCAAGACCGCCGTTGAATGCTCCCGCATGGGAGCCGACACTTTCGTAAGTGGCACCGCCTTGTTCAATAAACGCGACATGAAACGCGCTATCACGAAGATGCGTGAAGGTGTTGAGCAAAGCCGAAGGCGATCATGAAACCCGATTGCCCAGTCAAATTTGGCACCGACGGATGGCGCGCCGTTATTGGGGAGGATTACACCTTTGAAAATATCCGCCTAGTCGCCCAGGCAACCGCAGATCATTTCGCACGTAAACATACACGCACCACCCACAAGCAAATGGTAGTGGGTTACGACCGGCGTTTCCTTTCTAATGAATTCGCCCAAGTCACCGCTGAAGTGCTGTCGGCCAATGGGTATAAAGTACTGTTGGCGGACCGCCCAGTACCCACTCCGACGGTTTCTTGGCATACGGCAAAAAAGAAGGCACGGGCCGGCATTATGATTACGGCTAGCCATAATCCTGCGCGCTTCAACGGATTTAAAATCAAGTTACATCACGGTGGCCCGGCCGATCCGGAAACCTGTCGAGCCATCGAACAGCGCCTCCAAAAACGCCCCGTCAAACAGTTAACCACCACCGAAGCAAAGAGACGCAAGCTATTGCGCACAAGCAACTTATTGCCAAGGTATTTCACTGCGCTTAAACGCCTAGTCGATTTTGATTTGATCCAGAAAACCAAACTTCATTTTGCCCATGAACCGCTGTTCGGTGTGGGTGCCGGTTGTTTCGATCAAATACTTGAGGGCACACAATGCACCGTCCGCACATTTAACGCGGACCATGATCCCAATTTTGGCGGGCTTAACCCCGAACCCATTGAACGGAATTACGTTAACAGTCAGCGCGAACTCAAGCGCAAGCGGGCGGATTTCTGCCTGGTCACCGATGGCGATGCTGATCGCATTGGCGGCATGATGGGTGATGGCCAACTCTTGACGACGCATCAAATCATTTGCCTCCTGCTGCGCCATTTTATCAAGAATCGCAAAGGGCAGGGCAGGGCGGTGAAAGCGTTGACCACCACATCCATGGTGGATGTGATGTGCCAGCGCCACGGATTGTCTCTCACTGAAACGGGAGTCGGCTTCAAATATATTTGCGAGGAAATGCTTCAGGGCGATGTGTTGCTGGGCTTTGAGGAGAGCGGCGGCATCGGCTTCCCCGGCCATGTTCCAGAGCGGGATGGCATTCTGGCCGGGCTCATGATTCTTGAGCTTCTCGCCACAGAAGGCAAACCTCTCACCAAACTCCTCACAGAATTAACCAAGGAATACGGCCACTTTGCCTATGGCCGCATTGACACGCATTATCCACTGAACAAACGAGCGCACCTCATGCGGTTCGCCGCAGAAAATTCGCCAAGCGATTTACTGGGTTCGCCGATTGATAAAATCCAAACCTTTGATGGGGTAAAGTACACGGGCCGCTGCGGAAGTTGGCTCATGTTACGGGGATCCGGCACAGAGCCCGTGCTCAGGATATACGCGGAAGGCCCAACCCAGCACTGTGTGACGCGCCTGCTTGATTTGGGCCAAGCAATCGCCGATCGCGCAAAAAAATAGTATTTTCTTTTATCCAACCGCCACTCCGGTATTTTCTCCGGCTTTGTTTGAGCGAGCAAATGGATCCCTCGAAGATAAGAAATTTCAGCATTATTGCGCACATCGACCATGGCAAGACCACGTTGAGTGATCGCCTGTTGCAGGGCACCAACACCGTCAGCCAGCGTGAGATGGAGGATCAGCTTCTCGACTCGATGGATCTGGAGCGCGAGCGGGGCATCACCATCAAATCGCACCCGGTGACCATGTACTACACGGCGCGTGACGGGGAAACTTACGAACTGAACCTGATCGACACACCCGGTCACGTTGATTTTTCGTATGAAGTTTCCCGCAGCCTCAGCGCATGCGAAGGGGCGCTACTGATTATTGATGCCGCGCAGGGCGTGGAGGCACAAACCGTCGCCAACGTGCATCTCGCACTGAAGCAGGGTTTGGAAATCCTGCCTGTGATCAACAAGATTGATCTGCCCCACGCCGATGTGGATGGAGCCATTTCGCAAATCGAGGAGATCCTCGCCATTCCCGGCGAAGAAGCCCTCCCTTGCAGTGCCAAGGAAGGCATCGGCATTGAGGATATCCTAGAGGCCATTGTGCAACGCGTGCCACCACCCAAGCCGACGGCCGAGGGCAAGCTGCAGGCCTTGGGCTATGACTCGGTTTACGACCCTTACAAAGGAGTGGTCATTCATGTGCGTGTGTTTGATGGCGAATTAAAACCGGGCATGCAGGTTCGCCTGCATCACTCCGAAAAAACCATCGAGGTGAAAGAGGTGGGCAGTTTCAATCCCAAGCCGTATTCACGTGAAAAATTGGGCCCAGGCGAAACCGGCTATGTCACTGGAAACATCCGCGTGCCGCGGGATGTGAAGATGGGTGACACGTTACTGGAGACACGCAATGCCGCCGATCCGCTGGACGGCTTTCAGGAAGTGCGCCCAATGGTCTACAGCGGCATATACCCGATCAACTCAGCTGATTACGAGCACCTGAAAAACAACCTCGCCAAACTCCAACTCAACGATCCAGCGTTTGTTTACCAACAGGAAAGCTCAATCGCGCTGGGCTTTGGTTTTCGCTGCGGCTTCCTGGGCCTGCTGCATTTGGAGATTATCCAAGAACGGCTCCGACGCGAATACGACATGGATATCATCGCCACATATCCAAATGTCATCTATCGCGTTATCCAGACAGACGGCACTGAACTGGAGGTGGACAATCCCGTGCACATGCCGGATCCATCAATCATCGACTGGATCGAGGAACCAATCGTCCGCACCCACATCATGTGTCCAAACGAAAACATTGGTGACATGATGAATCTAGTTTCCGAAAAACGCGGTGTAGTCGAGCACACTGAATCTCTGGACGGCACCCGCGTGATGCTTCAGGGCACCGTGCCCATGAACGAAATTCTCGTGGATTTCCACGATCGCATCAAAAGTCTAACCCGGGGTTTTGGAAGCATGGATTACGATCCGGCCGGCTACCAGCAATCCAAGATGGTGAAGCTCGACATGCTCGTGAACGGCGACCCGGTTGACGCCTTTTCCTGCATTGTTCATTTTGACAAAGCCGAGCAACGGGGCAGGGCGCTGGCCGCCAAGTTGAAAGAGGTGATCCCGCGCCAGCAATTCAAAGTCGCCATCCAGGCCGCCATTGGCGGTCGCATTGTCGCCCGCGAAACCGTCGGTGCCGTACGAAAAGACGTGACGGCCAAGTGTTATGGCGGCGATATTTCCCGTAAGCGCAAGCTGCTGGAGAAACAAAAGGAAGGCAAGAAACGGATGAAATCAATCGGCTCGGTAAACATCCCGCAGGACGCCTTCATCAAGGTGCTCAAGGCATGAACAAAGAATGGTCCATCACAGACGATTTTTACGTCTCCTATCTCTGGGATATCATTCCGCTTCCCATCCCGAATACACGTGTTCTACAAGCGCGGGAGGAGCACAAGCAAATCAACAAACACCTACTGGCCCAACGCGATCTCCTGAAGCCCAAGGCCACCGAGGCACTTCAGGAATCTCTCGATCAATTACAGACAGAATTCAAGGGAAGGATCATTCGCACCAAGAACGCGACTGCGCTCAAGGAAGCGAGAGAGAATTTGTTTAAAACCGCTAGCGAGACCTTGCATCTGCCCGATTCGGCCGGCCGCGATCTGGTGGAGACATTTCTCCTCGTAGCCACTCTGGTGCTCGCTTTCCGGACGTTTTTCTTTCAGCCATTCAAGATCCCAACCGGCTCCATGCAACCCACGCTCTACGGCATTACTGCCTCGGATTTGAGCGAAAAAAACTCCGATACCTTGCAGGGACAGGCAGAGCAGGGGACCTTTGTGACCGACGGCAACTTTTTCACACCCGACGACCAGGGACGCATCATTCAATTCAGCACCGGCCAAAACGATGCGCGGATTCAAAAAGTTATTTCACCGCACGAGGTCAAAATCGACACCGGCGAACCCATTCCACGCCAACCATTTAACATTAAGCCCATTGCCCCACCAAGCTGGGGCAGTAAATTGATAGATAAATTAAGAGGTTATTCCTACCACAGCCTTAAGGCGGAAGGTGATTGGACATTGCGAATGGTTCACCCGCCAAAACAAGTGTTCCCTTTAATTTCAAAACAAACTTTTGAATTCATTAATTCGCAAGGAAAGCAAATCACAAAAAATATTTGGTTCCCACCCGTCCGCGCCGGCGAACCATTTCTCAGTCACACCAGTCCTTATATCAGCAAAACCACCTCAAAAAAAGGTGAGTATGTTTTCAACCTCCGCGTTAAAACCGGCGACCATCTATTCGTTAACCGGATGACGTACAATTTCAGAAAGCCGAAGCGTGGGGACATCGCCATCTTCACCATCAGCCAGGACAGCATTCCATCCCGAAGCGCATCAGCCCCAATCGCTGAGACGTTTTACATTAAAAGGCTAGTCTGTGTTGGTGGCGACACCGTGACACTAGGCCATGATCGTCAATTGAATGTCCGCAACAAAGGATTATTTGGGGACGATCAGGTTCGGCGTATTGATAGCACCTACGAAGGTTTTTCCAAACTTTATAGCCACCCAAAAGTCATCGTTCAAAAAGGTGATCAACACATATTCGAGGCAGAACAATTTGCACAAGATTCCATCTACTCAGGACACACGCCAATCGGCCTTTTGAACTACGACAACCAAATCAGCGTTAATCCCGGGCATTACCTGATGTTCGGCGACAATACCGTCAACAGCCGTGATTCCCGGGAATGGGGAGAACTCCCTCAGGAAAACGTCATCGGCCATTCTTCCTTTGTCTACTGGCCGCCACTATCGCCAAGATTCGGCTGGAGCCACCGCTAACGAATTTCACCAACCACCACTCGCACTACAGACATTCGCACAATATATGTTATATGCAATTTAGTTTGAGGGCGTGTTTTGGGGTTAATTGGTGCTACTGGTAGCATTTGAGATATTGATTGGATGAATTACCCCATCCGTATTCAGCATTCATTCCTCTCTTCAATATTTCAAAGGACTGAGCTGAGCCATGAATATCACAGGCCTTTTTAAATGCTGCAGCAAGTGCCTGAACAGAAAGCCGATTCAAAACTAATCCTGTAGCCTGTTGGTCGCCAATATCTCTTACTGTATCAACCAACCCGCCCACCCCATTAACGATGGGAATGGTTCCGTATCGTAAACTATACATTTGATTTAATCCGCATGGTTCAAATCTTGACGGCATGACAAAATAGTCAGCGCCGGCTTCGATTTGATGCGCCAACGCGTTACTGTATCCATTTTCGAATCCGACTTGTTCCGGAAACCGTTCCTGCAAAGAATGTAATTGTTCAGCTAGTTGATCATCCCCTGAACCCAATCCGACAAACTGAATTTCCTTTTCGCACAATATATCACCCAGTGCTTCAGACAAAACATCAATTCCTTTTTGCTCGGCTAGTCGCGACACCATTCCAAACATGGGGACATCCGAAACCGCTAACCCAAACTTTGTTTGGAGAAATTGTTTACAGACTTTTTTACCGGATAAATCATCCGCATTGTACGAGGCCGCCAAATATGGGTTTTCGACCGTATTCCATTCGCCGTAATCAACGCCATTCAGAATCCCGGACAACACATCCTGGCGGCTTTGCAGCACGCCCTCCAACCCCTCCCCAAATTCCGGTGTAAGAATTTCTTTCGCATATTGCGGACTCACCGTGGTGATCGCATCGGCGTAGTGTAAACCGGCTTTCAAAAAATTTAAGCTGCCCCAGAATTCCGGCCCTTCTGAGTGAAACCAATTCCATGGCAAATTAGTAATCTCAAATCGCGTTGCTTCGCATTGGCCTTGGTAGGCCAAATTATGGATTGTGAGCACTGTGCGTGGAATCACTCGAGAGCCGCTGGCGCGTAGCAGCATCGGCACAAAAGCTGTCTGCCAGTCATGCACATGAACCACATCATATTCGCCAGCCAATTGTGCCACAGCTTTACTGAGAAACATGAATCTTTCGGGGTTATCCCAATATCCATCGCCATTCGCCATGTATAACCCCGGTCGATCATAGAAACCTTCCTGCTCCAAAAACAAAAGTGTCAGCCCGTTCGATTCAGTCGCTTTCCACCATCGACCGGTAAAAGTCTGTTTACCGAGAGGCAAAATGACTTTGGGTCCAAACGGCTTGAGATCGGGCACTTGTTCTCGAATACCCCGATACAACGGTGTGGCCACCGTGACGTCTTCACTCAATTCGGCCAGTGCGCCGCTGAGGCCGGCGACCATGTCGGCAAGTCCACCGGTTTTGGAGTAAGGGAAGAATTCGCTAGTCGCCTGCAAGATACGCATGGCTAGGCGGCCGGAATGGTGTCTGCCCGTAAGTACGGCTGTAGCGGCTCGGGAATCTTGATTGAGCCGTCGTTTTGCTGATGCGTTTCTATCAGAGCCACAAACAAACGGGCCAAGGCGACGCCGCTACCGTTCAGAATATGCGGCAGTTGATTGCCGCCCTGCTCTGCCTTGAAACGCGTTTTCATCCGGCGCGCCTGAAAGTCCTCGGTATTGGAAACGCTGCTAACTTCCAGATAGCCCCCCTGCCCCGGTGCCCAAACCTCAATGTCGTACGTCTTGGCCGCGGCAAAGCCCATATCGC
Organism: uncultured Verrucomicrobiales bacterium; assembly: GCA_913048135.1. GTDB lineage: Bacteria > Verrucomicrobiota > Verrucomicrobiia > Limisphaerales > UBA1100 > UBA1100. The sequence goes on from CAJWVY010000026.1 coordinate 20,652, forward strand.
CGCTACTGAGGGCGAGGACGCGGTAGTGTAGCCCCAATTGCTGTAGTACGGTCTCGGCGTTAATGAGCATTTTCTCAAGCTCATCATAACCGTCTTCCGGCTTCACCACCTTGATTAGCTCCACCTTGTCGAATTGGTGCACACGAATCATGCCGCGCGTGGCCACACCTGCCGCACCAGCTTCCGCGCGAAAACACGGGCTGTAGGCGCAATAATATTTCGGCAAATCCGTTTCGCTCAAAATCTCCCCGCGATGCAGGTTTGCCACAGGCGCTTCGGCTGTGGGGATGAGATAACGTTTACCCAGCGTCTCCCCGTCCAGCCCTTCCTGCACGGCGTATGCCTGATCGAGAAATTTCGGGAATTGCCCCACGCCCTCCATGCACTCGGCCTGCACCATGAACGGCGGGCTCACTTCGGTATAACCGTGCTCGTGCACGTGCAGGTCCAGCAGATACTGGATCATCGCCCGTTCCAGGCGCGCGCCCCAACCGGTGTAGAGCAAAAAGCCGCTGCCCGACAATTTGGTGCCTCGCTCGAAATCGATCAGACCTAAGGCGTCGCATAAATCCACATGCCCTTTCGGCTCGAAATCAAACGCCGGCTTGTCACCGTGCACTTTGATCTCTTCATTGGCCGATTCATCCGGCCCCACCGGCACGGAGGCATGTGCCAGGTTCGGCAGTGTTAGAATCAAATTATTGAACGCCTCATCCGCCTCATTCTTTTGCGTGTTTAGCGCATCAATGCGATCGCCCAACTCACGGGTCTCTGCCTTCTTGGCTTCTGCCTCTTCCTTGTTTCCCTGCCCCATGAGGGCGCCAATCTCCTTGGAGGCCGCATTGCGATCGGCCTGCAGGGTCTCCACCTCAGTGACAATGCCGCGGCGTTTCTCATCGAGCGCCAGCAATTCATCGATCTTGCCCGCATCCTCGCCCCGTTGGGCAAGACGTTCACGGGCAGCGTCGGGTTCCTGACGGATGTATTTGATGTCCAGCACGGCGCGGATTATAGGCCCGGCTTTCGCGAGAGCAAGGCTGCGCGGCCCCGGTTAGTGCATTTCCACCGCGCAAGTGCCGATGCCGCCACGGTAAAAATTGAACTGCACGTTGGGATGATCGCCCAGTAAACTCATGGGCACGGCGCTGTCGGCGATGTTCTTGGCAATCATCAAGGTGGTAAGGCGTTGGCCCAGTGGATTATCGTGGGTGCCCGCGTGCCAAATGGAAACCTTCTCCGCCTGCCATGTTTCCTGCGGCCCCACAGTGATCGCCTTTTGGGGCACCATGGTGATATTACCGCCGCCACTGGTGCGAGCGTTTTGCGCCAACGTCACGGGATGCAGATCCACCACGCGGGTGCCGAGCTTGCGATATTCCTTGGGCGATGGCGGGCTGTTCTTCCATTTACCTTTTCGCGGCAAGGGATCATTGAAGGCCCAATGCTTGATATCGCCCTGCCCGCCTTGCATCACCGCGCAGCGTACACCTTCCCAGCTTGAGATGAACGGCGCTGTGTCGGCCTTGGGGAAATGCATGTTTTCATCCGGCATCCGCAACCGACGATCGATCCGGTTGAAACACAGCTCGCGATCGGCCTTCTCAAACGACAAAGGATGATCCATGGACACCTCACGTTTACCATCATGCCATTCGTCCATTCCCCAGAAATGCGATGAGCGCAGGCTGAGTCCGAGCGAATTTACCAGACGCGCCACGAGAGGTAGCTGTTCAGTAGGGCCGATCGGCCCACAAATACCCACGGGATTATCGGGCGTGGATTGCCGCCAAGCCTCGATGTATTCCAATGCCTCCGCCAGATAAAAATCCTCCAACGTATCGTACATCACCACCTTGAAGCCGGGACGCGACAGGCGCTCCATTTGGCGCGGCGTCAACTTTGCCGCGTCGTTGATAATCTCATTATCCAACGTGGTGTAATCCCACCAGTCCGGCGCAATGGTGCTGAGTTTTCTGGGCATGATTAAATTCCTTTCTCGAGCGAACGCTCGTAGTCACGGTTGATGCGATAGCTTTTCCCTAAGACTTCCGCCAACGGATCCAGTTCTTCCCCGCTGAATCCGTAATGCAAGTGGCGCCGCCAACCTTCGGCGTGCTTAAATTTTTTGGACAACTTCCCGACATGACGGGACATGTCATCCGCGGTTTTGAGGTATGAATTCATCCCCTGACTCGTATCCAACCAATCCTGTTGACTAGCGTGCGCTGCCAGTGCCTCTATCTTACGCTCGTGAACAACCGTTGTGTCTACAAAGGCGCCGGGGACAATTTTTTCACGAAGCGGCCCGCGCAAACTATGCGGCATGGCGTGATACACGGTCACATCATCACCGTACGGCCGTGTAACGGGTGTCGTCCTGAAATTAGGCATCCCATGCGTAAACGCCGCCGTCACCGCCAACCGGCAGGTGTTGGTGTGATCTTCCATATAATCCACCGGCGAATGCGTCAGCACGATGGACGCTTTGCTTTTACGGATGGCTGCCGCCACTTTGCGCAGCGTGGGCACGGTATAGAGAATTTCAAGATCTCGGCAGATGCTGGAGTGATATGTCGCCCCCAGAACACGGGCTGCCTGGCGGGCTTCCTTGGCCCGCGTTCGAGCAGTCTTCTCCGGCGGCATTTTCACACTGCCCAGATTACCGGAGGAAAGGTTGAAATAATGAATCGTCCAACCTGCGGCCTGCAGCTGAAGCAACGTACCGGCCATGTAGAATTCGATGTCATCCGGGTGCGCCCCGATGGCAATGGCCGACGGCTTGGGCATGGTGATTATTTGATCCGGACCGGCTTGCCGGTGGCCGCTGATTGGTCCGCCGCAAAAATGATCTCATGCGAACGGGCCGCATCCGCAAGGCTCGTGTGCGGCATCTCCTTGCCCGCCCGCAGCGCCTTGAAGAAGGCCTCGAACTGCGTTTGATACGGGTGATCACTCACATCGCCGGAGTCCACCAACTGCGTGGCCAGCGTACTCCATTCATTCTTGTTCAGCGCACCCATCTTGCTGGAGTAGAACTTGTTATCCAAAATACTGCCCTCACTGCCCACGAGGTGTGTGTGGAAGTAGTATGGCTGCAGGCAGTCAATCACGCTGGCCACCTTACCGATGCGGCCATCCTTGAATTTCAGGATCGTGACGCTGGTAGTGTCGTATTCGTACTTCTGGAAAATTCGATTTTTGGATTTGGTGGAATGACTGGAAACCTCCACCACATCTTTGTTGCCCATGAGATACAACAGCGCATCCATCGCATGGCAACCGGCCGAAAGCAGGCTGCTACCGCCAGCCTCTTTCTTGACGTTCCAGCGATATTGCCCGTACCACGGTCCAACACCGTGGTAATAATCCACCTCGCCGTAATGAATTTTACCGACCAGCCCCTGATCAATCACGGATTTAAGCGTCAGAAATTCCGCTGAGAACCGAACCTCAAAACAGACACACGTTTTTACCTTGGCCTGTTTCACCGCCTTAGTCATGCGATTGAGATCGCGTTTTGCCAAAGTCAGCGGCTTCTCCACAATGATATGCTTGCCGGCCTTGGCCGCCGCCACCACCTGATCGGCGTGTTGGTAGGGATAGCTGGTGATGTCGATCACATCGATGTTAGGATCGGAATAAATGTCCTTCAGGTTCACCGTGGATTTAATCCGTCCACCATGCCGCGCACTGAGCTCGTCATCATCCAGCAAACGCGAGGAGTACACATTGGTGACCTGCGCCATGCCAGTGGCGTTGATGGCGTCGATGTGGGCCGTAGCAGCCCAGCCGTATCCGATAATGCCGACGTTAATTTTTTTCACAATATCCGAAGGTTGAAGTCCGTGAGCGATGGCACAATGATTGGCCACGAAAGTCAAGGATGCCCGAACCGTTGATCATCGTTTTCCTCAAGGCGCCCCGCCCCGGCGCAGTGAAGACTCGGCTCGCTAAATCCATTGGGCCGGAAGCCGCCTGTCAGGCATACATGGAAATGTCCCTGTCCGTCCTGGAAACGCTCCGTGGCTTTAATCGAGTTCAACTCCGTTTCACTCCGGATGACGCGAAATCGGAAATCCAATCGCTGCTCCAACCCGGTTGGAGCAGTGCCCCACAAGGCAGTGGAGACCTCGGAGATCGGATGAAACGGGCTTTTCAGGAAACAGCCGGCCCGACCATTTTGATCGGAACGGATTGCCCGACCATTGAGCCGACTGATCTCGATGAAGCCCGAAGCGCCCTCGAAATTCACCCCGTTGTCATTGGCCCGGCCCGTGACGGCGGCTATTGGTTGATCGGCATGCGTGAATGTTATCTGGATTTGTTTACGGGCATCCACTGGAGCACTGATCGCGTGTTTAGTGAAACAATGAATCGAGCCAAGCAGGTAGGTTTACCAGTCCAAACTTTGCGGACATTGGCGGATATCGACACGAAAGCCGACTGGGAAAAATGGAGCGGGTGAAGGGAATCGAACCCTCATCAAGAGCTTGGAAGGCTCCCGCTCTACCGTTGAGCTACACCCGCAACGGAGTTACTTTAGCGTGTTCGCTTGCGTTGTCAATCGGGCAGCGGGTATGGTGGCGCCGATGAGTTTGGTGCTGCTTCAAGGCGGGCGCGTTGTGGACCCCGCCAATATCTTCAGCAACGCTGCTGTCCCCGCTGCCGCTGCCCCACCCCCTCTCACCCCTTCTTCCCCCCGACCAGTACCGCGACGGCGAGGGGACGATGCTCCCGTTATGGAAGTTCTTCCACGAGAAGGCGAAGAAGAAGCACGTGACCTCGGTCAAGTGGAACCCCGAGTACCCCGACCTCTTCGCGATCGGCTACGGGAGCTACGAGTTCTTCAAGCAGGGGAGCGGCCTCCTCTGCCTCTTTTCGCTGAAGAACCCGTCGTTCCCCGAGTACTCCGTCGCCACCGAGTCGGGCGTCA
>CAJWVY010000027.1 GCA_913048135.1 uncultured Verrucomicrobiales bacterium
GTGCACAGCCACGCCGGTAGCCGGTGGAAATAAAGATTTTGTTACCGATGATGATTGGCGTAGTGGAGTTGGTGCGGAAAGAGGTGCGCCAATCCTGAAAGGCCACGGTTTTGCCGTTGGCGGCGTCAAGGATGACCAATCCATCGGTCTTTAAGGTGGCTAGATAGGTTTTGTTTTTAAACTGGAACGCAATGGGCGAGCCATAGGCCGGCTTGTAAGCCTGGCTGCGCCAGATTTCTTTGCCGGTGGTTTTATCCAATGCACACGTGAATGTTGCCTCTACGATCAACAGATTGCCTAGGACTACCGGCGAGGCGGCAAAACCCCATTCGGGCGGGCGCGGCAGTTCGGCTTTGGCCATCAGGTCCACGGTCCAATGTTTCTTGCCCGTCGCGGTGTCATAGCAGACCAGTCGACCGGATTTGCTCACACCATAGACTCGTTTTCCATCGACGGTAGGCGAAGCGCAGGGGCCGCCTTCATGAAGGTAATCAACCAAGGCCGCCGGATAAGTGTCGGTCCAAACGGATTTGCCCGTGGCGGCGTCAAGGCAATGAAAGGTCTCCTGATTGCCCTGACGTTGACCGGAACAGCCCAAGGCAAACACGCGCCCTTCGGCCACGGCCATACTGGAAAACCCAACACCGATCTTAGCACGCCAAGCGATCTTGCTGAAGTCCGGCTTGGGCACGGGTTCAGCCGAAATACCGGTGTGGGCAGGCCCGCGCCAGTTCGGCCAATCGCCCGCGAGGGAAATGCTATAGGTCAGGAGAAGAATCGCCATGTGTCGCATGGTTTGAGGATAATGGGCCTTTCACGGGCCGAAAAGCTCCCTTTTTGCCAGAAACACATGTGGATAAGGTGAGGATAAACCTGCGCCTTTTTAATATCGCTTTCAGAAACCACTCTTTTTCAGGGGTTTATGAAAAAATTTCCCGTTAGTCTTCGTGGGAATAATATCTGCACAAATCCTGAATAATCTGTGTTTTGGTGTGAATTGGTCGCTATAGCGGGGATGTTTTTTAACAATTTTTTGACCATTTCTGTCGAAAACATGCTTTTCACTCATGTTACATGGAAAGGCATGATTTTGGGGATAAGGTGTGTTAGGCTGACGTTTCGCCCATGAGTCGAGTGCCTTCACGTTTTATTAATCGCGAATTGAGCTGGTTGGAGTTCAACCAGCGTGTGATGGAGGAGGCTCTGGATTCAACCAATCCGCTGCTCGAGCGGTTGAAGTTTTTTTGCATCGCCAACTCAAATCTCGATGAGTTTTTTGAGGTACGTATTGCAGGACTGAAGCAGCAGATTGAAAGTGCCGTGGTTAAGCGTAGCCTGGACGGGCGCACGCCCACGGAGACTTATCAGGCGGCTTCGCTGCGGATACATCGGATGGTGGATGATCTGTGTCGGTGCTGGCGCGATGATTTGCAGCCGCAGTTGAGTAAGAAAGGATTTCGCTTTCATGAAATCGAAGCTTTATCAAACAGCAATCGCAAATGGTTGGAGGAGTTTTTCGATGAAAAAGTTCGCCCCGTACTGACGCCACTGGCGGTGGATCCCTCCAAGGCGTTTCCACTGATCCTCAACAAATCGCTCAATATCATCACGCGCGTCGAACGCCAAAGCAAACGCGGCATTGAACAACGCCTGTGCATTGTACAGGTGCCACGGGTGATCCCACGTCTGGTCCAGCTACCGCATGGAGACACCTCGCATGAGTACGTGTTTCTGGCAGATATCATTTCGCATTTCATCGAGTCCCTGTTCCCGGGCAACAAAGTACTCGGTAGTTGGCGCTTTCGCGTGACCCGCAACAGCGAATTGTATGTGGATGAGGAGGACGCGGATAACATCCTCAAGGCAGTGGAAAACGAATTACGCAACCGCCGCCGTGGCCACGCTGTACGCCTCGAGGTGGACCACGACACGCCCGAAGAACTCGTTCATGAGCTACTTGAAAAACTGGAGCTCTCGGAGGACGATCTGTACCGTATTCACGGTCCGGTGAACCCCATCCACCTGAACGGCCTGTTAAAGGGGGATCATTCGCCTGAATTACGCGACGCCCATTTCGTGCCGGCGCCGGCGCCCGTGTTCCGAAAACGCACGAACATCTTCGAAGTCATTCGTAATCAGGACGTGCTGCTGCATCATCCGTACGAAAGTTTCGAGTGCGTGGTGGAGCTGCTGGAACAAGCGGCGACGGATCCCAAGGTGCTGGCCATCAAGCAGACGCTGTATCGCGCCGGCAGCGATCCCCGCATTGCCGGCGCCCTCATGCGCGCGGCGCAAAACGGCAAACAGGTGGCGGCCGTGGTGGAGTTAAAAGCCCGGTTTGATGAAGCCAGCAACATTCGCTGGGCGCGGGAGCTGGAAGAGGCCGGTGTGCACGTTAGCTACGGGTTGGTCGGCTACAAGATTCATTCCAAGCTCTGCCTGATCGTGCGTCAGGAAGAAGATGGCCTGCGACGTTATGTGCACCTCGGCACCGGTAATTATAATCCGACCACGGCTAAACTATACACGGACCTCGGCCTAATGACCTGTCGGCCGGAATACGGCGAAGACGCGGCGGCGGTGTTCAATTTGTTGACCGGTTTCTGCCAGTTCGAGGGCACAACCAAACTGATGGTGGCCCCGTTCGAATTCCAATCACGCACGTTGAAACTCATCGAACGCGAAACCGATTATGCCCGCGCCGGCAAACCCGCAAGGATTGTCGCCAAGATGAATTCGCTGGTGGATAAGCCCGTGATTGAAGCGCTCTACGAAGCGAGCCAAGCGGGAGTAAAAATTGATTTAGTCGTTCGCGGAATCTGCTGCCTGCGGCCAGGAGTGCAAGAATTCAGCCCCACGATCACCGTGCGCAGTATCGTGGACCGGTTCCTAGAGCACAGCCGGATTTATTATTTCGCCAACGACGATACCCCGGAGATTTATGTGGGCAGCGGCGATTGGATGTATCGGAATTTTAAGAAACGCATCGAAGTAGCCTTCCCGATTGAGGAGCCGGCGCTGCAATCGCGGATCCTCCACGAAATTCTGCCAACTCATTTAGGTGATAATGTGAAGGCGCATCAACTACGACCCGATGGTACCTACGAGCAGCTCACATCCGTCGGCACCGACGCGACTGTGCGCAGTCAATTGAAGTTCATGGAACTCAGCCGTCAAGCCGTAGAGCGACCTCAGCAGGACTCCCTTGAATTCACTGTCGCCTCAGCCCCGCCGGAAAACCAAAACCAGAGTATAGCCTAACGCTTCGGACGGGCGGCCAGCGATTCCTTGGCGAATATGGCGGCTCCATGAATGCCGCCGTCATCGCCTAAGGTACTGGGCAAAATCTTGATGCCCTCAATGGTGCCCGGCAACACATGTGACGCAGCGGTCTTACGGATGATCGGCAGCATCACCTTATGGAGCGCCTCAATCACTCCGCCGTTTAGCATGACATATTCGGGTCCAAACGCGCTGATAATCGCCGCCAAACCTATGCCAGTATCCTCCGCAGCTTCCTTAACGATGCGTTTAACCAACGGATCCCGCTCGGCCAAGGCCATGCGCAGATGCCGACTGCGTACGCCAGTGAGGTGCTGCCCGAGCTCGTCCAGCAGCATCGTCTCTTCCCCTTCCAACACCGCCTTGCGTAAGTGCCGCACTATGCCCGTGCGACTAGCCAGCGATTCGAGGCTTCCTCGGAAACTATGCGCGGTCTTTAGCCCGTTTTTGTCGATGGTCATCTGGCCAAACTCGCCGGCAGCATAGTTGTGCCCGCGGAACAATTCGCCATTCAAAATCACCCCGCCGCCAAATCCCGTGCCAAGAAAGGCGCCAACCATGTTCTGTGGTTTGCCTTTCAGCTCCACGCGATGGATGCCGAGGGTAAACAGATTGCAATCGTTATCGACAAAAACCGGCACGCGCAATCGCCGACGCAGGATGGACTGGATGGCCACCTCATCCCAATGAAGATTGTAGGCATTGAACACGCGCCCCTTAATCACCACGCCGGGCACGCCCAACCCGATGGCGCGAATATCGGCCATGCGGAGACCCTGATCCTCCACTAACTCACGCGCGGCACGTACGATGCGATCGATCACTACGTCCCCTCCGCGGTCGGCCTTAGTTTTGATCTTCCACTTGGCCTTTAGCTTCAGCGACTGGTCGAAGAGGCCGGCCAAAATCTTTGTTCCCCCAACATCAATCCCAAGGGTGTAACGCCCTGTCGTTTTTGCAGCCATTGAAGGAAATCAAAAGCTCCAGAAGCTGGACCGTCAACGGCCAGTTATCCTCAACTAAAAAAGCCGAGACACCGAAGCATCGCGGCCGTGGGAAATGGTTTCCTATGGCTTGGTTGCCAGTTCGCTGGCCTCCGGCTGGGGAGCCTCGAAGGTGACTAGGGACTGGCCGTTGGCTCCGTTCCAAACCCGCAGCACCGCATCCGCGCCGCCGGCCACGATGACGTTACCGTCCGCCGACACGGAGCAAGAGTACACATAATCCGTCGCCCCACTGAAGTCACGGACGTTGCTGGGATTGCCCAACGGCACCCGCACTCGCCGTACTCGGTTGTCGCCGGCCGTAACCACGGCATTGTCCGTGTAGCCCACAAAATGGATTGAGGTGACTTCCTTGCTGCCCACAGCCACTTTACCGGCGCGTTCGCCAGTAACCACATTCCACACCTTGATCTCATTATCGGCACCGACACTGGCGAGGATGCGGCCGTTGTATTGCCAGGCCACGCCCAACACGTGATGCGTGTGGCCCTCAAACGAATGGAGAATCTTGCCATCAGCCAGATTTGAGATCTTGGCGAATTTATCCGCACCACCACTGGCGATCTGGGTGCCGTCTGCATTAAATTGCAGTCCCATCACTGTGTCGCTGTGCACCTCGAGCAGGTTCTTAGTGTTTTTCCCGTCGGCCACAGTAAACACATGGACCGTTCCGCTGCGGCTGGGTTCGCCGCCGCCGACCGCTAGCTGCTTGCCGTCGTTGCTGAAGGCTAATGCGGCGGCGCGATCCACAATGGGCGAATCATGGCTGCCCGTGCCCAGCGTGCGTTCCAGTTTCCATTCGGATGCGAGATTCCAAATCGCCGCGGTCTTATCCGCACTGCCACTCACCAAGCCGCCCGCCGCGGTAACGGCAAGCGCGTTGATCGTACCCTTGTGGCCGGTTACCACTTCTGTTTCCTTGCCATCGGCCGTGTTCCAAATGTGAATCAACTGATCTTCCCCACCGGTCAACACGCGCTTGCTGTCGGCCGAGAACGCCACAGCGAACACGGGCTTGTCGACCTGCGCCAACCCGTCCTTGGCCGTCTTGGCTGCCGCATCGGCATCCGTCTTCTGCTTGTCCGCCGTCGCCTTTTGGGTTTCGGCTTCCTTCTTGGCCGCATCCGCTCTCACCAGGGCTTCCTTGGAGAGCTTCAACTCATTGGCAGCTTGCTGGCGGGGTTCTTCGAGTTTCTTGTACTCGGTTTCCGCCGCCGTAACTTTCTTCACGGAGTCATCAAATTTCTTCTTCGCATCCGCCTGTTGCTTGTTGAGATCGTCGCGTTTCTTTTGCGTTTCGGCGGCCAACTTGCGTTTATCCGCGGACACCTTGGTGGCGGCATCGGCGGCAGCCTTGGCTTTGTCCGCCGCCGCCTTGGCCGTGGTGCTGGCCTGTTCGGTAGTCTTGGCAGCGGTGTCCGCCCCCTTGAACGCTTGATCCGTTGAAGCCACTTTGGCCTTGGCCGCGTCCACTGCCTTCTGTGCCGCCGCTTTGGCCGCGTCGTCGCCGGCCGCTTTCAACTTATCTTCCGCCTGCTTCAGTGCCGTTTTGGCGGCGTCCAATACCTTTTTGGCATTATCCGCAGCCGTCCGTTTGGTTGTGGCATCCTTGGCCTTGTTGGCGGCATCAGTCGCTGGTGCCTTGGCGGCATCCACGGCGGTTTTGGTGGCCGCTTCGGCGGTCTTGGCCGCGGTGTCCTGTTCCTCAAAGGTTTTCAGGATCGCATCGTAATCGGCTTTGAGTTTCTCGTAGTTCTTTTCGTCGGCCACGCGGACGGCTTCCGCTTCGTCAAAGATCTTTTTCTTCTCGGCTATGGGCATGGCCTCGGCCTTCTTGAGGGCTTCATCGGCTTTCTTAACGCGATCATCAGCCTTCTTGTGATCGTCGGTCTTGGTCTTGAGATTGCCGGTATGGTAGGTGACCTCGGCATTGGCGTAGGCGGCAAAACGATCCTTGGCGGCGGACGCCTCAGTTGCCTGTCGATTACCCTTCAGATCGGCCACCAATTGGCCGTTAGCGGCATTGAAGAGCCGAGCGTTTTTTCCGGTGAGTACCAAGGCAATGCGGGTGCCATCCGGGCTAACGGCCACGGCGCTGACCGCGCCGCCCGCACCGATTTGGCGTACCATCTTAAAGCCATTGGCGTCCCAATGCCGAACGGTGCTGTCGTTGGCGCCGGAGACAAGCTGCGTCGGCGCGGTGGGCACGGCCGCCAGCGAGGTGACCGGACCTGTATGGCCCTTAAGTTCGCCGGCGGCTTCCAGCTTGTCGGTGACATTGTAAACTGCGATCAGGTTATTCTCCTGGGCCGCAGCGAGTTGCTTGCCTTCGGCTAGGAATGCTACGGCGTTAACCTTCACCGGCTTGGGCGCTTCGCCTTCCGCGGGCGGCGCTACAGCGGCGGCTTTGCCGTCGGCCAACGTCCAGGCCAACAATCCGCCATCCTCGGCACCGGCTGCGATCTTGGTGCTGTCGGCGGAGAACGCCACGCTGGTGGCGGGAGTCTTGAGCCCGGCCAGCGTCTTTGCGGCGCTGCCCTCGGCCAGATCGTACACCTTAATGGCATTGCCCTCGGCCACGGCCAGCCATTTGCCATCGCCGCTCACAGCCTGTATACCCTTGTCCGAACCGAGGTTCAGGGACTTGGCCGCGCTGACGGGCAGGCGGCGCCAGAGTTTCACTTCACGATACCCGCCACTGGCCAGCAGATCGCCGGTCGGTGAAAAGGCGAGCGAATGGACGAGGTCCTGATGGCTCACTCCATCCTTGTACTTGCCGTCTTTTAGCAGAGCCGGATCGGTCAGGCGTGTGACGAGCGTCTTGCTCGGGATGTGGTACACAAAGATTTGGTTCGCCCGACCCGCTGCTGCGTATTGGCCATCCGGCGACACAGCCACGGAATAGATGGGATTAAGGCCAGGCGGCAACGGCTGCCACTCGATCTTGCGCGCGGCACGTATCTCGCCTTTTGCGCCCTGCTCGATCCAGAGCTTGATCAACGCCAGCTGTTGCGGGCTGAGATCCTTGGCCCCGGACTTGTTGTCCTTGGGCGGCATGGCCGGGTCTTCGGCGTGCGTGGCGGTCAGGAACAGGAAACTTTCCATCGGCTTGCCGGGCACCACGAGATCCGCCTCGGCGATGTCCTGGGGCGTTTCCAGAATCACATCGGCCTTGGCCTTGGTTTGGTTGTGACAGGCCAGACAATTGGCCCGGAAGATGGGCAGGATTTCATCCTGAAAATCCACCGGCGTCTTGCGGTTCAGGCTGGCCACAGGCAGCGCGGCCTGTGCCACTGTGCCGACGACAAACAAGGCGGCGGCGTAGGGAATCAATGTGCGTATCATGAATTAATTTATTGAGCTGCAGTCACCTTGACAGTGACTGGTTGTTTGACGGTGATGTTTTGGTTGTTCAACCGCATCTGGGCGGTGACCTCAAAGTTGTAATCGCCGGGCTTCACTGTCTTGCCGACGGTGAAGGTGAGTTTGCCGGCAGCCTGATCCTTGGCGATCTTGCCGTTGGCCACAGAGATGCCGCTAGCGGCCTTGGAGCTGATGGTGATCTCTTCCTTGAACTCGTATTTGCGGCCGACGTTGACGCTGACTTCGGCCTTCTCCCCGGCCTTGATGGTCACGGCTTCCAGCGGCTTCAAATCCACCGGCGCGGCGGTAACCTTCACCTGAATGGGCTCGCTGAAGAAGGTCGCGGTGATGTCCCCGGCCTTGTTGCCGGCCGTAAGCTTTTTCACCAAGTCATCGGCAGCCTTCTTGGCGACGGCGGCGTCATCGCTCTTCTTCTTGGCGGCGGCTTTGGCTTCCGCGGTCGCATCCTTGTTTTTCGCGGCGGCATCCGAGGCGGCTTTGGTATCCTTCGCCACCTTGTCGGCGGCGGTGACGGCATCCTTGGCCGCTTTCAGTTCGTCGTCCTTTACGCGTTTGTATTTGCCCTTCACTTGGGAACGCAAATACAGGGTGTAATCGCCCGCCGGCAGTTTGTAGGTGGCTAGGTTTAGGTCGATGGTGCCTTCGGTCTTGTCTTTGGCTACCTTGACCGCCTTGAACTTGGACACGATGGGGTGGCCGACCAGCACGACATTTTTATCAACCCCCTTGAAGCCGTCATCAAATCCGAGGCTGATGGGGATCTTGATGTTACCAAACACGGAATGCTCCCACACCTTGTCTTCCTTGGCGGCCAACGTCAGCGGCACTTTTTCCTGATCGGTCACGGTGATCAGCATGCTGCCAGTCAGGCGCGCGCGGACCTTGGATTTTTTGGATTGGCTGTCGTAGGCGATGGTCGTCACATCCGCCGTGCGGGCCTGATGGGTGACGGCTTTGCCATTGACCGCGGCCTTGCCGGAAACGGACACATTGCCCGACCACGCCGCGGCATCGTCCTTGGCTTTGAGTAGCACGAGCGCGGAATTTTGACCGGGATGAATCGTCACCTTGCTAGAAATGATATGTCCGGGCAAGCCGTTCAGGGTAATTTCAATCGGTTCATTGAATCCATCTCGTTTGAATGCCATGACCTTAACCGGCAACACCTGGCCTCGGCGCAGAAACGCCGTGGGCATAGGCAATGCCTGGTTTTGCAATGCGGGCGGACCTTCCACCATCGCAACCAGCCGGAAATCGGGCGCTTCCTTGCGGATCGAGAGTCGGTACAGACTATTCGCGGCGCCACTGTTGAACAAATCATAGGTGACCAACCGGTAGGTTCCATCGGCCGGCACAACAAACCGGAACGAAGGATCCCCCGAGGTGGTGTCGAACGACGCGCCGCCGATATTCACCGGACTGTCCTGCACCTCTTTGACGGTGCTGGCCGATTCTTCGCCTTGATCATTCTTGGTGACGCGTTCGAGGCGGAAGTAAGGATTGGTCGGCACGCCCAAGCGTTCGCTGACCACTTCCACCCAGTAGACCTCGTCTTTCTTGGCATCAAACGTCACCCAATCTCGATCGCGCCGCGGGTAAAACAAGCCGGCGTAATCGCAGGGAATGGTGATCTTCTGGGCTTCGGCCGGTTTATCATTCGGTACAGCTGCTTCGCCAACCACTGGAGCATCGGCAAAGAAAATTCGGACCGGATTGGAGCTACCCTTGGGGCTCGACAGTCGGTATTCAATACCGTCAAACCCGGCCTGGCTCGGGCCCACCGGCGCTGTGCCGGCAAGGCTGGTACGGGCTTTGGAGTCGCCCGGCAGCGTAATGGTCACCTCCTGCTTCTGCAGCGGTTTGCCTTCCAACTCCATGCCACTATCCGTGCCACCGGGCAGGTTGCGGCCGTACAGGGTAAACTTACCGGCCTTGCCGGGTTCACCGGCCGGCGGCACGATGAAATCAATGTGCGGCCGCTCGGAGATGGACAGGCGAAACACATGCTCGGCCCCGCCACCATACACAAAGTCATGCAGGCCCACGTAGTATTCGCCATCAGTCACCGGCATGAAATCCACCGGCTGCCCGGAACGGCTGCGCTCCAGCTCCAGGCCGGCGGCGTTCTTGACGATCACCACCGGTTCCAGCTTGGAATCGAGATCCCGCGCCAGGCAATTGACAATGATCCGCTGCCCTTTCTTGAGGGCCACTTTATAATAGGCGTAGTTCCGGGCGGGCGTTTGGCCATTGACGATTGTGCCCAAGGCGACTTCGGCCGCGTTCTCGAGTGAGGTGCCGCCGTTCGAAGTCATCTCCGTCAGATCCCCCACCGCAAAGGAGCGCACGTTGGTCACGCCGTATTTGCCGCCGCTGGTGCGGACATCGTGAAAGCCCACGGGCACATCCTTGCCGATGGTCACGGTGTATTGGTTGGCCACCAGCTTGCCGGCGCCATCCAGCTTGGGTTTGGCGGTGATGCCAGGGTGCGAGAAGGTCAACGCATTGGCGCCATCCAGATCGCCACCGGCCACGGTGACATCCAGCGTGGTGCCCTGCTGGCCGCCGGCAGGAAACACGCTGGTGAGGCGGGCACGCGGGAGTTGTTGTGCTGCCGCATCCGGCAGGGCCCACAGGAGCAGGGCCAGAAGAGTGAAACCTTTCAGGAGGGGGGAGTGGGTTTTCATTCGGTCTGTTCGTTGTTCAGTTCTGGATGTGTGGTCTGATAATTGGACGCTTCAAAAGTTTGGGTTGATCAAAAGAGTTCTTCGATGGGATCGCCAAACGGCAGCACAGGATGCGGCCGGCCGGCAAAATCTTCATAGGCCACCTTCGTGTCCACGCCCAAATGGCGGTACATGGTGGCCAGGACATCCTGCGGATGCAGGGGACGATCCTTGGGCAGTGCGCCTTTGCTGTCGGAGGATCCGACCACCGCTCCGCCCTGGATGCCGCCGCCGGACAAGGCAGCGCTAAACACGCCCGGATAATGATCGCGTCCGCCGGTCTTGTTGACCTTCGGCGTGCGGCCAAATTCGCCCCAAGCAATCACCATCACGCGATCGTTCAGGCCGCGTTGCTCGAGATCCTCCAGCAACGCCGTGTATGCCTGATCCCAGCGCGGCAGGAATCCGTCGCGCATGGTTTCATAGCCTTTCACGTGGGTATCCCACCAACGCAAATCCACGGTAACCAATCGCACGCCGGCCTCCACCAGGCGGCGGGCCAGCAGAATGCGTTGGCTCCAGGACGGCACGCCGCAGCGGTCGGGCGTGGGCGCATCATATTGCGGTGTGAATCCGTAGCGTTCGCGGAGTTTCATCGGCTCGGCATCCAGATCGAAGGCGTCGCGCGCTTTCGGGCTGGTGACAATATCCAACGCCTGCTGCTGGAATTTGTCCATGGCCTCCGCATTGCCGCTGTTGTCGATGTCGCGCCGGATCTTGTCGAAGCCATCGAGCAAGCCCCGGCGGGAACCCAACCGGTTAAAGTTCAAACCGGCGGCCAATTCGAAATTGGGCACCTCAAACTTGCCGCCGTTCTGCGGCCAGGTGGCCTTGTTGGCCGGATCGGCCTGCGTGTAAAAGGGCGAATATTTCTTGCCGAGATACGCGCTCTCCACTCCGGGTAGCGTGCGCGGAATCATCACATACGGCGGCAGCTCAGGATTCTGATGTCCAAGCTGCTTGGCCACGATGGAGCCGCAGCTGGGGTACACGTTCTCGTTCGGATTCCGCCCGGGCGGATAGCCGGTGAAGAGAATCTGATCCCCCGCGGAATGGCCGGCATTGGTGTGATGCAGGCTGCGCAGGATGGCGAACTTGTCGGTCATCTTGGCGCATTGCGGGAGCAGATCGCAGATCTGCGTGCCCGGCACCTTGGTGCTCATGGCACCGAAGGAACCGCGATATTCGGCAGGCGCATCGGGCTTGGGATCCCAAGTCTCATGCTGGCTGGCGCCCCCGCGTTTCCAGAGGATGATGACGGATTTCTCGTTGGAAACAGCCGACCGATCGGCGGCTGCGGCCTCCATCCGCATGAGGTTGGACAGCGACAAGCCGCCCAATCCCAAGGCCCCGGCCTTCACAAAACCACGGCGGTCCAGCGCGAGGTTGCGCCGGAACTCCGGACAGCCGAAGCGGTCCGCGCCATGTTGCGGTGAATCAGCCACTGCGGGGCCCTCTTTAATTAGTGGTTAAAGAGGAATTCCTTCGTATTGAACAACGCCCAGATGATGTCCTCGTAGGATTCCTTCTGCGGCACGGGCTTCTTCGCGCCCTTGTCGTCTTCGATTTCGCGCTCGAGATGCTGGCGGGCGAGCAGCACTTCACTGCCGCTCGGCTCGCGGGAGAAGGCGAGCAGGAACAGCTCGCGGATTTTCTCTTCCGCCTCGCGCTTGTCGTTGGTGCTGCCCAGCTTGGCGGCGCGGCCGTTGCCGCTGGAGAGCTTGCTCTGGATATCCTTGGAGTTCAGCAAGTGCAGGCTCTGCGCCAGACTGGCGTCACTGGAGCGCTCGCATTCGCAGGAGCTTGAGCTGTCCGGCCGGCCAAACACCGTCAGGAAGTAGGACTGGCTGTTGAAGCTGTTATCCGGCAGCTGCACCGCGCGCGTGCCCACGGGCAATCCGCTGAAGTTCGCCTGCGAATCGGTCATCTGGTTGATGGCATCATACAACACCTCAGCATTCAGGCGCTTGGGATAGTAGCGGCTGAAGTAGGTCTTGTCCTTCGCGTTGAACTCATTCGGGATCGAGCTGAGTTGATAGGTCTGCGACTGGCAGATCGTGCGGATCAGATCCTTCATGTCGAATCCGTTCCGAATGAAGTGCTGCGCCAAACCCTCAAGCAGCTCGGGATTCACCGGCGGGTTGGTCTCGCGCATGTCATCTTCCGGCTCCACCAGGCCGCGGCTGAAGAAGTGTTTCCAGTAGCGGTTCACCAGTGTGTGCGCGAAGAACTTGTTGGCCGGCTGCGAGAGCCAGTCCACCAGCGCATGGCGGGGATCATCATCAGCCGTCAGATCCAGCGGCGTGTCGCCGAGGCCGGCCGCCTTGACCGTGCCGCCATCCTTCTTGTTGGCGGTCTGCGCCACCTTGCGTGTGTGGTAGATGACTTCCTCGCCCGGATTACGGCCCGGCTTGCGGCCGACCGTGGAGAAGAAGGCGCTGAAGCTGTAGTAATCCTTCTGGCTCCATTTCTCAAACGGATGATGGTGGCACTGGGCGCATTGCATGCGGGTGCCGAGGAACAACTGCGCGGTGTCCTCCATCTGCGTCTGCATGGTCTTCACCTCGCGATACCACGTGGCGGCGGGGTTTTGGCCCATGTCACCGGAGGCGGCGAGCACGGAGCGGGCGAACTCATCGTAACGCACGTTCTTATGCAGACTGTCGCGGATCCAGCCGTGGAAGGCGTAGTTGCCGCGCATGGCGCTGGTGTTGCTGCGCTTGTTGCGCAGGAGCGCGCCCCATTTGTTGGCGAAATAATCCGCGTAATCCGTGCTGGCGAGCAGGGCGTCAATCAGCTTATCGCGCTTAGCCGGGTCGGTGCTTTCGAGGAACGTCTTGGCCTCGGCATCGGTTGGCAGGCGGCCGGCGATATCAATGCTCACCCGGCGAATAAACGTGGCGTCATCGCACACGGCCGAGGGCGGCATGCCCACGCGCTTGAGCTTGGCGAACACCAGTTCATCAATGAAGTTGCGCGGCTGCGGCGTCACGTTCACCGGCGCGCCCAAGGGCACGCTGGCCTGATACACACCAACCTGGCCCTGATACCGCACCATCACCGATACATCGCCCGGTTGCTCAAAGAACTTCACGTGACCCGTGTCATCCACTTCGGCGATTTCCTTGTCGTTCGCCTCGTAGGTGGCGATGTGGGTGGCGTCTTCGGTGTGGCCGTCACTATATATAGCGGTCACGCTGATTTGCTGTTCGGCATTGGCGCTCACCAGGCGGTTCTTGGGATACACCTCCACGCCCACCACGGTGGGGTCGGTCTCTTCGCCGCGCGGCATGCCCATGGCCACCCAGCGGGTGATCAGGGCGAAGTCGTAGCTGTTCGGATCAAACCGCGCGCCACCGCCGTGCGGCAGAATGGCCGCGCCCTTGAGGAGCAACAGGCTGTTGGCGGGGGACGCCGGGCTCAGGCGCCGGCCGCGGCCCTCTTTCACGAGGTACTCGTAATCTTCGTGCGGCTCAAAGCCGAGCAGCGAGAGGCGGAACCCATTCTGGCCGCCGCTTTTGCCGTGGCAACCGCCGCCGTTACAACCGGCCTTGGTGAAGATCGGCACGATTTCGTTGGCGAAATTGATCGGTTGCACCACGCCGTATTCGGTCACGGTCACTTTCACTTCGCTCTGCACGCCGTCGATGGTGGCGGTAATGGTCGCCTCCCCATCGCCCAGCGGCGTCACCAAGCCGGTTGGCGTCACCGCCACCACATTGGCCGGGGCGACGGCGTACTTGGCAGTGCGCGTCACATCCACGTCCTTGCCGGTGTCCTTGGCTGTTGCCACCAGTTGTTGACGGGCGTGTTTGCCTTTCAGGTTAAACGCCTTGGCGCCTTCACCGGTCTGGGCCGTCAGCTCCAGCGCACTGGGCTTGGCCACGGCGAAACTCACGCCGGCCATCACGGTCATTGTCAGGATCCACTTTTTCATAATCTTTTCTAGTTGGTTTGGATTTATTAAATCGTTGTTAATTCTGTTAAATCAATTCGGGTAACGGCTTCCAGCCATCCACCAAATACTGCGGGCGCCCGGTCAAATCGGAGATCGTGGTCGTATTCGGATCGAGCCCCATGTGCTGGTACAGCGTCGCGTGCACCTCGCCCATGTGCACCGGCCGATCGGCCGGCTCGGCGGCGTGCTTGTCGCTGGCGCCGATCATCTGGCCATGGTTCATCCGGCCTCCGGCCATAAAGGCGCAGCTGACCTTGGGCCAGTGATCGCGGCCGGCGTTGCCGTTGATCTTCGGCGTGCGGCCGAACTCGCCCCAGGCGATCACGGCCACGTCATCGCTCAGGCCGCGGTCATGCAGATCCTCAATCAAGGCGGACAGGCCTTGGTCGAAGATGGGCGCATGCCCGTTCACACCGCTTTTCTCATCGTAAATCTTGCTGTGAAAATCCCAGCGGCCGAAGTTCAAGGTCACACAACGCGCCCCGGCCTCCACCAGCCGGCGGGCCAGCAGGAAGTGCGTGTTGTTGCGCGGCGCGCCGTCACCGAAGTTCTTGGAATCGCCCTTGCCGTACCGCTCGCGCACCTTGGGATCTTCCTTCTCCAGATCCATGGCATTCGCCATCTTGCTGCTGGTGAGCACGCCCAAGGCCTGTTGGGTAAAGGCATCCATGCCGGCCAGTTGACCGCTGTAATCGACATCGCGCCGGAACTGGTCAAACCCAGCCAGCAACGAACGCCGCGTGCCGAAACGGTTTTGGGACACGTCGTTGAGGGTCAGGTCATCCTTGCTATGGTGAGTGGGCTTGAACGGGCCATGGCCTACGCCAAGGAAGCCCGGCTTGCCGCTGGCCCCATAAGGCGGATGCCCTGCCTTCGGAGCCAAGCCAATGAACGGAGGGATGCCGGCCTTGGCGGTGCCTTGCAGCTTGGAAATCGTCGCCCCGATGCTGGGCCATCCCCCGGGCGCCTGGCCGTTGGTGTTAAAGGTGGATCCCTTGCGGCCGCTGTAGCACATGAACGAATCGTGCGAGCCGTTCGGCGCTCCGACAATCGAGCGGATGCCGGTCCATTTATCCATGATGCGCGCCATGTTCGGCAGCAGCTCGCTGATCTGGATGCCGGGCACGTTGGTGGCAATGGGGTTCAGGTCGCCGCGATATTCCTTGGGCGCATTGGGCTTGAGATCAATGAGATCCTGGTGCGGCGGCGCGCCGGCCATGTAGATCATGATTACCGCCTTGTGATTGCGCCCTACACCCGCGGCCTGCTCGGCGGCGAGCAGCTGCGGCAGGGTCAGACTGCCAAGCGCCCCCACGCTCAGGAAATCCCGCCGGCTCCAGCCATCACACTGGGCGGCGTGTCGTTGTCCACCTATTTGAAACATGTTCTCTTTTTTTGCGGCGGAGGCCGGCGGGCTATTTACCCGTCGGCCGCGCCTGTTGTCCTGGGTTGTGACCCGGTTATATCAGTTCCTTAATCGGCCCGCGCCCGGCATCGGTAAGATACTGGGGGCGTCCGTTCAAATCGCTCAATTGCGCCTTGGCCACGTCGATGCCCACATTGTGGTACAGGGTGGCGAGCACTTCCTGGATATGGATCGGCCGCTCGGAGGCTTCGCCGCCGGTGCGGTCGGTTTGGCCAATAATCTGGCCGGTGTTCATGCCGCCGCCGGCGAGGAAGGTGCCCATCACGCGCGGCCAGTGGTCGCGGCCGGCGTTGCCGTTCACGCGCGGCGTCCGGCCGAACTCGCCCCACATGACGATGCTGGTGTCTTCCAGGCGACCGGTCTCTGCCAAGTCACTGATCAGGGCGCTCAAGCCGATGTCCAGTGCAGGCAGTTGCTTGCGCAGGGTAATAAAGTTTTTGCTATGCGTATCCCAGCTGCCCCAACTCAGGGTCACGAATCGGGCGCCTGCCTCCACAATACGGCGGGCGGTGCAGAAGCTCTTCACGTCGCGATACCCGGTGGGCACCTCATATTTGGCCAACCGCCGCGGGTCTTCCTTCTTGAGATCCAAGGCATCGAGCAAGCGGTTGCTGGTGATGACGCCGAAGGCCTGTTCGTTGAATTTATCGAGGCCGACCATCTGCTTACGATTATCTACGTCGCGCCGGAATTGATCGAAGCTGTCGAGCAGTTGACGGCGATCGCCCAGACGGTCGGTGGTCACGCCGTTGAGGGTCAGGTCCTGCTTGCCCTTGCCGCTCGGCGAAAAGGCCTTGTACGGGGTGCCGAGATAACCGGGGCCGGAGTCGCGGTTGCTCAACGAAATGTTGGGCGGCGTGCCGTTCAGGCCTTCGCCTTCCATCTTGGCCACCACCGAACCGATGCTCGGCCAGCCGCCGCTGGGCTGCGGGGCGCGGCGCTGATGGCCGGTCATGCAGTGGAACGCATTGTGATCGTTGGCCTGCCCGATGGTCGAGCGAATGGCCGCGCATTTGTCCCACATCTTGGCCAGCTTGGGAAAATGTTCCCCAATCCGCACGCCGGGAACGCTGGTGGGAATGGCGTTGAACTCGCCGCGGTATTCGAGCGGCGCGTCCTCCTTAATATCCCACATGTCCTGATGGCTCGGACCGCCACCCAGGAAAATCATGATCACGCTCTTCTGGCGTTGAGCAGCCGCACCGGCTTGGGCCTCGGCCTGAAGCAGCTGCGGCAGGGCCAGACCGCCCATGGCGAGGGATCCGATCTGCAGAAAATTCCGGCGGTTCAGACCGTCGCAATGAAGGCCGGTTTGGTCTGTGTTAATTTTCAGCATGGCAGTTTGTCCTTTCGGTTAAATGAGTTCCTTAATCGGCGACCCGTGCTCCACCATGTAGGTGGGTCGACCCTGCGGGCTGGTGAACTGCAGTTTGTGGCCGAGGCCGTACATGTGCAGGATGGTGGCCATCACGTCCTGCGGTCCGACTGGGTTTTCCGCGGGCACCTCGACCTTGCGCGAGCTTTCGCCAATCACTTGGCCCATGCGCAATCCGCCGCCGGCCATGGCCAGCGTGCAGAGGCGGCCCCAGTGATCGCGCCCCCCCTTGCTGTTGATGCGCGGGGTGCGGCCGAATTCGCCGGTGACCACCACAAGCGTATCCTCCAGCTGGCCGGTCTCGGTTAAATCATTGATCAATGCGGACACACCCTGGTCGAGCTGCCGCGCCCGGCTCTTGAGGCCTTTTACGATGCCGCCGTGCATGTCCCAGCCGCCGTAGCTTACATTCACAAACCCGGCGCCGGCGGCGCAGAGGCGCTTGGCCAACAGCAGCTGTTCGCCGAGGCCTTTGCCGTAGCGCTCGCGTACCTTGGGATCTTCCTTCTTCACATCAAAGGCGTCCTTGGCGCTGCCGAGCACGAGATCGAATGCCTGCTGCTCAAAGCCGTCGAGGCCTTCCATCTGACCGGAGCGATCGACCTGACGGTTGATGGAGTCCAGATCGTTCAACAGCGTGCGGCGCGTGCCGAAGCGTTGGCTGTCGACGGAAAGGTTCATGTTTTGCCGGGCCTTGCCGCTCGGGCTCAGGGCCTGGTAGCGCGCGCCCAACCAGCCGGGGCCGTCGCTGCGAATGCTGCCCACCTTGATGTAGGTCGGCATGCCGGTCTTCGGATCCGTGGAACCTTTGGCGCGGGAAATGATGGAGCCCAGCGAGGGCTTCATGTTGTCCCGGTCATTGTAGCCGGTCATCACCCACGTGGTGCCGGTGCCATGGCTGCTGCTGCCGTGGGCGAAGGATCGCACCAGCGCCATGCGATCGACGCACTTGGCGATCTCCGGGAACGTGCCGCCGACGGTCACGCCGGAGATCGGCGTTTTGCATTCACCGGTGATACTGCGGTACTCAACCGGCGCGGTCATCTTGGGATCAAACGTCTCCACATGCGTGGGGCCACCAGCCAACCAAACCCAGATCACCGATTTGTTTTTGATCTGCAACCCTTCCTGCGCCGCCTGATCCTTGGCCGCCAACAAATTGGGCAGACTCAAACCGGCTGCACCCAGAGATCCCACCTGCAGAAAATTTCGTCGCGTAAAGCCGTCGCAATCGCGGCCGTTCGGAGTTCCAAATATTTTCAGCATGATGAGTTCTTTCTGGTTTGGGGTTCGGTTTATTGTTTCATGATTTCGAAAAATTAACTGATCAATTCCGGCAACGCCTTGGATCCGTGATCCACCAGGTACCGCGGACGACCGGACAGGTCGGGCACGGTGGCCGTTTGGATGTTGATACCCATAGAGGTGTACAACGTGGCAAACACGTCAGAGAATTTCACGGGGCGATCCACCGCCTCGCCGGCCTTCTTGTCCGTGGCGCCGATCACCTGACCGTGCGTCATGCCGCCACAGGCGAGAGCCGCGCAGCTGACGCGGGGCCAGTGATCTCGACCGGCCTTGCTGTTGATCACCGGCGTACGACCGAACTCACCCCAGACCACCACGCTCACGTCGCGATCGAGACCGCGTTGATGCAAATCTTCCACGAGCGCCGTGAGGCCCTGATCGAGCATCGGCATGTCCTGACGGCCACGTGTGAAGTTGCCGCCGTGCCAATCCCAGCGTGAGAAAGCCAGCGTCACACAACGCGCCCCGGCTTCCACCAAACGGCGGGCCAGCAGGAAATCATCAAGTAACTTGTGCGAGCCGTCGGCCTGCTTTTTGTTGCTGCCGCGCCCGTAACGGTCGCGCAACTTGGGATCTTCCTTATCGAGGTTCAGCGCTTCCGCAAACCGCGCCGAGGTCAGCATGGCCAAGGCCTGCTGGTTGAAGGCATCCAAGCCCTCCATCTGTCGCTTGGTATCGACATCCCGGCGTAGTTGATCGAATTGCGTCAAAAGCGAGCGCCGGCCATCGAGCCGGTTCAGGTTGATGCCGTTCAGTGTCATGTCCTCTTTCACGCCGCCGGCCTTGTTCGGCAGGAACGGCCCATGCGCCGGCCCGAGGAAACCGGGGCGGCCCGGGTCACCCCAAGGCTTATGGCCGGTGTCCGGCGCCAGGCCGACAAAGGGCGGCACACCGGTGGCCGCCTCGCCGTGCATGCGGGAGAGCACCGCGCCCATGCTCGGCCATCCTCCCGGGGGTTGATTGCCAAAATTTCCGCGGCCGGTTTGGCACTGCCAGGCATCGTGGCGGCCGTTGGCTCCGACCATCGAACGGATGATGGTAAACTTGTCCATCATCTTCGCCATCAGCGGGAACTGATCGCCAATACGAATTCCTGGGACATTTGTCGAAATCTCATCGAACTCGCCGCGCACCTCCTTGGGCGCGTTTGGCTTGAGATCCCACATGTCCTGGTGCGGCGGACCGCCTGGAAGGAAAATGTTGATGATGGCTTTGTGGCTGCGACCGGTTCCCTGCTGGGCCTCAGCGCGGAGGAGTTGCGGGAGGGTCAGGCCGCCCATGGCTAGGCCGCCGACGGTGAGAAATCCGCGGCGGGAAAGCCCGTCACAGAAGCGATATTGTTGGCCGGTAATCGTAAGCATAAATCGGGTCCGATTCAGGTTGTTAATTTTCGACGTGATACCCCTTCACGCCATTCACTCTGTCGTAACATATTTATAAAAAAAAGTCACAGGGAAATAACGCCTTTTTGGGGCGTTTTTTGCTTGCCAAGAGGTTTTTGAGGTGGGCCGAAAATGGCCGTTTAGGCGGGCGTCCTAGTCCGGTCCGGCGCCTCGTTTTCGGGCACGGCCTCGGGCCGTAGCCGATAGACCGCCTGCAGGTCGCTGAAGCCCTTTATTTCCATGGGCGGCAATGGCTCGGCCGAGCGCCCTTCACGGGCCGCCTCGCAGGTAGCTTCATCCACCAGAATATCCATCGGCCCAGCCACCGTGCACAGGCGGCTGGCCAAATTGGCGCCCTGCCCAATAACCGTGAAATTCAGGCGATCTTCCGAGCCCATAAATCCGGCCAGCATTTCCCCTGTGGCCACCCCAACGCCCACGTTGATCTCCCGACCCGACATCATGTTTAGCACTTTGCGCTCGGCAATCATCGCCCGCGCACAAGCCACAGCCCGCTCCGGCGCAGTCGGATCACTACCTGTTGCTCCAAAAACCGCCATAATCATGTCGCCCACAAATTTATCCACCAACCCATCATGCTCGTGCACCACACGCGTCATGGCCGTCATGTGCTCATTGAGCATCAACACCGCCTCCTCCGGCGACATGTGTTGGGTGATTTCCGTGTATTTTCGCATGTCACAGAACAACACCGTCATCCCATGCGTCTCCCCGCCCAAAGCCACATCGCCGCTGATCATTCGATCCGCCACATACTTGTCTGTTACCTTGTTCAAAACATCACGATACTTATCCTTTAACGATAACTCTTCTGCTGTTTCATTGAATGCTGCGGCTAATTTGCCAAATTCATCGTTACTTCTCACAGGAATTCGTACATCATAATCCCCTTCTCGAAGCCGCATAGTAGCTTTATAGAGGCGGCGTACGGGCTTGAATAGGCCCAGAGAAATCAGCCAGCTGATGCCGACGGCCAGGATGCCCATGATCGCGCCCGTGCCCAGAATTTGTGCCTTAATTTCCTCGCGCACCGCCAAGGCGTCGGCCCAAGCGTGCAGGCCCACCTTGTAAGCCTTAGGCAGGGCTGGATCCGAATCCATCGGAGCCACGAACACACGGTAAGGCACACCGTGCATTTGGATAAACGGCGCCTCGGCGTTGTCGTCCTGTGCCACGTCCTCGGCATGCGCCCGCAGCCAATCGGCCACTTTCGGCTGATCTAGCTCCGCAATGGCGCCGGACAACAGGGCGCCATCCACCCACACGCCCGTGGCCAGTTCGCTGACCTCATCCAATGTCTGCTCACCGCGTCGACTCACCGGAAAGCCCATGATAAACGTGCCCACCTTACGGCCACCGCCGGCTTGCTCCACCGGCAGACACACAACTTCCAGCAGACGGCGAGTGTCATTCAGGCCTGAGATGGCCACATACCCTGATGCCGGCTCAGACAAATCCACCAATCCGCCGTGCAACGCATCCAGTTTGGCGCGGAATTCACGTTGCGTGCGGGTTTGCACAAAGCTGCCGGCGCCCTCTTCGGGCAGTAGGAATTCGCCTTGTTCATCGAGAAACACAATGTGCGACGCCACCACGCGCGCTCGGTTGCGCGGCACATGGATGACGGGCGGCTGATCCGGATTCACTGGGCCACGGCCTTTGAGCAGGGGATCGGCCAACATGGACGCCAGCGATTCACGGGTCCGGGCATAAAGCCGACCGACATCCAGTTCCTCCACCGCCTGTTGGACTTCGGTCTGGTTCACAAACCGACCGGCTTGTTGATGGGCTTCCCGCAAGCGGGCGGCCTGTTCGCGCGGCAAGTAACTAAGCTGCTCGTTTACCCGCGAGCGGAACAGCCGGTCATTAGCCGCCTCCACACGCTGCAACGCCACCATCAGCGACACCGCCGTGGTGGCTCCCACCACAGCCAGCATGGCCAACAGCAACTTGATTCTGAATCCAAACGAAATCATTTTAGACGAGAAACTCTTGCTCTCCTTGAGTCCTTGATACAGACGCAACGAAGTGACAAAAGGATTCAAATTAATTCACAATTCGGCGAAACCCGTGAAAAATCGTACGTAATGGCTTAGCGGCCCGAAAAAACACCCGTGTACCAAAGTTTTCCAACCCGTTGGGCACGGGCTTCAGCAGCCCGGCCTTGAAGTTGGCCGACGGCGCGCCATTGGAACCGGCCGGCACGGCTACGGAACGCAGCAGACCTCCGTCAATTTTGCGAAACACATGCAGCTGAATCGTGCCCAGCACAAAAATCCCAAAAGCCATTTCATGCAACAATAGACGCAAGGCCGCCCGCCATTGACACAAAAAAAGCGCCCCGAAGGGCGCTTGTCTTCAAGGGGGTGGAGTCCCTTAGTGCCAGCCACCGCGGCCAATCTGGTTGCCCACATCAGCCTGACCGCCTTCCAGCGCCTTGTTATTTGCAATAGCTGCAGTGAACGTGGCCTGGTCTTGCTGCTGCACTGAGTTATCCGCAAAGGCCATGTTGCCTTGGCCTTCATCCAAGCCGCTCATGTTGTAGCGCTTGTCTCCATTCGGCCCGAGCCATTGCTCGTCATCGCGCAGGGTACGGTGCACCGGACGCCAGTTGTGGCTCCAGTTGTTCATATGGTTGGGCGTATTACCGCTGGGATTGCCGCCCTCGATGTTGCGGGTCATCAAGGTGATGGAACCAGAACCCTTTAGGTCATCTCCACTCTTGTGCAGGCCATAGCTGATACCGCGCTGGTGCACATAAGCACTGTTCCAGAAGGAACGACCCCAGCCATTCAGCTTGCCGTCACGCACGTCTTGATCGCTGGTGCGCTTGCTGCGCGGATCAGACGGGGAATGCAGAGAAGAGGAATTGGCGAGATCCTGCCGGAGTTGGTTGTGCGTAAACAGGAATCGCAGGTCCCCGCACATATGCACGAGCATGCCGCGGTTTCCGGCCAATTGCTGGGCGGTGTCTCTGCTCCAGCCTTGGTTGTTGCGATTGTGAGCCGCGGCTGCTTCGTCACAGATCATCTTGTAGGCAAGCGCGCCGTCCTCGGCGGTCATGTACCACGGGTACGCTTGTTCATGGTCGCCTGCAAAGGCAGTCAATGCCTTTTGCACATTGCCGAGCTTGCTGGCGCATTTCATGCGGTTGGCCTTTTTCTTGGCCTTGGCCAAGGTGGGGAGGAGCATGCTGGCGAGGATGCCAATAATGGCAATGACGACCAGCAATTCGATCAGAGTGAATGCTTGTTTGGTTTTCATTTTTCTATTCTGTTGGGTTTGTAGGGTTGCCCCTAGAATGGCTGAAGATTCGCAATTCCGATGCCAATTTGATTTTTATCATAAATCCTTTATTATTAATTTATACACAGTTTCTGTGGACAGTTTTCTGAACTTTTATGATTTTTTGTCACATTTCTGTTAGCTGCGTGTGAAAACCACGCATTTTTAATAAAAAAAGCGCCCCAATTGGGGCGCTTGAATTTGGTGCTCTGTCGGAGTGGTTCTACCACCAACTACCGCGCGTGATTTGTTGATTTTCTCCTGCGGTCGGGGAATCTGCTTTCCCGCCTACTAGCTCCGCATTTTGCCGCATTGCCTCCTGCAAGCCGGCGTCATCGGACTGCTGCACTTGGCCATCGGCAAAGGCGATTTGGCCTTGGCCTTGATCCATGCCGCTCATCACCACACGCTTGTCATTGCTCGGGCCGGCCCACGTCTCGGTGGGGCGAATTGCGCGGTGCGCTGGATCCCAGTTATGACTCCAGTTATTCATCATGTTG
The DNA here is from genome assembly GCA_913048135.1 of uncultured Verrucomicrobiales bacterium. Classification (GTDB taxonomy): domain Bacteria; phylum Verrucomicrobiota; class Verrucomicrobiia; order Limisphaerales; family UBA1100; genus UBA1100. The sequence goes on from CAJWVY010000027.1 coordinate 23,652, forward strand.
GGAACACGGTTGTGAGCCTTTACTCCCTCAAGATTACGCGTGAGCATCGTGATAGAGCCGGATCCTTTCGCGTCATCTCCACTCTTGTGCACGGCGTAGCTGATGCCACGTTGATGTACTTGCGCACTCTTCCACCAAGAACGGCCCCAGCCATTTAAGATGCCATCTTTCACGTCCTGATCATTGGTGCGCTTGGCACGCGGATCGGACGGCGAATGCAGACTGGCAGAGCTGGCAAGGTCCTGGCGTAGTGTGTTCTCGAGGAACAAGTACCGGATGTCCGCGGAAACGTGACGGGTGAAGTTTTCATCACTGGCACGCCGGGCGTGATCCCACTGAGCCCAGTCATCATTCCGGCCTTTGAGTTGGTTGGCTTCTTCAACGAGTTCGCCGTAGGTATAAGCCACATCTTCCGGAGTCATCATCCATGGAAGGGATGAATCGTGGTCGCTAGCAAAGGCTGTCAGGGCTTTCTGATTTCCGCCCATCTTGCTCGCGCATTTGAGGCGATTGGCCTTTTTCTTGGCCTTAGCTAGTGTGGGGAGCAGCATGCTCGCCAATATGCCGATGATAGCGATGACGACCAGCAACTCAATGAGAGTAAACGCTTTTATTATTTTTTTCATTTTTGAGGTTTGTTAATTTTAGGTCTTTATAACCTAGGATTTCATCTTTAGCAGTTAGCATACCACCCATTTTAATTCGTTTTTAACGAAAAACCTGCATTTTAGAGGGTTTATTTTCAATTTTTCCAGATTTTCTCAATTTTTATGTGTGATTTTCACGCGATTTTAACGAAAAATCCTCTCTTCTAGAAATTCCCTCTCCTGTTTGTCACAAAAAACTTCAGCTATGCCTTTTTTCCGGCTAGAGTCCAGCCCTTGGCGTTGAATGCCGCAAAACAAGTATATACTTATCTTATGAAAGAACTCCTGAAACTATTCCCGATCTTGGGCTTGGCTTCCTTTATGGGTCTCTCCATCGGCTGCGGTGGTGGTGCCGCGGACATGGGTGATGATACTCCGCCTGCGGCTGACGAGCCGTATGATGGTGGCGGTGCCGATGAAGGTGGCGAAACCACTGAAGGCGGTTCGGGCGAATAAACCTGTTCTACTTGAGAAAACCACACGGCCCCTCTCGGGGCCTTTTTTGTGTCCGTCCATCTTAGGATTTAACAAAAAATGCCCGTAATTGCGGGCGTTCTGTGAATTCTCTGTTTTCCGATCCGGTCTATCAAAAGCCCGGGCGTGAAATCACTTCGTGCACTTCGTCTTTCCCACCGGATTGCTCGCTGTGTGTTTTCAACTCCGTCAGCGTGATGTTGCGGTACCACGCTTCGGTGGGCGGGCCGCTATGGATTTGGAGGGCGATCACGCCGGTCAACGGGATCTTGGGGTCTGTTTCGGTGAAGTCGATGGTTTGAGTGCCGTTGATGTATAGCCGGATGCGCGGGCCTTCGCAGCGAATTTCGTATTGGTTCCAGTCGTTGGGCT
>CAJWVY010000028.1 GCA_913048135.1 uncultured Verrucomicrobiales bacterium
TAGGTGCCACCTGAGGAGGTTTGGTGATATTTCGTAACCTTTCCTGCAGGTCCAATATCCGTGTTAGTCATTTGCCTAGCACTGCCATCAGCAAAAGCTCCATTGCCCTGGCTCTTATTCAGGCCAGACATCGCACCATCGGGGACTTCAGCTTCATCAGCCCCTAACCATCTTGCTGTTTCCAAGTCTTCTGAAGAAAGATTGCGGGTTGTTACCAGTAAGGTTCCTGGTCGGCCTGAAGTTGCCCCTTCAACAAAACGGTAGCTGACCGCGCTACAAGCAATTTTTTCATCAGCCAATGTATCATATGTTGACCATTTGGCTTGCGCTTCTTCGTTGCTCGCCTGAGCCTCTGCATCACAGGGAGACCAGAGGATTTTTGGGGTCACAATTTCAGATTTCATCGATCGCAGGGAGACAATTGAAGTTACACATCTAGGATCCTTATCTCCAAAATGAGCTTTCTGTCGGAATGGAGTCAATTGCCATGGCATTAGTTCAGTGTTATCACTGGCAAAAGCTTGCAGGGCCTTGCCAATTTGACTGGCATTATTAACACATTTTATCCTATTTACTCTGGCTTTCGCGCTAGCTAAAGCCGGTAATAGCAAGCTCGCAAGGATGCCTATTATGGCTATTACAACTAGTAACTCAATGAGCGTAAATCCTTTCCTATTCATTTCGTCGTTAAAACTAGGCTTTATTCAAATTTCGTCAAGTGATGAAAATACTATTTTGCCGTTTCGAGTGGGTGACTTGGAAATGTTCTGCTTCCATATACCACGAAAAGATTATTATAGGTGGTATGCAAAAATGGGAATAGTGGGAAAATGGAGCCAGATACCCGACTTGAACGGGTGACCTGCAGGTTACAAAACTGCTGCTCTACCAACTGAGCTAATCTGGCCCGAGGTCGGAATGCTAATTCGGTAATCCTGAATTGTCGAGCATGGAGCTGGATGGGGTTAGCTAAACCAACCGGATTTTGCGCCGCTGCGTTTTTGGAGAAGTTCGCTGCGGGATGCCTCAAGGGTGAGGATCATTTCGTCGTAATCGCGGAAGCGTTTTTCCGGATCTTTATTCATGGCGCGGAGGATGGCGCCTTCAGTGTTTGCGCTGATATCGCGGACGATTTTGCGCGGAGGCGTGATGCGCGTTTTCACATGGGCCCAAACGGTTTCCTCCACGGAGTTGCCATTGAAAGGAACCTGGCCGGTGAGGGCGTGGTAGAGGGTGGCGCCCAGGGAATACATGTCTGACCGGAAATCCTGCACGCCGCGGGCCACGCGTTCTGGGGCGATGTAAAAGGGCGTGCCAACGAGGCCTTCGGCTCCAATGCGTTCATCGACTTTGCGGGCGATGCCAAAGTCGGTCAGCTTGGGTTCGCCATCGACGTTGTAGAGGATGTTGTCGGGCTTGAGGTCGAGATGGATGAGGTCTTTTTTGCGGACGAGTTCCAAGGCGCCGGCAATCTTGATGCCGGCATCAAGCACATAGAGTTCATCCACCCGGCCGTTTTTCTGGATCAACCCATCGAGGTCGCCGCGGTCGGCGACTTCCATGACGAGGTATTTGTATCCCTTGAAATGGCCATAGTTGTAGACCTGCACGATGTTGGTGTGATTCAGCGAAGCCTGGTATTGGGCTTCGCGGAAAAACCCGGCCATGGCGTTGGCGTCACCGGCAAATTCCGGCTGCATCAGCTTAACCGCCACATCGCGGTCCAAAATCTCATCGCGAGCTCGATAGACGGTGGCCATGCCGCCCGAACCGCATACGGCACGCAGTTCAAATTGATCGAGCTTCACGGGCGTCATCACCGGGTGGCCGCAGCTGCTGCAATTAGAGTACTGGAACATGCCCAGATTGGCTGGAATAAACGTACTTACCCCGCAGCGTTCACAGGGCACTCGTTTGACAGCTCTATCTGGTGGCGGGCTACTCATCTATAAATGCGGTTGGTCGTTTTGCCCGAACAATAGGCATAAATCAATCCTGAATTCATAATGTAATACCAGCGATTTGGTTTGAACCAACGGTTGCTTTTTGATAGGAAACAAGCTGTGGAACGCGACTTGGTCGCGGGCCATTGCGCACATGAAAAACCCATTGAACTGGCTGGGCTGGCTGGGACTGATGTTCCTGCTGGCGGGGGCGACCGGATTGAGCGGAGCCGAGGCTGCGGAGGCCGCTGGTAACGCTACCGAACCTGCCTTGCCCACGGGGCATGCTGAGTCACACGAGGAGGGTCACGATGGGCATGATGAGGGCCATGCACATGCCCATCACGGCGTGGAAGGCCAGGGTCTAAGTGTGTTGTGGGTGATTCCGTTTGCCGGCATGCTGTTATCCATCGCCTTGGGGCCCATTTTGGCGCCGCATTTTTGGCATGCGAATTACGGCAAAGTGGCGGCGGGGTGGATTGTCATTTTCTCGATTCCATTTTTGGCGACCTTCAAGGGCGATGCCTTTTACGAAATCCTGCACATTGTGCTGCTGGATTATGTGCCGTTTATTATTCTCCTAGGCGCACTCTTCACGGCGGCCGGCGGCATTTGCCTTAAAGGTAGTCTGCGCGGTTCGCCGTGGGTGAACACGGCGATTCTGTTTATCGGCACGGTGCTGGCCAGTTGGATGGGGACGACTGGCGCGGCGATGCTGCTCATCCGGCCGATCTTGCGGGCCAATGCCTGGCGCAAGCATCAGGTACACGTGGTTGTGTTCTTTATTTTTCTGGTGGCCAATATAGGCGGTTCATTGACGCCGCTTGGGGATCCGCCGTTGTTTTTGGGTTTCCTAAAAGGTGTGGACTTTTTCTGGACCATGAAACTTCTGCCGGTAATGACGCCGGTGGCGCTCTTCCTGTTAGCGGTCTTTTTCATCTTCGATACCATCATGTTCAAGAAGGAAGGCCCGGCCCCGGATGACGGCGAGAAAGTGCCGCTGAAACTGGAAGGCACGACCAACTTTGCTCTGATTGGCTGTATCATTGGCGCGATCCTCTTTTCCACTTGGTTGGGAAAAAACAAATTTACTGATTCCTCTGTGGGCGAAAAGATGAAGCCGGCCATCGAGAAGGCCGTGTTTGAGATGGAGGCGGCGAAGGCGGGCCTGATTAATTATGTGGAAACGAATGAGGGCGCAACCTTTGATGAATCCAACCAGGAATATCACAAGAAACGCGTGACGCATCTCGACGCCGTTTCCGCAGTGAACCAGTTGCGGGCAAAGAAAACCCACGATGAAACAAAGGGGCTGCATGTGTTTGGGGTGACGGTGCCTTTTTCCAATCTGGTCCGCGACGGGTTATTGATTTTCATTGCACTGATCAGCCTGAAGCTGACGCCGATGTACAAGACGATGAAGGATGATCACGGTCATGAGGTGGCGGCGGAAGGTGAAGAGGAAACCAATGTGCGCGCGGCCAACGGCTTCACTTGGGAGCCTATTCTCGAGGTGGCTAAGCTCTTCATCGCGATTTTCATCTGTATGATTCCGGCGTTGAAAATCCTCCAAGCCGGCGTGAATGGAGGCTTGTCCAGCGTGGTATTGGCGGTGCAGAGCAGTACGAATGACCCGGTGAACATGATGTATTTCTGGCTAACCGGCATCCTGTCCAGTTTCCTCGATAACGCTCCCACCTACGTGGTGTTCTTCAACACCGCCGGCGGCGATCCCACTTCGCTCATGGGCGAGGGCGGCATGTTCGATTTGTCCATCGGCACCACCCTCTTGGCCATCAGTTGTGGCGCGGTGTTCATGGGCGCCAACACCTACATTGGCAACGCACCTAATTTCATGGTGAAAGCGATCGCGGAGGAGAACGGGGTGAAGATGCCCAGCTTCTTCGGCTATATGATTTGGAGCGTGGCGATCCTGATCCCGACCTTTATCATCGTGACCCTGATCTATTTCCGCAGTTAACGCAGCGGCAAATCTCGACCGGCACAAGGGTTTGTGGCAGAAAAGCGCGGCGCATGCGGCTGCTGTACAACATTCTGTTCCCCGTTCTGTTTCTTCTGGCGGCGCCGTTTTACTTCTGGAAACTCGTGCGGCGTGGCCAGTGGCGTGCGGGTTTCGGGCAGCGTTTCGGGAATTACGGAGTGCTTGCGGCGCAGTTGAAAGATCAGCGGGTGATTTGGCTGCACGCGGTGTCCGTCGGCGAAGCCAATCTGGCTGTGCAATTGGTGGAGCGCTTGCAGGCTGCCGATTCTGACTCGGTGTATGTGGTTTCCACCACTACGACCACAGGTATGGGGGTATTGGAACGGCGGTTGCCGGCGGCAGCGCGAGCGATTTATTATCCGATCGATTGGCTGCCGTTCGTGAAGCGGGCCTTTAACGCGCTAAATCCCGCTGCAGTGGTACTGGTGGAGGCAGAGATTTGGCCGAATTTATTTTGGGAAGCCGAGGCGCGTTCGGTGCCGATGACACTGGTGAACGCGCGGCTTTCAGAGCGGTCTTTCCGCGGATACCAGCGGTTTGGTTTTCTCTTCCGTCCGTTGTTTCAGTCCTTGTGCGCCGCAGGAGTACATCACGAGGCTGATGCGAGCCGGCTGGAAGCATTGGGCACGCGGCCGGAGGTCATCAGTGTGACGGGGAACCTGAAATTTGATTTCGCCTTGGACGGAAATTCATCGACCTGCGATGCGCGCGGGATATTGAACCGGCTGGATGTGCCGGCAACAGCACCGGTGCTGGTGGCTGGCAGTACCTTCGAGGGAGAGGAACTGTTGCTGGCGGATTTGTTACCGCGATGGCGCACGGTGGCGCCGGATTTGTTTTTGGTGATTGTACCCCGCCATTTTGAACGGGGCGCCGCGGTACGGGAGCAATTGCAAGCGGCCGGCTGGAAGGTGGCCCAGCGGACAGAGCTGGACAACGCGCCGGCCCAGCCGGATGTGTTGTTGGTCGATAGCACCGGCGAGTTGACGGCGTTTTATGAAACGGCGGCGCTGGTGTTTGTGGGTAAAAGCCTGACGGCGCAAGGCGGACAGAATCCGATCGAGCCGGCAGCCTTGGGGCGCCCGTTGGTGTTCGGGCCCTTTATGCAGAACTTCCGGGCCGTGGTGCTCGAACTGCTCCAAGCCAAGGCGGCTAGGCAGGTTCAGGATGAAGTGGGTTTGGCGGAAACAGTGGGGTTTTTACTGGAAAACCCTGCCGAACGAGAGGCATTGGGGAAGGCGGCTAGGGGTGTGGTGGAGGCAAACAAAGGCGCCACGCAGCGGACGGCCGATATGCTCGGGCAATCGCTACGGGCGTTGAGTTAACTGAATGGCGCCTTAGGCTTGATCAGGGTCGGGCTTTTTCTTCAGGAGCTTTTTCAACTCATCGCGTTTGCCTTCCTGCATCATTCGCCACATTTGAATGACTCGCTCGTGGGTTACGTTCCTGCCAACCACGCGTTTGTCGTAGTTGAGTTCATAGAACTCCACGAAGCCATTCTCATAGACGTCCAATTTCCATCCTTCGTCGTCTTTCAGGGTTATGTTCAGATACTCCGTTCCCGGCGTCTCGAGTTCTTCGAGTACGGATAAAACCTCGCCAGTGCTGGGATCCTTGAACTCCACCTCTTGTTTCTTGAGGTATGTCGTCATATTCCACCTCCCATTGCTTCCAGAAAAGAAGCGTCCTCCTTGAGGTGATAAAACGCTTGTGACCTAAGGTGGTCAAGCAAAATGCCGGTGAGTTGTTCACTGGCATTATTGTATTTAATTGAAATGAAAACCTAAACGATACCGGCGCTGATCTCAATGCCTTGGAACCACATCTCCAGCTGCTGGGCGCTGGTGCAGTTTTCGTAGGCCACCTTCTTGGAGATGCGGCCTTCCTGCACGAGGTTGTACATGTAACGGTTGAAGCTAATCATGCCATCATCGCCGGAGACCTCAATGCAGGCGGGGAGCTTGTTGAGTTCGCCGTCGAAGATCTTCTGCTTCACGAGCGGGGTGCCGATCATGATTTCCTGCGCGGGCACCATACCGCCATCAAGTGTGGGGCACATGCGCTGGGCGATGGCACCCACGATGACCTCGCTGTATTTCTTGCGCTGCATCTCGCGTTCTTCTTCCGGGAAGAAGTCCAGCAGACGGCCGGGTACGGAGGCGGCAGTTCTGGTGTGAACAGTGGAAAGTACCATGGCTCCGGTATCGGCCGCACGCATGGCCGCGCCGATGGAGATGGCATCCCGCATCTCACCCACCAGCACGAGGTCGGGATCCTCACGGAGGGCACTCTTGAGGGCGCGGTTAAAGCTCATGGTATCGAGGCCCACTTCGCGCTGCTCGATGACGCATTGTTCGTCGGCAAACATCATTTCCACCGGATCCTCAATGGTGACGATGTGGCGGCGGAAATTTTTGTTCAAGTGCATCACCATGGCGGCCATGGTGGTGGATTTACCGGAACCGGTAATGCCCGCCAGAAGGGTGAGACCACGCTTGGCTTCGGCGAGCTTGAGGCAGATGGGGTTGATGCCCAGCTTCTCAATGGGCGGCAGATCGTTTTTGATGTACCGCATGGCCATTGCCCATTTTCCGGTTTGGGAAAAAACGTTCACCCGGAACCGGCCAAACTTGGGGTTGAAGTACGAGAAATCGACCTCCCGATCCTTCTTGAAATCCTCCACAAAGTGTTCGGGACACATGCTGAAAATGACACGCTCAATCCATTTTTTGGTCGGCTTGGGAAAGTCGCGGTCCCGCAAGCCACGGCTCATGCGGAAGTGGACGTACTCATCCTCCTTGATGTGAAGGTCGGCCACGTCTTCATTGACGGCATCCTGCAGAATGAGATCGAAAAGGCGCAAGTCCTCGTCCTCAATGGACATGTCCGGCTCCAGACCGTTCCAGCACTCTGAGGTTTCATCGGAGATACTGAGATAACCGGCGGGGAAACGCAGGCTGATGTCCTCGTCCTCGGCCAATTGCACGCCGCCGGCGGTTTCGTCCTTGGGCCGGTCTTTGAGTGGGATTTTTTTGAGGGCAATATCCTCGGCGGAAAGGATGATGCCGTCTTTGCCTTCGGCCTCATTGCCGCCGCCTTCAGCGGCCGGAGCCTCCTCGGCAGGCGTTTGCTCAGGTTCGGCAATGGCAATCTCGGGAGCCGCTTCCGCTGCCGGTGCTGCTTCAGCTGCGGGTAAAGTTTCCGGGGCGGCTTCGGCGGTCGCGGCTTGTTCCAGAGTAGGGGCGGCGGGAATGATCTCCGGGGTTTCCTCGGCCACGGGGGCTTCGGCAGCTACTGGCGGCGCGGGTGGCGCGGAATCGGTTTCAGCTACCGGAGGAGGAGGTGGGGCGGCTTCAGGAGCAGCTGCGGGTGGGGCTGGCGGAGCGGCTTCGGCCCCGGGAGGCGGTGGCGGGGCTCCTAAATCGATTGGAGTCGGCGCTGCAGGCGGAGCCGGTGGGGCGGCTTCAGCGGGAGCCGGGGCGGGTGGCGGAGGGGGCGGCGCGGTTTCCATTTGCCCTACTTTACCGCCAGAATGATGAAAAAGCAACCGCGACGGCCGGTTTGGCGTGGGAGTTATTTACCACTCCAACACCGTGGCACCCCAAGTGAGGCCGGCGCCGAAGGCGATGATGAGTATCTTATCGCCGCGTTCAATTTTCCCCGAAGAAAGCGCTTCATCAAGAGCCACGGCCACGCTGGCGGCGGAGGTGTTGCCGTATTTCTGGAGATTCACAAACACCTGATCCTCACGCGCGCCCAGCCGATCGCCGATGGCGCTTATGATGCGTTGGTTGGCCTGATGCGGGATGATGCATTTGATGTCCTCAATGCCCACGCCGCTGCGCTCAAGCACATCCTTGGCGGCTGAGGTCATGGCGGTGACGGCGTTTTTGTAAACTTCCTTGCCCTCCATTTTGAGGAAGTGAATACGCTCGTTGACTGAATCGACGGTGGCGGGTTGACGGCAGCCGCCGCCGGGCATGGCTAGGATATCGGCCTTGGTGCCGTCGCTGCCCAAGCGGGTCGCGAGCACGCCCCGAGCGCCTTCGCGGCGTTGGAGCACCGCTGCTCCGGCCCCGTCGCCGAAGAGCACGCAGGTGTTGCGGTCGGTCCAGTCGATGATGGAGGACAGTTTTTCGGCGCCGACAATTAGTACGTTTTGATAAACGCTACTGGCAATAAAGGCGCGGCCCACTTCGAGGGCATAGATAAATCCGGAACAAGCCGCTTCCAGATCAAACGCGGCGGCCTTGGCGGCGCCCAGTTCCTGCTGTACCAGACAGGCGGTGGCGGGGAAGGGCATGTCGGGCGTGATGGTGGCCACGACAATGAGATCGAGATCGGCCGGTTCTAGCTCGGCCTGAGCCAATGCTTTGCGGGCGGCAGCGACAGCCATGGTGGAGGTGAATTCGCCCTCGGCGGCCATGCGGCGTTGCTTGATGCCGGTGCGGGTGGTGATCCATTCGTCGTTGGTATCCACCATTTCGGCGAGATCGGCATTAGTGAGCACGCGCTCGGGGACGTAGGAGCCGATGCCGGTGATGGCGCAGCCTTGCAGCTGGTTGGATTCGCTCATGGATTCAGGGCCACGCTGGGTGGTCGATGTGGGTCATGATAAGGGCAAGGCGCCTGGCGGGCAAGGCCAGACGCCCAAAGGGCAGGGCGGGGAAAGATAAAGGAGCCCATGAAGGGCTCCCTAACATAGCCGTGGTCGCAATGCGGCTGGCTTTATAATCCGCCTTTGACAGTGACGATCTGTCGGCCTTTATAAAAGCCGCAGCTGGGGCAGACGCGGTGTGGCAGTGTGGGTTCGCCACATTGTTCGCAGGCCTGCGTCTTGGGTAAGGTGAGCGCGCTGTTAGACGCGATGCGCTTGCGTCGTCGGCTTCGTGAAGTTCGTCGTTTCGGTACCGCCATTGTTCTGTGGCCTAAAGGTTATCGTTGCTGCTTCCACTGATCCAAAGCGCTCCAGCGATTAGTCTCTTCGACGTCCTCTGCGGGCAGCGTTTCCTGCTTAAATACCAGCCCTCTGCACGATTCATCGCACAGGGGGTGGTGCGGAAGGCCGAGCAAAATATCTTCACGCATCCACGGGGTCAAGTCTGCATATTCGCCAATTACCTCGATGGCATCGTCGCCTTTTAGAGGCAATATGCAGCTCCAATTGGGCATTTCCATTGTGTGGACAAAGGGTTCCAGGCATCGGGCACAGTCGCAGGTGAAGCTGATTTTTAAGCTGCCATGGACGAATACGGAGTCGTCGGTGCGGGAGGCATCGAGCTGAAAATGCAGGGCTTCGGCCGAACGGATGAGGTCATTCGGACCGCCGACGGCGAGATCCAGTTCGGCGGCCGGCAGTTCGCCGGAGAGGTGAACGTCCTGATTCTTGAGCTGATCCAAGTGGATTTTGATTGGCATAAGACACCCTCCTTTTGTGTCATCCGGCGGGCTGTTCGAAAACTAACCAGCCGGAAAACGGGTTAACGTTTCAGTTTACGCTTCAGCGCGCGCTCCACATTGACCGGAACAAACGCGCCGATTTCTCCGCCCAGTCCGGCAATTTCCTTCACCAGACGCGAGCTGAGAAAAGTGTAGGACTCGCGAGGCATCATAAAGATGGTCTCAATCTCCTTCTTCAATTTACGATTCATCAAGGCGAGCTGAAATTCAAATTCAAAATCGGACACCGCCCGCAGTCCGCGAATAATCGCCTGCGCCCGGTGGGCCTCGGCAAAGTCCACCAGCAACCCCTGAAACGCTGCCACCTCCACGTTCTCCATCGGCTTCACCGCCGCGGTGATCTGCCGTTTGCGTTCAGCCTGCGTAAACATCGGCCGCTTGTCGGCATTGGCCGCCACCGCCACGATGACCCGGTCAAACAGCTTGGACGCCCGCTCCACCACATCCAAGTGGCCGTTGGTGAGGGGGTCGAAACTCCCGGGATAGATAACCGTGCGCATCCGTCACAACCTCCTGCCTCCTTGTCGATCACGCAAGGAATTTCCCCCACCCAAGTGAGGCACCCTCGACAAAACCGCAAAATCGAGGTTACATTGCCAGCCAGAGCATGACCGAGCCCATTCCCCCAGCGCCGCCCACCGAGGTGTTGCCCGCGCCTGAGGCCCCGGCTGATGCGGCCCCGCAGCCCAAGCCCTGTGGTAAGGCGTTTGCCAGCCTGTTGCTGGGGTTGTTTGGCTGTCTTCTGGGAGGCGTGGCGGTGGCCGGCTTGGTCTGGAGCCCCGGCGCCGCAGACAATGTGCAGCTCACCGGAAATCTCAACCAAATGCAGGATGTGATTGTGGCCGATACCAAGACGCGCGGCTTGAAGATGTTTTTCGCCTCATTCGGTCAATGGTTCGGATTCATCGGTGCCGGGTTGGGGCTCATTGGTATTCTGCAAGGCATCACGCATCTCTATCAGGCCGGCATCCGGCTGGTGATTCCGCGGCGCTGGCTGGCTGGGTTTGGCACGTTCTTTTCCTTCATCGCTTGCCTGAGTATCGTGGCCGGGCTCAAGCACGGGTACGCCGCCAATGTGGGCTTGCACGTGGAAAATGCCAACGAAGCGTTCGATCGCGTCGGCCAGGTGGCCAACGTCATGCAACAGGCGCAGGACATCGCTGAAGGCAAAGCCCCGGCCCCGGCGGGGTTGGACGAGCAGACCCGCGGTATGGCCGAAAGCCTGTTTGCCGGTACGCTGAATCCGATCACTCAAATTTGGACCGAGGATTATCTGAACCGGCACGCGCCCAACATCGAGTTTTATGCCACCGACGGCCGCGGCTACAGCATTGAGAAATCCCGCAATACGCGCGTCATCGTCATGCTTATGCGCGCCTCCAGCCCCGCGTGCCAGCAATCTGTCGCCATCCTAAACCAAATCTATGACGAGACCTCCCGCGGCGATCTGCGCATCCTCGCCGTCAGCCAGGAACCCCCCGCCAGCTTGGACGCGTTTGTGCGCCGCACAGGCGCCAAATTTCCCGTGGGCAAAGCCGCCGTGCTGCCAACTGAACCCTACGGCGATGTGCAATCGTTCCCCACCTATTTCATTTTGGATTCAGATGGCATCATCGAAAAAATTCTTATCGGCCCCCAATCCCTCAACACCCTAAGAAGCACCCTCCCCTAGCCGAAAAGAGAAGAACTCACTGCAACTGCTTCAACGTGTCCTGCACCACCCAGCCATGCTTGGCCAGTGCTGCTCGGGCGGTGTTGGCATCCACCTCGCGCAAAGTCATGACGATGCGCATTGCTCGGTCGCGTAGTTTTTCATTTTTCGGATCCACATCCACCATCAGGTTTCCGGCCACTTTGCCGAGGCGCACCATGGCGAGGGTGGTGATGCAGTTCAGGATCAGCTTGGTCGCCGTGCCGGCCTTCAGGCGCGTGGAGCCGGTGAGTACTTCCGGGCCGATGGCTGGTGCCAAGATGAGTTGCGGCACTTTGGCGCGGCGTTTGAGAGTGGGATTAAAACAAATCAACGCCGTGCATGCGCCGCGTTGGGCGGCGGTCTCCAGCGCCCCCCACACAAACGGTGTGTTGCCGCTGGCGGCGATGCCGATCACCACGTCCTTTTTGTTCACGCCGCGAAATTGAATCGCTCGCCCGCCGGCATCGGCATCATCCTCGGCCCCCTCGATGGCCTGCGTTAAGGCCTGCGGTCCGCCGGCGATAATGCCCTGCACCTGTTCCGGGCGCGCCCGAAAGGTGGGCGGACATTCGCTGGCGTCCAGCACGCCCAGTCGTCCGCTGGTGCCGGCGCCTACGTAAAATAACCGACCGCCATTCGCCAGTGCCTTGGCTACCCAGCCCGCTAGACGCGCGATGGTTTTTCCTTCCGCCCGTACGGCTTTGGCCGCGCGTTGTTCTTCCGTGAGCATCAGATCGATCGCGGCGGGCAGGGGAAGGCGGTCAAGGTCCATCGAGCGCGGATTACGTTGTTCGGTGGGGGGGACGTGGGTTGAGGGTTGAGGGCTGAGAGTTGAAGAGGTGTGTGATTGGGTGGATTTTTTCGGGAGGTTTTTGGCAAGCTCAATCGCGCCCCAAACGCCGTCGTGTTTCTGCACTTGCACGGTGGCCTGAGGCCAGCGCTCGCGAATGGATTGGCTGACTTTGCGGGCAAAGGCCGGTTGACCGCGCAGCACGCCGCCGGCCAACACAAAGTGAACGGGCTTATTTTTTTGTGCCAATTTGCGTGCGCAGTTCACGGCGTCCTTGGCCAGCATGCCGGCGGCACCTTCGAGAATATCGCGGGCGATTCGGTCCCGTTTTTTGGCGGCGGCAAAGACTTCGGGGGCGAGGGCGGCAACGGCGTGCTTATCCGCGCTGGCCACCCAGTCGATCAGGTCATCGGGTTCATTGGTGCCGGTGGCCGTGAGCAGGCTTTCGCCCAGTCGGCTCCAGGTGCCGTCGCGGTCAAAGTAAAACACCACCGCTTTCAGGGCGCGCAGGCCGATTTCAAACCCACTTCCTTTATCGCCTAGGATATGACCCCACCCGCCCATCTTGGCCGTGCGTCCGTCCGACGTTTTTCCGAAACAACACGAGCCGGTTCCGGACAACACCAGCACGGCAGTTTTCTGGGGCCCGCTTCCGGTTAAGGCGATCTCCAAATCATGCGTTACCTTACACGGCGTGGCTTTCCAGATTTTCGAAACCGCCGTCTGCACGCGCGCGCGGTCTTTGGTGTGCCGTGCACCGGCCAAGCCGAGGCCAATGGCGTCGGGGGATTCAAATTGCTTCGAAATCTGCCGCAGCAACCGCTCCAACGCGCGGTCATCCAGCAGCCGCACATTGCCCGGGCCGAAAGTGGCGCGTTGGATCTCGCGCCCGCGGGCATCGGCCAATAGCGCGGTCGTTCGCGTGCCTCCACCTTCAATGCCGAGAATGTATGGCCGCTGAAATGTCTGCGTCTCCGCCACGGCCGAGTGTTTTCATGGTCGGTTAGCAAGCGCAAGCTCATGCTTGTCTTTTCCGCAGCTTGCACGTTATCTCAACCGCATGACCGAGACCGAGCAGGCGATTCTCGATACCTTGATCGAGCTGGAGGAGGCTGTGGGGCGCGTGCAGGCCGAGCCCAAGCCGGATCTGATGGCGATCTTCGGTCGGTTGGATGCCTTGACCGCCAGCCTGCCGCGCGGCACCTCGCCGGATCTGCTGCATTATTTGCACAAAAAAAGTTACCAGAAAGCGCGGCTCTTTCTGCAAGGGCAGGATCCCGAACAAGGCGATTGTCCGCATTAACGGGTCATGATTGACGATACCATTGCCGCCATTGCCACGCCGCTCGGTGAAGGTGCGCTGGCGGTTATCCGCCTCTCAGGTGCTGACGCGTTGGCCATTGCGGGTCGTTGTTTCCGCCCGATCGGGACCAGTTCCCAATCGCCCAGTGACGCGACGACGCACACTTTGCATTATGGCAACATCATCGATGCGGAGGATCGTGTTGTTGACGAAGTGCTGTTGGCCGTGATGCGTACGCCGCGCACGTTCACGCGGGAGGACACTGTGGAGATCACCTGCCACGGCGGCATGGTGGCCAGCCAAGCCGTGTTGCAAACCGTGCTGACCGCCGGGGCGCGCAGTGCCTTGCCGGGGGAGTTTACGCGACGCGCATTTTTGAATGGCCGCATCGATCTGGCGCAGGCTGAGGCCGTGAGCGATGTGATTCATGCCCGCACCGATCTCGCCCTAGCCGCCGCCAACGAACAGCTCGCTGGTAAACTCAGCCAACGCATCGGCCAGTTGCGCGACGATCTGATGAACGTACTCGCCCATCTCGAGGCGCACATTGATTTTCCCGATGAAGACATCGCGCCGGACACACAGGCCCAACTCACCGGCCGATTGGAATCCGCGCTGGACTTCATCGACCAACTCCTCGCCACCGCCAACGAAGGTCGCATCCTGCGCCGTGGTATCCGCGCCGCGATCATCGGCCGGCCCAACGCTGGCAAATCCAGTTTGCTCAATCAACTGCTTGGGCACGACCGCGCCATTGTCACGCCCACCGCCGGTACCACGCGCGATACCATTGAGGAAACCGCCAACATCCGCGGTATCCCCGTGGTGTTCATTGACACCGCCGGCCTGCGCGAGGCGGCCGATGCCATCGAGGCCGAGGGTATCCGGCGCAGCCACGACAGCATGGCCAGCGCCGAGCTCATTTTGCACGTGCTCGATGCCACCGAGCCATTAACCGATGAAGATCAGGCGTACCTCGACCAGTTCGCCAATCGTCAACGCCTCATCATTGCTAATAAAATTGATCAACCCAACGCGAATGCAATCGGGGTCGATTGTCTGCAAACCAGCGCCACCGAAGGCACGGGCATTGAGGCGTTGAAAGATGCCATCCGCGCCGCAGTGTGGAGTGGTGAAGTCCGCGCGGACATGTTGCCGGCCATGATCAACGCCCGCCATCAGGACGCCCTTCGTCGCGCTCGCGCCGGTCTGGTCGACAGTCTCGGCGGTCTGCGCGCTGACGCGACATTGGAGCTGATCGCCATGGACCTCCGTATCGCCACAAACGCTATCGGCGAAGTCGTCGGCCAAACCGCCACTGAAGACTTGCTCGACCGCGTGTTTAGCGAGTTTTGTATTGGGAAATGAGGCGCCGTTAGCGGCGAAGTTTCATCCGGCACGTTGCCGAATAGTTCCACCAACGGTTTCCAGCCCTCCGCACCGCGTTCCATTCAAAATCTGAGGCCAGTAAGTGTTCCTCGTCTAGAAACTGATTGGCCTTCGCTTCGAGGTATGGTCCAAACTATTCTCCTTTGCGGGTTAATGAATTTGGCGTTGCTCGTCGGAGGCGAAGGAGTTCCTGATATATTTTCAATTCAATTGACGTGACCTTTGATGGGCAATTCGTCAGAGATGGGCATGCATTCGTTGGAGCAGGCGCGGGCGGCGATATTGGCGAGGTTGGAACCGATGGCGGCGGAATCGGTATTACTGGCGCAATCGGCCGGGCGCGTGTTGGCGGCGGACGTCGCGGCGGCGGTGGATTTGCCGCGGTTCGACAATTCCGCTATGGACGGCTACGCGGTGATCGCCGCTGAAGCCGGCACGGGCGCGCAGTTGCAATGCGTCGGCGAGGTGCCGGCGGGTAGTGCGTTTGAGAATGCCCTGCAATCTGGACAGTGTTTGCGGATTTTTACCGGATCCCCATTGCCCGTGGGGGCCAATGCCGTGGTGATGCAGGAGGACACGCGCGTGGAGGCGGATCGCGTGGAAATCACCGAGGGCGTGAAACCCTTTGAGCACATTCGGTTGCGCGGTGAGGATGTGAAGGAGGGCGAACCGATTGGGCGCGCGGGCGAGGTGATGCATGCCGGGCGTTTGCAATTACTTGGGGCCGCCGGTGTGGCCCGGGTGGAGGTGTATCGTCGGCCGATTGTCGGGGTGCTGGCCACGGGGAATGAATTGCGCGAACCGGGTGAGGCTTTGGGCGAGGGCGGCATTCATGAGAGCAACCGGTTGGCGTTGGCCGAACTCATTCGAGAGACAGGTGCGGAGGCCCGGGTGTATCCGCTGGTCAATGATACGCTGGATGCCACCAAGGCGGCATTGCGACAGGCGTTTGATGAATGTGATGCAGTGGTGACTTCCGGCGGCGTAAGCGTGGGGGATCATGATTTTGTAAAACCCGCACTGGAGGCGCTGGGCGGTGAACTGGATTTCTGGAAGGTCCGCATCAAGCCGGGTAAACCCTTTGTGTACGGCCGACTGCGGGGCAAGCCGCTTTTTGGCGTGCCGGGCAATCCGGTGAGCGCGATGGTGACCTTTCTCGTGCTGGTGCGTCCGGGCATCTTGAAACTGACCGGCGCCACGGACTTGGAGTTGCCCGCGCATCCGGGCGTGTTGGCCGTTCCGTTGGTCAATCGCGGGGATCGTCGACATTTCATGCGTGTGCGGGTGGACGCCGCCGGGCAGGTGCACGCGGCCGGGTTGCAGGCTTCGCACGCGGTGGGGCCGCTCGGGCAGGCCAATGCACTGGTGGATGTACCGCCGGAAACTTCGCTGGCTGAAGGCGCGTCCGTGACTGTGCTGCGCTTTGCGGACTAGAGAATCTTTCTCAGTTTTTCCTGATTCTTGGTGTAGGCCAGGCCCAGCAGGATCAGGATTACGCCCATGCCGATCAGGGTGAGGATGCGCGCGGCTCCTTCCAGGTGGTTGAAGGCAATGAGCACCAGATAGCCGCTGGATACGGCCAGAATTACCAGTCCGTAGAGACGATGGGCGCGTTCCTTGAGCCAGATGCCCAGCCCGATCAGGACGAAGGCCAGAAGGCTCCAGGTGATCACATCCCAATCACCGGACACCATCAGCGAAGCCCAGACCCAGAGGCTGGTGTTGATGAGGATGACCGCAGCGTTGTTGGCAAAGGCGGTGGTCTCACCCATCTGATCGCCTTGCTGCTTGCGCACGGTTAATTGCGCACCCAGCAACAGCAGCAGAGGCACGAGATCCATGAGGTTTGGGCCGGTTTCGGGATTAAGCATCAGACCCCAAAAATAGATCAGGCCGCAGGCCATGGAGACGCCTGATACGATCAGGCGCTCGAGCCGTTCCCGGCGGCGGTGCGCCAGTGAATGGCCCAGCGCCACGATGGTGTAGGTGAGGAACAGGTATTCGCTTGGCACATATTTGAAAGCCCAGATCAGGCTCAGCGCCCAGCCGGCATAAAAATAAATCTGTGTGCCGATGCTCGCCAGAAGTTGCTTGTTGGTATTACCGTTTTCCCTCTTGAGCATCTGGTGTGTGTGCAGAAAAAAATGGCTCATGCCGAGCATGGTGAGAAATGGCACGAGGGTCAGTAAGGCTAGGTCGTGCTCAGCGTCGAACATACGTATGGGCGCCAGCAGGGCGGCGGTGAGGATAAACAACTGGGCGGCGATCTCGCCGGTGATCAGGCGCAGTTTCAGGAACAACACACTGAGCGCCACGCCGATCAGCGGCAGTGCCCAAAGTTGGTCGATGGGATTGATATTCTTCAAGGCCAATATAAGTCCTAAAAGAATGGATCCCGCCAGATAGGCTTCACCCAACACTTTAACTGATTCGAGCGGCCAGCGTTTCGCGGTAAAGATTTGGGCTAAGGCGAACACAAATAGGATTCCCACGGTGAGTTCCGTGTATTTCTCATGGGTGACAGCCATCAAAGTGAACCCCACGGTGAGCAAGCCGAAGGCGGCAAAAAAATTAGCCATATTTTCCTGTGGCCCTTCGACTTTGCAGTGTTCGCGTAACCGATACGCCACCACAGCGGCTATCAAAATCAACAAGGCAAAGAACAGGCCAAGCATTAAAGGCGTGGTCGCGAAGTTTCCCGAAGTAGCCAAGACTTTAAAGCCGACAAAAATACCGCCAATCAGAGTCACACCCATTGCTCCGTATTGCAGCAGTCGGTTTTGTGTGCGCAAACCGAAGTAGGTTAAGGTGAGTGCTTCGGCCGCCAGCAGAAGACCTCGAAAATCTTCGACTAAATTTAATGTCATCACGCCGAGCGTTATTAGCACTGTGGATTTGGCCAGTAATAGATCGGCGAATAGTTTTTCCTCTGGGAGCCATTTCTTGGCCAATTGGAAGAGAGCCAGTAAGAGGGCACCGAATACGGTAGGCAGAACCCAATAACTATCCCGCAGTTGATCCACCTGAAGTAGCACGATGGACAACAGGGCGAAACAAGCACCATTGTTTAAGTTCACGAAAGTTGAACGTTTGGTCGGCGTCATTTGATCATGGCGCGACAGAAATCCGGCTGCGGTAAATACCAACCAATACAGTCCAAGGAACAGGGCATCCTGCGCGAACTCCCCTTCGCCCTGCACGGCCGTTTGAAAGCGCCAGAAAATGAACCCCGCGTAAGTGGTGATGAGCGCAAGGAAAGACAGATTCGCCCAGCGATTGCGGACCATAAACACAGTGGCCGTTATCGCCAACGCCATGTTGGAGGCGAAGGTGAACCAGATATTGGTTTCCGATGGTGCATGAATCAGGGGCACATACGAGGCATAGTACGCTCCGGCCACAGCGAACATGGCCATCACCTCTGATTCTTTGCGCGTGGCAAACCAGATGATAAAGATCGCCCAAGCTGCCAAAAGCACACCTGCAAGCGTCGGCGATCCGATTAGCCCGAGCACCGGAGCTTTGACAAAGTAAAGGGCGTACGTGGAAAAATACACCGCCGCCATGCCGCCGCCGGTGAGGACTTCACCATAGTTTTTCAACACGGCAAATCGCTCACGCAAAAACAGGCCCGCACCCATCATTCCAAAACTGATCAGGTACAACAGGGACGCGTTAAGATACGGTCGAATGTGATCCGAGATGTTCTTGTAGCCCATCTTTGCCAGGAACACCAAGCCCGTGAGCACGAGCACAACGCCGATACGCACAAACCACACCTTGCCCACCTCTAGCTCGAAGGAATCTTTTGCGGCTTCTGGTTCCTGGGATTCCAAAGGCTCCGCGGTTTGAGCTGTGGCTGGTTCAATTACCGACGGTTCGGCGTCGGCCGGGGTGGCTGCGGTGTGCGCCGCCACCGGTTCGGGTAAGTCGGAGACATCCGGTTGATCGGCCATGTCCGGCAGGACGGGGATGGGATCGGAAGCCGGTTCCGATGTTTCCATGGGTTCCACGGAATCCACCGGAGCCGGTTCGGTTGCCAAGGGCGGTTCCAGTTCCGGCTTGGCCAAAGGCGGGGTGGGCTTGTTGATCACCGGTGGCATGTCATCCCTCTTGGCGCGTTCCGGCGCCTCGGCCGTTTGCGGGGCAGGGGATAGATTGGCTATGAAGCCTTCCAGCGATCGGATTCGAAAATCCAGTGTCGAAACCCGGTTGGAGAGGATGATGAGGGGCACGCCGAACACCAAAGCCATCAGCACCATCAAGCAGATATAGCCTTCCATGCCGCAGACACTAAAGGAGTTAAGCCTTTTCCCAAAATTGAAAATACGACCCTCACTATCGATTTCATCAATAAATAAACATATCAACATATCCGGATATGTTGATTTATATATTGACGAGTTGGGTTATTGGCGTAGCATTTGCGCAGATGAATGAGACGCCCATTTTTGCGGAGCTGCGGGAGCGGTTAGCGGAGCGCATCCTGTTTTTGGATGGCGCGATGGGTACGATGGTTCAGCGTCATGAACTGGAGGAGGGTGATTTTCGAGGAGAACGGTTTGCCGACCATTCGGGAGATCTAAAGGGCAACAACGATTTACTCTCTCTCACCCGGCCGGATATCATTCGTGGAATTCACACACAGTTCTTAGAAGCGGGTTGTGATATTATTGAGACCAACACGTTTAGTGCCACACGCATTGGCATGGCGGATTACGCGATGGAAGATATCGCGCGGGAATTGAATGTTGCTTCAGCCAAGCTGGCCCGCGAGGCGGTGGACGCGGTAATGGCGCAGGATGCCTCTCGTAATTGTTACGTGGCTGGAGCGATTGGACCAACCAACCGCACGGCTTCAATTTCTCCGGATGTCAACGACCCAGGATTTCGCGCGGTGACTTTTGATGAACTGGTGGAAGTTTACCGTGAACAGACGGAGGCGCTGATCGAGGGCGGTGTGGATATTCTATTGCCGGAAACAACCTTCGATACCTTGAACCTCAAGGCGGCATTGTTTGCGATTGAGGAGGTGTTCCTCGATCGTGGTGAACGGTTGCCAGTGATGGTGAGTGTAACAATCACGGATGCCTCCGGTCGTACGCTCTCTGGCCAGACGACCGAGGCATTCTGGAATTCTATTGCTCACGCGAGACCCTTTACCGTGGGAATCAATTGTGCCTTAGGCGCTAAGGAAATGGCACCGTACATTCGCGAACTCTCGCGTATTGCTAATACGTTTGTGCATTGCTACCCGAACGCTGGTCTGCCCAATCCTTTAGCTGAAACTGGCTATGATGAGCGTCCAGTGGACACGGCTGCGGCTTTACATGATTTGGCGAATCAAGGGTTGCTTAATGTCGCTGGAGGTTGCTGTGGCACTACTCCCGCACATCTGCAGGCCATCATTGAAATGCTGATGGAAGTAAAGCCGCGTTTGCCCGAGGGGCGTTCGACTTCGTTGCGTTTGAGCGGCTTGGAGCCTCAGGAGATCGGTAGCCGCACGGGCCAACTCGCAATGGTGGGGGAACGTACTAATGTGATGGGCTCACCGAAATTTAAGAAGCTCATCAAGGAAGGCGATTTCGAGGCAGCACTCGCGTTGGCGCGTCAACAGGTGGAGAACGGCGCTAATGTCATCGACATTTGTTTCGATGAAGGCTTGCTCGATGCCGAGGAATGCATGCGTAAATTCCTCAACCTGCTGGCGGCGGATCCAGATATTTCGCGTGTGCCAATCATGGTAGACAGCTCCAAATGGACTGTGCTGGAGGAAGGGCTGAAGTGTCTGCAAGGTAAGGGCATCGTAAACTCAATTAGTCTTAAGGGTGGCGAGGAGGAGTTTCTACGTCAGGCCGGTTTGTGTCGCCGTTACGGTGCGGCAGCGGTTGTGATGGCTTTTGATGAAAAGGGCCAAGCGGCAACTGTTGATGACAAGGTGGCCATTGCCGAGCGTGCGTATCGGTTGCTCACCGAGCAACTGGATTTCCCTCCTGAAGACATCATTTTTGACCTCAACATCCTCACCGTTGCCACTGGTATGGAGGAGCATAATGACTATGCTGTGAACTTCATCGAAGCAGTGCGGCAGGTAAAAGAGCGCTGCCCTGGCGCACGCACGAGTGGCGGCGTGAGCAACATATCCTTTTCCTTCAGGGGCAATAATGTCGTGCGCGAAGCGATGCATTCGGCGTTTCTTTACCACGCAGTAGATGCCGGTCTGGACATGGGTATCGTGAACGCTGGCATGCTGGAGGTTTACGAGCAGATCGATAAGGAACTACTCGAGTATGTGGAGGATGTGCTGCTCAATCGCCGGCCAGATGCGACAGATCGACTGATCGATTACGCGGAACAGTTCAAGGGTGTCAAAAAGGAAAAGGCCGCCGCGGACCAAAAATGGCGGGAGGAAGATGTGGCTTCGCGCCTGGGCCACGCGCTCGTTAATGGCATCACGGAATTTATTGAGGAAGATACCGAGGAAGCTCGAGCTGCTGCTTCACGACCATTGGAGGTCATCGAAGGGCCGTTGATGGACGGCATGAAAGTGGTTGGCGAACTTTTCGGTGCCGGCAAGATGTTTCTGCCGCAGGTGGTAAAAAGCGCGCGCGTCATGAAAAAGGCCGTGGCCTATCTCACGCCTTTCATGGAGGCGGAGAAAGCTGATGGTGAAGATGCCAGCGCTGGCACTTTCGTGATCGCCACCGTGAAAGGAGATGTGCACGACATTGGTAAGAACATCGTAGGGGTGGTGCTCGGTTGCAATGGCTACAAGGTGATCGATCTCGGCGTGATGGTGGACTGTGATAGTATTTTGAAAGCCGCCGAGGAAAATCAGGCGGATGTCATCGGCCTGAGTGGGTTGATTACGCCTTCCTTGGACGAGATGATTTTCAATGCCAAAGAAATGCAGCGGCGCGGTCTTAAAACCCCGCTTTTGATTGGCGGCGCGACCACCAGTAAGGCCCACACAGCCATCAAGATTGCGCCGACATATGAGGGGGCGATTAGTCATGTGCTGGATGCTTCGCTGGTAGTTGGCGTATGCAACGATCTGCTCAGCGAAAATCGCCGCGATGATTTCCGTAAGGAACTGGAAGCCGAACACGAGCGGTTGCGTGAGAAATACGCCTCGGGCAATGACGGTCGCAAAGCCATCGTTCCGATTGCCTCCGCCCGCACCGCGGCGCCTCAATATGACTGGGAAGAGGAAGAAATTCGTACGCCGGAAATTCTTGGCCTACAACATTTTGAATCTATCCCCTTAGATGTGTTGGCAACATACATCGACTGGTCCCCCTTCTTTTGGACCTGGCAGTTGCATGGTGTTTATCCGACGATTTTTAACAAACCGGAGGAAGGTAAAGAGGCCAAGAAACTGTTTGCTGATGGTCAGAAGATGCTTGAGGACATTATTGTCAATCAGCGTTGTACTGCCCGTGGCGTAGCAGGTTTTTGGCCGGCGAATAGTACGGGCGAGGATGTTGAAGTGTACGCGGATGAATCGCGGGCGGACATCCTGGCCACATTCCATTTCCTGCGCCAGCAACGGCAAAAAAAGGAAGGACAACTGTGTCGCAGCTTGGCGGATAATATTGCACCGCAGGCAAGTGGGCGCGTGGATTACTTTGGTGGCTTTGTCGTCACAGTTGGTCAGGAAATTGAGGATTTTGCCGCCACCTTCCGCGATGCCGGTGATGACTATAACGCGATCATCGTGCAGGCCATCGGCGATCGACTGGCGGAGGCCAGTGCCGAGTACATGCACAAAATCTTGCGCGATCAAAGCGGTATAGGAAGTGAAGAAGGATTTGCAGCTGAAACCAAATTAGACGAAGAACAGGCTCGGTTCTTGATCAAGGAAAAATACCGAGGCATCCGACCGGCGGCGGGATATCCCTCCTGCCCGGATCACAGCGAGAAGGCTACGCTATGGAAACTGTTGGAGGCCGAGGAACGCACGGGGGCCACCTTAACCACTAGCTACGCCATGAATCCGCCCAGCTCGGTTAGCGGGTATTATCTAAATCATTCAGATGCCAAATATTTTAATCTTGGTCTGATTGGTGAGGATCAAGTGGCCGACTATGCCGCGCGCAAAAACATTTCCCAACCCGAAGCCGAAAAATGGCTTCGCCCACACTTGGGGTACGACGAGGAATGAACATGAAAACAAAACGAGAAATGAACACGGAAAAAAACAAAGCGTTTACTCTGATCGAACTATTGGTGGTAATCGCCATCATTGGGATATTGGCAGGCTTGCTTTTGCCCACCCTGGCGCGGGCTAAGATGGTGGCTAAATCGGTCCAAAACAAAAACAACCTCAAACAAATCGCCGGGGCGTTTTCGATGTATTCGGATGATCACGGTGGCTTGGCCGTGGGCATCGGAGAATCCAGTGGTCGGTATTTTTTTGGTCAATATAACGGAGCCAGCGCGGAGGTGGATTATTCAGGCGGATATCTGAGCGAATACGTGAACAATAGCGAGAAAGTATGGCAGGATCCGGTATTCAATGCGTTTAGCAAACGCGCCAAGAAACGCACTTGCAGCTACGCCTTTAACAGCCACTACCTCAATGAGATGGAGGAAAATGGCAACTGGTGGGATCCTGGCTATAGTTACGTGTACCGTGGGTTGGACACTCAGATTATGGAGAGCCCGGTGGAGACCGTACTCTTTGGAGATTCCGCCCGCAATTGGATGGGGCCGGTGGAGGAAAACTGGTTTTGGACGCCGCCTTCCCAGGCTCGCGCTTGGCCCGGTTGGGAAACGGCTTACACGCACTTTCGTCACAACGGCAAAGCCACCGTGCTATGGGGGGATGGTCATGTGGAAATGGTGGCTCCGGATCAAACCTATCCCGTGAACGATGATCAGCTTGGTTATATTTGTGACACCGACGATCACTTGTTCAAGCCAGTGAAATAAGATGAGTAGCACGCAATACATCCTCATTGGAGTTGCTGTGGTGGGGATCGCCATATTTGGGTTTATGCGTTCCAATGAGAACGAATACGCCGAGCGCCCTATGGCACTGGATTCAGCCGAAGCCAAGGCGGCCCTAGCCATCTTCGAACAGCTAACGCAATCCACCAATGCCTTGGCCGAGGTCATCAGCCCCAAAGCAAACCCCATGGTTCAGCAACGTTTGCTGCGTAGTGCCAATCAGCTTCAAACCGCCGGCTCCGTAGAACTCACCAGTGCGCATTGGACCGGAGATTATCTTAAGATCCAAATTCAGGCCGCGGAGGAGTCGCATTGGTTTACGCTAGAACAGGCCGCTGATGACGGCCTAAAACTACTGGGCGTGCAGGAATAGCATGAAAGGATCCAATCACATCCCCTGGCTGCTTGGCTTGATGGTACTCTTTACGGCCATGCGTTGGCCGGGACTACTGCCGTCAAACTTCAGTCCGGTGTATGCGATTTGTTTTTGTGCCGGGCTGTACCTGAGCGGTTGGCGGGCGTGGGCTGTGCCGTTGGTGCTACTGTTCGTCAGTGATGTGGTGATGAATTATTTTGTCTATCGGCCGATGGGCTACTCGGTGTTTTCAGCCGGTATGATTGGTTCGTATGCACTGTACCTGCTATTGATTGCCATGGGGTGGAGGTTGGGAGAAAAACAATCGTCGGCCGTATTGATTGGCGGCGGCATGCTGGGTGCGTGCGCGTTTTTCTTCGGAAGCAACACGCTGGTGTGGCTGGGCGATCCGATGTACACGAAGACAGTGGTCGGTTGGGTGCAATCGGTAACCGTGGGCAAGGCGGGATTCCCGCCGGCGATTTTGTTCCTGAAAAATTCTGCAATCTCCGGAGCAATTTTTACCGCAGTCATTGTGGTTGCTGTGAACTGGGCTCGCTTGCAAAGGCCGGCCGAATGGGCAGAGTTTCGGTTGAGGTGACAGGAGCTAATGACTTAAGGGTGGGTACCAAGCATGAGTCCACTGAGGAGGAACTTATGCCATGCTCTTTGGCTGGCGGGTGATGAAGCATGTGAAGAGTAATGCGATTGTCTACTGCGCTCCGGGTGCGACTCGGGGTATTGGCGTAGACCAAATGAGCCGGGTGGATTCCAGTAAGATAGCGGTGTGGAAGGCCGGCGAGGCAGGGCTGTCTCTTGAAGATAGTGTGGTGTGTGGTGACGCCTTCTTTCCCTTTGCTGGTGGACTGATTGCCGCAGCGGAAGCAGGGGCCAAGGCCGCTATTCAACCGGGAGGATCAGTGCGGGATGAGGAAGTGATTGCGGCAGCCGATGAACGGGATATGGCGATGGTCTTTACCGGTGCGTGCCATTTCCAGCATTAGTTTGTTTTATTGAGTG
>CAJWVY010000029.1 GCA_913048135.1 uncultured Verrucomicrobiales bacterium
CAACAAATTCCCAAGCCCCGCCGCCGCGGGGCTTTTTTATGGCACCGCCACCAACCGTGGAAGTCGGGTGAATAACAGACGACAAGCGATTTGCTCGGAAGCCAAACCGGTCATGAGCGCCAACACGCGCCGGTACCAATCCAGTTGGGATTGATGCCGCACCACCGCCGCCTCCACATCCGACGCGTCGCGCACCATATCCGTTTTGAAATCCACGATCTCCGCGCGGTCCGGCCACAGTACCACCCGGTCAAACACGCCCGAACAAAACTCGCCATCCAACACCACGCCAAACCGCCGCTCCCGCCACACAACCGCTTCCGGATCCGTCGTAAAATGCTCCTGGATTCCCGGTTCTTCCAAGCACGTCCGCACCATCGCAACGGCTTCCGCATCACCATCCAGTAATTCTTCCGCTGCGTCCGTGTACCATTCGATCTGTTCGAACACCGCGTGAACCGCGTCCCCGAATTGCGCCGCTTCCTTCGCTTGCGGATCAAACAAACGCGAACCCTGAATTAACGCTCCCTCATGTTCGGAAGGCTTGCGGCGTTCCAGCTTGGGAAAATCCCGTCCCTCCTTCACCTGCACGCGCGGTTGCTCGTGCTCGACCGTCGCTGCATCCGATTCAAACGCCTCCACCCAAGTCCATGCACCGGATTCAAACGCCTTCACAGCTGTCGCCCCACCGCCCGTCCATTCCTCATCCGCGTTGCCGAGCGATTCATTCAACAGGTGAACGAAATTCGGTGAAGGTGATTTCTCTTTTGGCCGCGTACTGATCACATACAACCCATGCCGAGCCCGTGTCAGGGCCACATACAATCGACATAGATTTTCAAAACATTCCTTGCTGCGCCCCGCGGCAACCGCGCTCCCCAGCACCTCATCCGCCGCACATAAATCCTGTCGCGGCAAATCCATCACCCACTCCACCTCGCCGTGGTCATCGGCTTGCGCGTGCAACGCTTCGGTCCGACGTGCATCCAGCCGACTTCCTTCCAGATCCGACACCAATGTCACATCAAAGGTCAGGCCCTTGGCCTTGTGCACGGTCATCACCTGCACCACGCCGGATGCGCCGCCTTCGTTCAAATCCCGGCTTTCGGCAAAGCCGATGAATTCATCCACATCCCGCAAACCCGATTCATCATATTGCCGGGCCAACTCAATAAATTGCCGGCGCCGATGGCTCGAAAAATCATCTACCGCCAATGGGCGCGACCATTCACGGGCGGCGGCCTCAAACCCCTCGCGGTACAATTGCTCCTGCAACTGGCGCAACGCCGAATCCCATTGGCGAGGCTCCCCTTCGAACTGTTCGCGCAGCGGCGTCATCGCCACGTGCTCGCGCGCATATCGATCTCCCGGGTGCGCCGCCGCCTTGAACAGCGACATCATCGCGGCGCCCAGCGCGTTGTCGGTCGCCGGCCGCGTGGCTGATTCCCCGGCCACCGGCAGGTTTGCCACGTGTTCGCGTAAGTATTCCACCACGCGCCCCGACTCCTTATTGGTTTGCACCAGCACCGCGCATCGCATGCCTCGTTGGGTCGGCTGTAGTTCCCGTAATAGTCCGGCCAACACCGCATAACGATCGTCCGCATGGTCCACGGTCAAATGCATCGTGTGCCCGGCCAGATCGGCATGAGGTTCCGCGGCTTGATGTTCATTCCACACATCCGCCCAGCGTTCCGCCGCCACTGGATCAAACTCACGGAGCAGATCCGGTTGCTCGAACACGGCATTGACCAGTTCCAACACGGCCGGGGCCGACCGCCAGGACACGTCCATGGACTGCACCGCAAACTCTCGGCCGGCGCCATGCCGGTAATGCTCCTCTACCCGCCCGAACAACCGCGGATCACCACCACGCCAGCCGTAGATGGATTGCTTCACATCACCTACGCAGAAAAAGGAACGGTCCGGATCCTGCACCGCTTCATCCACCAGATTCTCCACCACGCGCCACTGCGCCGCGCTGGTATCCTGAAATTCATCCAGCAGCCAATGATCAAACGCGCCGTCGAGCCGGTATTCCAACGACAACCGGTCCGGCCCCGCCCCGCCCAACACCGGCCGGCCTTCTTCTGGAGCCAATAACACCGGTAAATCCGCAAAGGTCAACAGCCCCTGCCGTCGGATCAATCCGTCATAGCGGCCGTCGTATTCGCGCAACATGGCAAACACCCCACGCGTCCGCTCCAGCAGCCGGTTGAATTCTGCCGCCAAACAATGTCGCAATAACGCACCCAAGGATTGCTGAAATGCCGCGCCCGGCTGGAAATCTCTCCGATAGAATTGAAACGTCCAGTCGCCGGATTCCAGCCGACTCAATCCGGAGAACGCCTTTTTCAAAAGCGTGGCGGAGCCGAGTAAATCCTTACCAGGCTCCCATTGCTGAAGATGGTCCGCCGCCTTTTGCCACGCCGGCCGCGCGCGCGCATGCACGTCATCAAACCCGGTCTCCGCTTCCAGTGCATCCCGAAAGGCCTGCACCAGTGTTGCTGGATCCTCCGGTTGAACAGGCCATGGATTTCCTTGAGGCCAAATCGTTTCGGGTTGGCCCCAGCGCTGTTCCCTGGGAGCGCTGTGATACATCGAATGACAGTCCCGAAGGTACTGCTCAAGCACATCGTAAATGCGGCGATCCTGCTGGCCGGCGGACATTAATTCGAACGACTTCAACAACGCCTGGCGATCGGCTTCACTGGCCTCGGCTGCCGCAAACAACTGATCCAAGGCTCGCAAGCGCGCGCGTTGCGCAGTGAACTCGTCCATGATCTCGAATTCGCCGCTCAACCCGTACTCCAGCGAAAACATCCCGAGCACCCGATGAAAAAATCCGTCAATCGTCCCGAGGGCCAGTTGCGGCATCCGCTCCAGTAACTCGCGCAGGGCGCGTCGATAATCGGCGGCGGTCAGTTCATACAGCCCGATGTCCTTGGATAGTTTCTCCCGCTGGGCTTCATTCGCCACGGCCTCCGCCAGTCGTTTCAAGATACCTTCAAAAAATTCCCCAGCCGCCTTGCGGGTAAAGGTCAGCGCAATGATCCGCTGAGGCGCCTGGCCCATCAGCAACAGGCGGATGTAGCGATTCACCAGCCGATACGTTTTGCCCGAGCCCGCCGAGGCCCGGATCATTTCACTGCCGAGAATGGATCCAGAGTCACTCATTGCATTCCCCCCATGCCGGTGCTTGGGCTGCCATTTCCACCTGACCAAACAGGATGGGATCAAACTCGTCGTAGCGCACCTTTTCTCGAGCCGGCCAAAACTCACCGGCCTGAACACGATCCACAATGGCCGTCGCGCATGCCATCGCGTTGACGTGCATGTCCGGTGAATACCCTTCCATCAGCTGCACCCCCGTGTCAGCCCCGACCGTGGGTAGATTAAAATACCCTAACTGCAACCCGTTATCGGCTTCCGTTTCCAAAGCCCAATAATACAGCGGCAACTGCAGATCGACCCAGCCACTGGGCCGGTCCTTGCCTTTCAACACCACATCCACCGCCGCGTAGTCCGGCGTGGTATCGGTGCGCCGGGCGGTGTGCGCCTCCAGTGGGGATTTTGCCTTCCCGGAAGTCTTGTAATCCAGCACGCGCAACGCGCCGGTTTCTTCATTTCGCTCCACCCGATCAATCCGGCCACGCACCGCCAGTCCGTTAATTTCCCCATCAATTTCTCTTTCCGTGCCGGTGATCCGCCAGCCCGCCGCGTATTCCTTTGCCTGGGCATGGGCTGCCGCCTGCAACCGGCGTTCGGCAATCTCCGCCTGCACCTGCACCGGCAACGGCGGTTTCGAGCCATAGCGCGTTGCGATCACGGTGCGGAGTTGTTCGACAAAATAATTATGAATCGCCTTCGGATCCGCCAGCTCGCGGGCCGCTTCGTCCCGACCGAAATCCTCCACCACTTGATGCACCAACGAACCGAAATCCAATGCGTCCAATTCGCGTTTTGAGGTGTCGATCGATTCCATGCGTAACGCATGTTTGAGATAGAACCGAAACGGGCAGGCCAGAAAGGAACGGAACGCGGTCACGCTCAGCCGCTCCAACGGAGGCACAGCACGGGGCGCTAGCGTCCACGGCAGTTTCCAGGCCGGGGTTGACGCCGGTGACGGAAGCTCTTGAAACAAACTCGCCACGCGGTCCGGCAATTGTTCATCCGGGCAACGCAACAGCACACGCGACGGCCGAAGGGGATCGCCGTTCGCGCGTTGCCGCCCGAGGATCAAATCCACGCGGCCGTGCCTGCTTCGGGATTGCAGCAGCAATTCAAGCAAATACACGTCTCGGGCCAGACGTTGCGCGTTGGTGATGAGCCCAAGGCGTTCGCGCAATTGCTCGGGCAAGAACCGGTCTCCCACAATTGATTGCGGCAGATGCCCTTCGTTGCACCCGGCCACGATCAGATGTGGCGCATCTTCCCAGGTCAATTCAAGCCAGCCCTGGATATCCACCGCCGCTCCGCTGCGTTCCGGAAATACTGCCTCTTGGCCCACTGCATCCAAGAGCAGCGCCAATGCTTCATCAGCCGGCACGTCGGCCTCGCCCATCGCCGACTCCCATTCGCGCAGTCGATCCATGAAACTGCGCGCAGTCTCAAGATACATCTTGTCGATTGGGTTTCCTTCTCGAAACTCGCGGCTGGCAAACACCGCATTTAGAAACCCCGCCAGACCGCGGCTCAGTCGTTCCCGCTCCAAGGTCCTCAAGGATTCGGCCAACCGTTTCAGGGCGGTGCGCGCCACAATTCGGTTTTGAATCCGATCCCCGTCAAAATGCAATCGAACGGCATCCTCCAGACTCGCCGGCAAATGGTTTTTATGGATTTCATCCAAACCGGTCAGTAACCGGGTCGAGGTAAACTGCTCATCTTCGCCCTTCGCCCAAGCCCACGCGTCGGGCAACCGCAGAAACGCCGCCGCCTGGAGGAAACTCGGCTGCTGCATCAGCGCATGCAGCGTTTTCAAAAAGACAAACAAAGGCGTCCGGCTTAACGGTCGACCGTCCGGGTTAAATACAGGAATCCCTTCATCGGCCAGTTTGCGTTCCAGATGCGGCAACACCGCTGGGTCCGCCACCCCAACCGCCACGCGGTCGTGCACCTGTTTGCGATACGGCTTCACTCGCGCCACCGCCGCCTCGGCCTGCGCTCGTTCGTCCAGTGCAGGTGCCAGATGATCTTCGGTAACAGGCAAGGAACGGCCGTTCCAAAATTCAGGCAACGGCCGGCCCCAGTCATCCATACCTTCGCTAGGCCCAAAACATACAAGCTGTACCTGCACTCCCTGATCCATCAAACGCGTCAGCGTCTGCTCAATGACCGGAGAAATATCCGTCACCCCCAGCATCACCACGCGGCGAACATCCGGGAGCTCTGGAGTATCCGCCGCGGCACGGCGTACGTCATGGACATCAACCAAACCGGCTTGAGTCAACCGCTCCCGATACGCCGCCTCCAATCGCGCCAAATCCCGCCAGCGACCGGCCTCCTCTTCGCAATGTTCTGAGTCGGCCAACTGCGCGCAATCCCAACCGCCTTCCAGCAACGTGGCGCGCATCGCGTGGAGCGCCTCGGCCATTTTGCGGTGCCATCCAAAATCGCGTTGATCAGGCAATGCCGGAAATAAGTTCGGACACGTCTCGACAATGCGACCCTCGAGGAGTTGCACCCAGTGCCCGATACACGCCACCTCCGGCGCAACTTGGGTTTCTTGGTGATTCAGCAACTGAAACGGCGTACCTGTTCGAGGCGGAAAAACACCGCCTCGTTCACGGCAAGCCCACGCCAAGGCTTCCCTTAAACGTCGGCCCGCTTGGCGCGTGGGCAACAGCACCCACGTCTCACTCAGGTCCACCCTGTCACCACCCGCGTCCGCCACCAACCAATCCACGGCGGTAGCCACAATCGGTTGATCCCAGGGCAAATGAATGATCTCCGGACGCACTCCCATACAGACCGCCCCACGATGCCACGCAGGGTGGGACATTGACAGTCCCTTTGATTCATTTCCCTTGCCTTGGCGGCAAAACGCGGGTTTGGCTTGCGAAACTGACGTGGGTTTGCCCGTTCTGATTTTTGCCGATGATCCGGCCTGCGAGCGTACGCTGGCGGGCTTGTCGGTGCTGGAGCGGCTCATCATTGCCGCGCACGAAGCTGGCGCCACGGCAATCTCCATTCAGCAAGGCGAAACGGAACCGAAATTCACCGCCTTGACCCGGCTAAAGATTGAGGTACATCTCACCCGCGATGAACCCGCCTTACACGAGCCCACACTGTTGATCCTCGGAAACCTGGCCATGCAACGGGCCGACCTTGAGCGGGTGATCAAAAAGCAGGGCCGCCTGCACGCGCCTGGGCATGAATTGTTGCCCTGCGGCGTGGCCACGGAATGGGCCGGCTCAATGGAGGCCTCCCTTCCGCGTCGACCCAAGGTGGAAGCCCATGGCGTCGCGCAACCAGTCAAGGATGGCCTCACCGCGGTGCAAGCCGAAGACGCCTTGTGGGATACCATGGGGTTGGAGACCGACAGTTTCATGGACCGCAACTTCAACCGACCAGTGGGGAGGCTCGCATCGCGGCTGTTGATTCACACACCCATTTCGCCCAACGCCATCTCGGTGGTGGCCACCGGCATCGGCATGTTGTCAGCCGTTTGTTTCGCACGCGGCGAAGCGCACCTGATGATTCTGGGCGCCGTGTTGCTGCAATGTTCCGCAATCATTGACTGCGTGGACGGCGATCTGGCACGCATGTTGCACAAGGAAAGTCGCACCGGCAAGTGGCTCGACCTCGGCGGCGACCAGCTGGTGCATCTCTGCCTACTGGCAGGCATCGGCATGGGCCTTTACCGCATGCACGATCTATCCGGCCCGTGGCTGTGGCTGGGCATCGCCGCCGCCCTCGGCGTAGTGCTCTCTTTCCTCACGCGCTTGCGCGCCGAACAGAGCGAACGCCCGCTGCCACAACTCCAAGCCTGGATTGCACGGGCTGCTAACCGCGATTTTTCCGCCCTACTATTGATCCTTACCATCGTCGAGCATGTGGACTGGTTCCTCTGGCTGGCCCTGGCCGCCGTGCACGGATTCTGGATCTATGGCGAATGGCTTCGGCAGCAGGATGTGATTGAAACTTAACCAACCTATTCTCTTCCCGGCAGTCAGCCATTTTTTACAAGGTCGGGCTTGCGTTACAAACCGGTGACACACATGATGACGCCACTCCCTTTGGCTTTTGGGATTAAAGTGCACTTATCTATATTGCCATTGCTTATTGCGGCGACGGGTTGCGCTAGCTTCCTGCCGGACCCTGCCCTGGAAACCCTTCCGGATCCATCGCATCCGGAAGATGCCGCGCTCATGCTGCAATCCACCCCGGACCCGCTGGAACCCTTGAATCGGTTTAGCTTTGCAGTGGATGAGGTGTTGTTTGATTACGCCATGGAACCGGCTTCGCGCGGCTACCGCAAAGTGCTTCCCTCCCGAGCCCGCACTGGCATTCGGAATTTCGGCCATAACATCGCCTATCCTGTGCGGCTCACGAGCAATCTCCTGCAAGGCGAATGGGCCAATGCCGGCACGGAGACCAAACGGTTCCTCATCAACACCACCGAAGGCGTGCTGGGCTTTGGGGATCCGGCGACAAAAAAATATCAAATTTATCTCGCGGACGAAGATATCGGGCAGGCCTTTGGCTGCTGGGGTTGGCAACCTTCAATGTATCTGCACATTCCGATTTTCGGGGCCTCCTCCGAGCGCGATCTGATCAGCGAGGCGGGAGATGTGCTGCTGGACCCCACCTCGTATGTGTACGGCCTGCACGCGGGTATTCGGTTCAACAACAAAACCGATCAGGTGGAATCCACGCGGCAACTGCTCGCCACGGAGTTTGATCCGTACGCCTTGAACAAATTATATTTCTCGCGCAAGCGCGCCATTGAAGTGAGCAACGCGCAGCCAGCCATGGCGGGGGAAAATACGGCGCAAACGCAAACATTGATGACCGTATTCAACCGCCCACACGATCCGGAATTTGATGATCGCGCGGAGGTAATTGCCGTGCAACCGCAGGGCTTTCGCAGGCCATTGCCGGCTTCGGTCTGGAAGCAGGACAGTAAAGCACCGGTGGCTTACGTCATCCCCGGGCTCGGCGGACACCGACTCGGTAGCCGCGCGCTGGCCTTGGCTGAACTGGCATTTCTGGAGGGCTATCATGTGGTGTGTTTCAGCAACAATCTCAACTGGGAATTTATCCAGGCCGCCCCGGCCAATTATTTGCCCGGTTATCTGGATGACGACCTGCGTTACCTGAGGCAGGAGCATGCGGCCATGGCCGAATCGTTGAGCGAACAAACGCAAGGCGCGCCGGCGGTGATGGGCTTTTCGATGGGAGGCTGGTACACGCTCAACCTAGCCGCCACCAGCGCGCCTGACACCTATTCCGCCGCCCTCGCTATCAACCCGCCGCTGGACCTCACCACCGGTTTGGAGGCGTTGGATCGTTTGTATCGAGCGCCGGCCGCCGCGGTTGATTTGAAGGCAGTCAAGGACTCAGCGTTGGTGAAATTATTGATCAGCCAAAACTCCACGCCCGATAATGCGGCTGGCCTGCCGTTTAGTGATCAGGAAGCCTCGTATCTCATCGGGCTCAGTTATCGTATGACGTTAACTCAAACGATCATGAGCAGCCTGAAGATCCGCCCCAACGCGCGGGCCTATCAACGAGTGAACGCCCTGTGCTGGGAAGATTACTACTCGAAAATTGTCGCACCGGCACTCGCCGAACGCAACATTGATAGCGACGCGCTGGCGCAGGCCAGCAATCTCCGCACTCGTGAACCCGGCCTCACTGCCGCAGCCAATCTCAAGCTCGTGCTCACGAGCAATGACTTCCTGCTCACCGACGATGATCTCGCCTGGTTCCGCGAACGTTTCCCCGGGGAGCGCACGGTGTATTCCGAAACCGGCGGACACATGGGCCAGTTGTGGCGACACGAAGTGCGCGAAGCCATGCGGGCGGCAATCCGATTTCAGACGATTACAGTTTCTGCCGAATAACGGCTCATGTCGCTGCTTCACCTCAACGAAGTTACCTATTCCTGGGATGGTGACACACTGCTCGATCAGGTGACTCTCAATCTCGACGCAGGCGAACACATCGGCTTGGTTGGCCGCAATGGCTGCGGAAAATCCACCCTGCTCAAGCTGTTGGCCGGCGATATTTCTCCCGATCAAGGCGCGATAAATCGCGCGCAAGATCTGCACATCAAACGCCTCGTACAGGAAGTGCCCACGGGCGACGCCCAAGCCATCCATGATCTGGTCGCCGGCGTGTTGGATATTCCCGAGGAAGAACACTGGCGCCGGGACAAGGCCGTCCAACGCGTGCTCGCCCAGATGCAGCTCGATGGCGGGGCGGAATTCAACAGCCTTTCCTCCGGCATGAAACGCCGGGTGCTGCTGGCGCAGGCCATTGTCGATCGGCCGGATGTCCTGTTACTGGATGAGCCCACCAACCATCTGGATATCGATTCTATTACCTGGCTCGAGGGATTTCTAAAGGCGTACCCCGGCACGCTGCTGTTCGTAACCCATGATCGCGCTTTTCTACAGGCAATTGCCACCCGCATTCTGGAAATTGATCGCGGCCATCTATTTGATTGGACCTGCGATTACCAGACCTTTCTAGAGCGCAAACAAGCCGCGCTGGAGGCCGAAGAAAAGCAGAACGCGCAGTTCGACAAGAAACTCGCGCAGGAAGAGGTGTGGATCCGCAAGGGCATTCAGGCGCGGCGCACGCGCAATGAAGGCCGTGTGCGGGCGCTCAAGAAAATGCGCGCCGAACGCAGCCAACGCCGAGAGCGCCAGGGCACTGTGCAAATGCAGGCCGCCGAGGCCGATCGCTCCGGCCAGCTGGTGGTCGAAACACGGGAGCTCACATTTGCTTACGACGGTCCGCCAGTGGTCCGGGATCTTTCCACGCTCATCACCGCCGGCGACAAGGTTGGTATCATCGGTCCCAACGGTGCTGGTAAGACCACGCTCATCAAGCTTCTGCTCGGCGAACTGCAGCCCACGGACGGCAAAGTACGCCGCGGCACCAAGCTGGAGATCGTGTATTTCGATCAGTTGCGCGAGCAGATTGATGATCGGTTAAGCATTCTGGAGAATGTCGCCGACGACCGCAAAACGGTTATCGTCAACGGTCGCAGCCGCAATGTCTATAGTTACCTGCAGGACTTTCTTTTCACGCCCGATCAAGCCCGCAAGCCAGCGAGCACGTTGTCCGGCGGCGAGAAAAACCGCCTCTTGCTCGCCAAGCTTTTCCAGCAACCGGCCAATCTGATCGTGATGGATGAACCCACCAATGATCTCGATGCGGAAACTCTAGAGCTGCTCGAAGAGGTCATCGGTGCCTTCAACGGCACGCTGTTGCTAGTCAGCCACGATCGCGCTTTTCTCAACAACGTCGTGCAAAGCACCCTAGTGTTTGAAGGTAACGGGTTCGTGAAGGAATACACCGGTGGCTACGACGATTATCTCGCCGAACGCCAGCCCGCGCCCAACACCGCCAAGCCAACGCGTCAACCCAAGCCCAAACCGGCGGCCGATCCCGACAAACCTAAGAAACTGTCCTTCAAAGAAAAGCGCCTGCTCGAATCATTGCCTGGTCGAATTGCTGAACTGGAAGCGGAGCAAGAAACGCTGCAACAGCAAATCAACGATCCGGATTTTTTCAAGCGCCCGCACGAAGAGACGACCGCGGTCACCGAGCGTCTCGAGGCACTGGAAAACGAATTGCTCGAAATCTACGGCCAGTGGGAAACACTCGACGCTCGCGCCTGATCACGTG
Organism: uncultured Verrucomicrobiales bacterium; assembly: GCA_913048135.1. Lineage (GTDB taxonomy): Bacteria > Verrucomicrobiota > Verrucomicrobiia > Limisphaerales > UBA1100 > UBA1100. The sequence continues at coordinate 10,861 of CAJWVY010000029.1, forward strand.
CTGCGCTTCAATGCCATCGCTTCCCGCGTCGCTGCGAACTCCTCCACCGCCGCCTGCGCGGCCTCGAGCGAGATGACTTCAAAGCATACCTTCGCCCCCGGCACGCACTGCGCCAGTTTCCAGCAATCAAGGGACAACACTGTGCCCAGCTTCGGATAGCCCCCGATCGTTTGCCGGTCGTTCAACAATACAATCGGTTGACCATCCGGCGGCACTTGCACCGCACCGTACGCGATGCCCTCGGAGAGCCGTTCGCCCGCCGGCGCCGCCACCGCGTTCCCTTCTAGCCGATATCCCATCCGATCGGATCGCGGCGAGACCTGAAACGCGCTTCTATAAAACAGCCCACGTGATTCGGCCGAAAACTCCGCCGCCTGATAGCCTTCCACCACCCGCAACGTCACCGTCGCCTCACACCGGGGAATTTGATCCATCGGCAACGCCCAATCCGTATCCGTCGGCACCCCACAAACAAGCTCCTGACCGGCGTGCAACGGATTGCCCAATCCTTCACGCCGCACCACCGCCGTGCTGCCAAAGTAAACCGGTGCCTCGAAGCCGCCCGCGGCGGCGACATACGTCCTCAGCCCGGCCGTTGCGTGCCTCAACTCCAACACATCGCCGGCGGTCATTCGATGGCTGCGCCACAGCGCCTTGGTTTGGCCGTTGATCTTTAGCGGCATCGCGGCGCCGGCCACAGCCACCGACGTGTCACCGGTGCATTCCAGCCGCAAACCACCCTGTGCCACTTCCAGCGTTGTGGCTCCTTCAGGGTTTCCGGCCAATCGGTTGGCCCAATAAAACGCCGCGCCATCCATCGGCCCGCCGGTCGTCAAGCCCAGCGCATGATGCCCGAGTCGGCCGGCATCCTGAAAGAGGCTCAACACGCCCGGTTCCAGCACGCGAAAACCACTCATGGCGCCCCCCCTAATTCAAGGTACTCCGAGCGGCTGATCGGCTCGAATTGAATTCGATCTCCAACGCCTACTGGCATCGGAGCCGCTGCTAACGGATCAAACATCCGAACCGGACAACGCCCGATCAAGTTCCAGCCACCGGGTGATTCGGCTGGATACACCGCCGTCTGCCGATCCGCAATGCCCACCGAGCCCGTCGGCACCTGTTGCCGGGGCGTTGTCAATCGCGGCCGGGCAATGACCTCATCCACCTCGCCCAAATAGGCAAATCCCGGCGCAAACCCAATCGCGTACACGCGGTATTCCCGGGTGTGATGTCGCTGCACCACTTCATCTACCGACAGGCCGTTGCTGTCGGCCAACTCCACCAAATCCGGCCCGGACTCCGGCCCATACCAAACCGGCAACGTCACCAAGCTTCCTCCTTCTTTCGCAATGGGCGCGGAAGTCGCACGGCCGAATTCTTCAAGGTGTTCCCGCAACGCTTCCATGCGAATGCGGTCGGGCCGATAAATGATCAGCACAGAAGCGTACGAAGGTACGGTGTCGATCAGTTGATCCGCCAGGCGTTCACGCAATTGCTGATCCAGTCGCCGAACCCGATCCGCCATGACGGGAGACAGGGCGTGGCCCAGATACACGATCAGCGCATTTTCCCCCGCTACCTCGATGCGCATCGAATCATCCGGCATCGAGTATCTCCCGAATGGCGCGGATGCTCCGAACTCCAGCCGGATTATCGCCGTGCACGCACAAGGTCGTTGCCGCCAGTGTCAATGTATCGCCACCTGCCGTAGTCACGGTGCCATCGGCAATCAGTTGCCGAACCTGTGCCAATGTTTCCGCTTCATTCAAAACCGCTCCGGCCACATTGCGCGGCATTAACGTCCCATCAGCCTGATATCGCCGATCGGCAAAGGCTTCGCTCCAGTCCAGCCCGCCGGCAAAGGGCGCGGGGCCCATCAGTGGCAGGGCTCCAATGGCATGACGAATTGCCTCCATCACAGCCGGTTGTTGCAGCATGTCATGATACAGCGCGCCATGCGGTTTCACGTAATCCACCGTCGCAAGCGCGGCTAGGCATTCAATTTGTTCGGTCACCCACGCCTGAATTTGATCGGGCGATGCGGACAGGCTTACCCGGCCAAACTGTTCGCGGTCCGGATACCCCGGATGCGCGCCGATGCTCACACCGTGGTCTCTTGCCAGAGCCACGGTCGACCGCATCAATTCCGTGTCCCCTGCGTGCGCGCCGCATGCGATATTGGCCTGATCCAGGTACGGCATCACTGCGGCTTCGCAGCCCGCGCCTTCGGCCAAATCACAATTCAGTTTCATGCCTTCTGCAGCACGGCCCCGTAAAATCCATCGGTGCCGTGCGTGTGCGGGTACAGCCGAAGATCATCGCCGATTCGCGTGAACGAATCATGATCGCCCAGAAACGCCTCGACCTGTTGCTCATTTTCCTCGGGCAAAATGGAGCAGGTGGCATAGATCAAACGACCGCCGGATTTCACCAGCCGCGCGGCGCTCTCGAGGATGGCGCGTTGATGCGTCTGCACTTCGGTCAATGCCTCAGGCGTGGTGCGCCGCCGCAGATCCGGACTGCGTCGCCATGTGCCGGTGCCCGTGCAGGGCACATCCAACAGCACCCAGTCCGCCGAATCGCGATGGCGCTTCACCACATTATCGCGTTCGCTCTTCAATACCCGCACCTGCACATTGCTCACGCCGGCCCGACCAAGGCGCGGCTTCATTTGCCCGAGCCGTTTACCAGCAGTATCCCACGCGAGAATGCGGCCGCGGTTTTCCATTTGGGCCGACAACGCCAGCGTCTTGCCGCCGGCACCGGCACAGAAATCAACGCCCTTATCGCCGGGCTTCGCCTGCACCAGAGCCGCCACTAGTTGCGAGCCTTCGTCCTGCATTTCAAACCAGCCCGCCCGAAAGGCCTCGGTGGCAAACAGTGCCCCGCGCTTATGCAGGCGCACGCCGAGCGCCGAATGCGGCGTGGGCTCCGGCTCCAAGCCGGCATCTTGCAGCGCCCCCACCAGTTCGTCCCGCGAGGTTTTCAAGGTGTTCACCCGGAGATCCACCGATGCCTCCTCATTGAGGGCCGCCATGGCGTCGGGTAATTGATCCCCAAAGACCGATTCCAAACGCGGCATGAGCCATTCGGGAAAATGATGCCGCACCGCCTGCGGCATGGCGTCGGTCAAGAGCGGTTGCCTCGCCTGCTGCTTGATCCAGCCGAGCTCCGGTTCGCTCAGGCGCGGCGGGCAATATTGCTGCCCGTCGCAGAGTGCCTTCATGTCCTCCAGTTCGGCACCACCCAACAACACCGCCTCGGCCAGCACGCGGCCGCGCGGATCCGCCGGCAAGCCGCCCTGATCCAACTGCCAGTTGAGCGCAGCCTCATTGCGCAGTACGGCGTAAACGACCCGCGAAATCTCACCCCGGTCCTTGGAGCCGATGAATCGGCGTTGCCGGAAATACTGGTTGAGCACGGCATCGGCCGGCGCGCGGCCGCCTTCGGCCCAGTTGGCTTCCATCTCTTCCAGCGCCTCCATTGCGGAGGCCATGCGTGCGCCCGGTTTCATCGCGGCCATTTGACCTGTGAGCCGTGCCGGAAAGAAGATTAAAATGCGTCGCTTCAAGCTTCCCGTGCTGCCGCGCGCCCTTTAGCCTTGGGCATGAACCGTCGCACTTTTCTCACTGGCACGACCGCTCTGGCGGTGCCGGCCGTGTTGGGCCGCACGCCCCCGCCCCGTTTGCGCATCGGCCAGATCGGACTGGCTCACCCGCATGCCGCGGGCAAATTGAAGGCCATTCAGTCGCTGAAAGACACCTTTGAACTAGTCGGCGTGGTGGAGCCGAATGCCGCCCTGCGCCGTCGGACCGCGGATGTGAAATTCATTTCGCTGAAGGAACTGATGAACACGCGCGGCCTGCACGCCGTGGCCATTGAAACGCGGGTGCGGGATTTGGTGGCCACAGCCCTGCCGGTGGTGCAGGCGGGCAAACACATCCATCTAGATAAACCCGCCGGGCCCGAGCTGGCGCCGTTCCGCAAACTGTTGGCCACGGCCGAAACGAACAAGCTCTGTGTCCAGATGGGATACATGCTGCGCTACAATCCGGCATTTGAATTTATGTTCCGCGCGGTGCGTGAAGGGTGGTTCGGCGAAATCATGGAGCTGGACGCGATGATGGGCAAACAGGCCAACGCGGCGTTGCGTAAGGAGCTGGCCGAATTTTCCGGTGGCGGATTCTTCGAGCTGGCCTGCCACATCCTCGATGCGGCGATCACTGTGCTGGGCAAACCCGATCGTGTTCTGGGCATCAACCTCCGCACAGGCGCCGCCCAAGGCGACACGTTTGCAGACAACCAACTTGCCGTGCTCGACTACCCCAAGGCCACCGCCACGCTGCGCTGCAATCACAATGATCCGTTCGGCTTTCCCCGACGCCGCTTTCACCTTGCCGGCACCCGGGGCGGGATGGAGATCCAGCAACTGGAAGGCGGCCGCTTCACCCTCAATCTCGATCAGGCGCGCGGTCCGTATAAGAAAGGGACACAAACCGTGCAGCTCAAAGGCGGCCGGAGCTATGTCGCGGAGTTCGCGGATCTGGCGCGCGTGATCCGCGGCGAAAAGAAACTCGCCTGGAGCTACCAACACGATCTCACCGTGCACGAGACGCTCCTGAAAGTGTGCGACATGCTGTAGACCATGGGATTCCGGATCGTCATCCTGCTCCTCGTTTGGCTTCCCAGCCGTTTGGCCGCCGTGGATTCGGTGGCCGCCGCGCAGGCGGTGTTCCAGAAATATTGCTTCGATTGTCACGGCAACGGGAAGGCGAAGGCGGGGATTTCGTTTGATGAGTTTTCCGGCGAAGTGGATCTGTGGCGGGATCGTGGCATTTGGCTGCGCGTTCGCGATGCCGTGCGGCTGGGGGATATGCCGCCGGAAAAGGCGGAGCACGCCTTGCCCGCAGCCGAGCGCAAGGCGTTGGGCGATTGGGTGGCACACACGCTGCAACATGTGGACGTCACCAAGATTCCGAAGCACCCGGGGCACGTGCCGCCGCGTCGGTTGAACCGCCATGAGTACGCGTATACGGTGCAGGATTTATTTGGGATCGAGTTCGATGCACTGCCGTTGTTGCCAGAGGACTTGGTGGAAGGCGGTGGCTTTGACAATGCCGCGGCCACGTTGTCGGTGCAGCCGTTGCTGATCGAAAAATACATTGGCGCCGCTCGCCAGGTCACCGAGGCGGTCTGGCGCGATGACGAGGCACTAGAGCGCCTACTGCCCGTGCTGCCCCCGGGCGCGATGCCGCCGTCCGGCAAGCTGCCGTTTACCGCCACCGCCGCGCAATCCAAGCGCACTGACATGGGCAATGGCGCGTTTGCTGTGCTCGTGCGGTTCAAGACCCAGACCGGCGGCGCGTTGTTTTCCAAAGCCCCCGCCACTGGCGAATGGGTGCCAGGCGCCAAGACGCTGTACATCAAGCGCGGGCGGCTGATCTACGACATCGGTTGGCTGGGGAATCTGGAAACCCGCACGCGCGTGGACGATGGCGAGTGGCATCACGCCCTGCTTAATGTGGTCGACGGACGCGCACAGATTCATGCGGATGGCGAACTGCTGGGCACCCGCCGCCTCACGCAACCGGACAAGGCCGAGCATCGCTTCCGCATTGGGGTGGCGGGCGATGACGACGAGTTTCAGCCGTTCACCGAGGGCACCATTGCCTTCACGCGCTTTTACGATCAACCGCTCACCGCTGCGGAAGCTCAGGCTGCCAGTGCCGGCAAAGCCATCGCGCGCAAGCCGGTGTATGTCTGGGATCCCGCCGCACAAAAGCCGGCGGTCAAACCTGCGGCCACCGAAGCCGAGGCGGCCCGGCGGAATCTCGAGGCGTTCCTGCAACAGGCTTTTCGTCGTCCGCCGACCACGGAGGAAATGACCCGTTACCTCAAGCTCTTTGCCCACGCCCGCGGCCAGGGGGATGCGTTTCACGAGGCCTTTCGGTTGCCGGTGAAAACGGCGCTGGTCTCGCCGGCCTTTCTCTTTCGCGCGGAATCCACCGGTGGCGCCCGGGCCCAGCGCGTGACCGCGTTTGAGCTGGCCAATCGGTTGTCCTATTTCCTTTGGGCCAGCCAGCCGGATGCCGCCCTGCGCGAACGCGCCCGCTCGGGCGAGCTGTTGCGCGAGGAGGTTTTGCGCGCGGAAGTAAAACGCCTGCTCGCCGATGAACGCGCGCAACGATTTGTGGAACGATTCACGCTGCAATGGCTGCGCATTGACGGGCTTGGCACGCGCATCAAGCCGGATGCCGAACGATTCCCGCAGGCCACGCCGGCATTGTTGCGCGCGATGAAGGAGGAGACCGTGCTGTTTGCAGACTCTATCATGCGCGGCAACCAACCCGTCACGCGCCTGCTCAACGCCGATTACACCTTCGTCAACACCGATCTCGCGCGGCATTACGGCATGCCCACCCTGTTCACCGGAGCCGACCTCAAACGGCGCCTCACGAAAAACCGCGGTGGACTGCTCACGCAGGCGAGCGTGCTGACCGTATCCTCCTCGCCCCGCCGCACGAGCCCGGTGTTTCGCGGCAAATGGATTCTCGAAGTGTTGCTCGGCCAAACTCCGCCGCCGCCGCCCGCCAATGTGCCTGAGCTGAAAACGGAGGGTGGTACCGAGGCGAAGACCATCCGCGAGGCGCTGGCGCGGCATCGCCAAAATGCCGCGTGTAACAGCTGCCATAAACGCATCGACCCGCTCGGGTTCGCGCTGGAGGCCTTCGATGCCACCGGCCGGTTGCGCCCGGGGCCGGTGGACACCGCGGCGCAATTGCAGGACGGCACACGTTTCGATGGCCACACTGGCCTACGCCGTATGCTGCTCACGCGCGAGCAACCAGCCTTCACCCGTCAACTAGCCACACGACTGCTCGCCTACGCGCTGGGGCGCGAGCTGGAGTTCACCGATGAAGCCGCCGTCCAGAGACTGTTGCAGGCGCTGCGAGAAAATGATCTGCGCGCTGAAGCATTGATCCAAGCGGTAGTTGCCAGTTACCCTTTTCAATACCGGCAGGCACCGGCTAGCGAAACGCCATGAAACCCTTCCGCCAATTTCGTCTTTCACGCCGCACACTCCTGCGCGGCGCGGGCGCAGCCTTAGCGTTGCCGTGGCTGGAGGTGATGACACCTCGCTCAATTCGCGCCGCCGCGGCCAAACCGCCCGTGCGCCTAGGCTGCCTGTACCTGCCCAACGGTTCCCCGCCCGAGGCGTGGAGCCCCAAATCGACCGCCGGTAAAATCACAGCGCTCACGTCGGAGATGGCCGCCCTACGGCCGTTCATGGGCGATCTGCAAATTATTACCGGACTGCAATCCGAACTGCGCGGCAGCCATCCAGCCGCCGGTGCCACCTGGCTCGTGAGGCCCGCGCCGGAAGGCGACCGCATCAGCGCGCGACGCGGCGTGGGCGGGGCCTCGATGGATCAGTTCGTCGCCAAGGCCATCGGGAGCGACACGCCGTTTACCTCGCTGGAGCTCATCACCAAACCCGAGGGCAGTTTCGGTCGCAGCATTTTACGCAATAACATCTCGTGGAGCTCGGCCACCACGCCGTTGCCCCGCGAGACCGAACCCCGCGCCATTTTCAACCGGCTCACCGGCCGCGGCCCCGCTGCGGGCGGTCCACGCCGTGACGATCGCCAAAGTATTCTAGACGCGATCGCCGCCGATGCCCGCAGCCTCCGCACGCGCGTGAGTGTGGCCGATCGCGACAAGCTCGACGAATATTTCGAGGCCGTCCGCGCCGTGGAAAAACGTCTCGAGCTTTCGCGCAAGGAATCGCAGGCGCGGCTCGACCAACGTCTTGCCCAAGCCACACCACCGCCCGCCGGCATCCCAGAAGATCACGAAGCCTACCTGCGGCTGATGTTTGACATGATGGTGCTCGCCTACTGGACCGATTCCACGCGCGTGGCCACCTTCATGCTCGATCATGAGCAAAGTAACCGGTACTTCAATTTCCTACCCGGCGTCAAAGGCATGTGGCACGCCCTCTCGCACTGGCGCGACATCTCCGGCCGCACGGAGGACGACGACGGTAAAACCTCCTGGACATCGCGCGACGTGAAGCGCGCCCAATACCTCAAGGTCATCGAATGGCATCACCGGCAGGTGGCGTATTTTTTCAACCGACTCAAATCCATCCGCGAAGGCGACGGCACGTTACTGGATCACTCGCTGATCCTCTATGGCTCGCCCTTTGCCGACGGCCACGAGCACGCCTCCAAGCAACTCCCTGTGATGCTTGCCGGCCACGCCAATGGCCAACTCCAGCCCGGCATGCACCGGTCGCACCAAGGCAAACCTCTTGAGGGCATATACCTCAGTGTGATGGATAAACTCGGCGTACGCGTGGAGGCATTTGGCGGCACCGATAATGCGCTAGAAATCTGACCCACGCCAGCATGCCATCGAGGCATTGTTCTAAAGGTCCTGCCGATAAAGGAACTGTTTCGATAGTACAATCTGTTCGATAATCGTGCTGGTCTTGTAACCGTCTTGCTTTGCCGCACTGACGATTTGATCAAGCGAGAGGCGGTCATACGGCTGAAGTTGCCGGCCGAGCGCGTAGGCAAAGAGTTGGCGCGCAAAGTTTTTGGCAATGTCGTCCCCGTACAATTCCAGCAACAGCGTCTTCATTTGGTGTGGCGATTCAAACGCCTTGCCGTTGGGCATTTCGCCCGAAGCTACGACCGGCGTCATGTCGGGATAGTTCGTGCGCCATTCGCCGAACTGCGCGAAGTTCTCCAGGCCCAGCCCCAACGGGTCGATCTCTTTATGGCAGGCATGGCACACGGCCTTCGAGACGTGTTGCTTCAACAGCTCGGCGACCGTGGGATTCCGTTTGATGTTCAGCGCCTCACGCGCCTCTTCAATCGACGGCACATCCTCGGGAGCTTCCATGGATTTGCCGATCAACGTGTTCAGCACCCACACGCCGCGCCGGATGGGGCTGGTGCGGGTCTTGGAGGAGGTCACCCGCATGATGGCCGCGCTGGTGAGCAGGCCGCCATCGCGATCGCCTTGGCGCTGCACGAGGACAGGCGGATCGTAGCGGGTCTTGCGGTTGCGGGTTTTGCTTTGGCGATTGGCGAAAATGTCCGCGTACATTCGAGGCAACGCATCCGGCTTCAGCTGCTGGTAGCCGTGCCCTTTTGCCTGCAGGGCCGACGCACGTTTGTACTGCCAATCACTCTGCACCAGCTCCAGCACGCTGCGGTTGGATCGGATCAGTTCGTCGAAGAAAAACAGCGCCTCGTCGTACGTCTCCCGGTTCCAGCGTTCGTTCAACAAATATTCGCGATTAGCCATCAGCTCACCGAAGCCCAGCCATTGGCCGCCGAAATTTTCCGACAAGGCAATTCGCTTGGGCGAATTCAGCAGACGCGCGATTTGTTTTTTCAACACAGCCTCCTTCAACAGACTGCCGTCCTGCCCGAGATTCAGCAGCTCGGCATCCGGCGGGCCGGCCCAGAGGAAATAGGACAGGCGTGTGGCCAGCTCTAGGCCGTTGACGGGATACGGCGTGCTCTGCGCCTGACTATGCTCGAAGCGATAGAGAAATTCCGGCGACACCAGAATCATCTCGAACACATGCAGCAGACTCGCGCGGCTGTCTTTGGACGTCGCCACGTGTTTCGCGTACAGCCCGTGAAAGGCGCGTTCATAATCGGGCAACCGCGCGGCGTTGCCGCGGAAAGCGCGCAGCAGAAACTTTGAAATGATCGCCTTGGCGTCGGCCTCGCTGACGTCGGACGGAATCTCTGCCCGGCCCAGCACGGCCTTGATGGCCGCGGGGTTTCGGCGAAATTGATCCAGCGCATAATTCGCCGCATCCGCGAAGGCATTCAGGGGCGGCTTGAGCGCGCCCAGCCGATGGGCATCGTTGTCGAAGCCGGATTCGCCGGGGATATCCGAGGGCACCAGCGCGGTGATCTTGGATTCCGTCAGCGTGCCGGTGATGGAATCGCGATACGGCACCTTCAACGGCACGGCCAGCACTGCTTCCAGTGTGTTCTCGAATTCGTACCGCGTCAGCCGGCGCAACGGCGTGGGGCCGATGTGTGATTTGCCGTCCCGCAACACAAACGATTCATGGAACCACTCCTGGATCGCTGCCTTCTCGGCCGCCGCCAGCGGCTTCTTGTTCTCGGGCGGCATCTCGCCGCGGGCCACCATGTTCTCCAGCCGAATCCAGAGCCGGGTGTAGTTGCCGTACGAGGCATTGGCTTTCTCCAGCAACGGCGATAAATCGATGCCGCCTTTTTTCGTGTCACTGTCATGGCACGTCAGGCAACGGTCTTCGATCACTTCCGCGGCTGCTGTAAATTCCGCAGCCCACACCGAAGGCACAGCCCATACCACTAACATGAGGAGGAACACCCGAGGGAAACTGCGCGCGAGGCTCATCGGCTTAGGGCGCCTTGGCCGCCTTGAGCGACACGAGGGTTTTCTTGCCGCCGATCACCTTGTATTGGCCGGTCACCACCACCACCTTGCCGACGTTGCGGTCGAAGCGCAGCCGATGATTGTTCATGAACGGAATCCGAATCTCCAAGTCGCTCTTGTCGGACAGGCGCAACAGATAATATTCCTGCTCGCCCTCGATCTCGATCCGCAACAGGCCCTTTGCGGTGAGCGTTTGCCCGTCACTTTGGGTGATCTTCCAACTGCCGTCATCCGGATTGACGGGCTTGAAATTGGCCTTGCTGCTGATGCCCGGCAACAGCCCGGTGGAATCGCCAATGCTTTCGGCCGGTGCGCCCATCAGTTTCATCAGCGTGAGCAACAGATTACCAAACGGCCGCGCCTCGGGATAACGTACATGCCGGCCCAACTCCACTTGGCCGCCGCCGCCGCCGGCCAAGACCACCGGCAGATCGGTCAGCGAATGATAATCGCCGTGCTTGATGCCCGAGCCCCAGAGGATCAGTGAGTTGTCGAACAACGTGCCCGAGCCGTCCGGCAGCGTCTTCATTTTCTCGATCAGATAGCGCAACTGCGCCGTGTGCCAAATGTTGATGCTGTCGTACGCCGGCAGCACCTTCTTGTTACGCACATGATGCGACACGTAATGAAACTCCGCGTTCACCCCCATGAAATCGTAATGGATACGGCTGTTGGTGTTGGCCAGCATGCACGAGGCGACGCGTGTGGAGTCGGTCCAAAACGCCAGCGTGATCAGATCCATCATCGCCTTGACCCGCTCGCCCAGATTTCCGGCCTCCAGTGTCGGGTCAATCTCCGCCAGCTTCGGATCCGCGGCGGCCACCTGGCCATTGGCCCGCGCGCGCTCGATGCTTTTCTCCACATCGCGTAAGGAATCGAAATACTGCTGCAACACTTGCCGATCCTGCGAACTGGCTTTGCGTAATAACGACGACGAGGCATCCCGAACGCCGTCCAACACACTGGCCAGCTCCGTCTGGCGCGTGGCCTGCGCGGCGTTCTTGAAAATCAAATCAAACGCCGACTGCGGATCGTGCTGGCCGCGCAACGGCTGATGCGATTTGTCGTACGACAAAATGTTCAGCCACGGATGCGCCTTCCAGACGTTATCCGCCGTGAGTTGCACCGACTTGATTGGGGTCTGGTGGCCAATGTAATCGGCAATGCGTTGATCAAAGGAATACCGGTTTGCATCCTTGTGCTTCGTCGCACTCATGAAGGTGCCCGGGGCGTCCATGTGACTCGACACGCCGTCGTTATCGAGATTGCCGAGCACCACGATATCCTTCTGCACCGGGGCCAAAGGCCGCAGGATTTTGGACAGCTCAAATTCCGTCTCCGTGCCGCCGACAATATCCCACGAATGCGGATTCACCCCGCAGCCCTTGTACAGCACACACAACCGCACCGGATCGGCCTTGGCCGCCTTGGCTTTGGCGTGGCTGACCGCCGGCTTCATGATCTCCAGGAACGGCAGCGCCAACGACACGCCCGCCCCCTTCAAAAAGGTTCGGCGCGGGATTAGATATGAGTCCTGCTTCATTTATCCATCAAAACTCACCGAATTATATTACCTCAACGAGTAAAAGCAAGGCGGTGTCATACTTGCTAACAAGCTCACCTAATGAGCAATAAAAGTATAGTTTCTGTTAGGATTTCATGTCAAAAATAACGTTGCGATGGCAAACCCCACAGCAAACCCCACATAATAAAATTTTTGTAAACAATGCGCAGGAATCACGCTTAATAATCATATGAGTCTAGTTTTTTCAGGAAACCAAAGGAATTCACCCAAAAAAATCCACCATAATCGCCAAATTTAAACATTTTATCGTGTTATTATTTTGGCGCAAATTATGCTATAGCCTTGTTGATTGTTATGCACAGCAATCAAATCCCCAGTCACTAGCTGGCTGGCAAACAAAACCCAACAAACTGGAACCACATATGAAAAAAAATCAAAAGGGATTCACCCTGATTGAGCTCCTCGTTGTAATTGCCATTATTGGCATTCTCGCAAGTATGCTCCTCCCAACACTGGCCAAAGCCAAAAAGAAGGCCAATCGCATGAAATGCGCAAATAACATAAAAAGTGGTGGCGGGGCTGCCCTTAATGGATATGCTGGAGACTTCGAAGCCTATCCATGGAATTACGCGGGCACCAACAAAGATTTCCAAGCGCAAGGCTATCGTAATAGATTCGATACCGTCAGGTTAGGATATATTTGGGGTGCTGGAGCTCTGAAAGATTCGCTTGTGCACACTAAAATGCTTGTATCTCCTGCTGACCCCAAAGTGGTATCGAAAGCCTCGGCGAGGCCCGCAAAAATTTCCTCTTCGGACTTTGAATGGCAAAAATGGAACTGGTGGTACGCGACTCAAAGTTACGCAATTGCCCTTGGAGGTGATTCTTTGCTTCCGGAGACGGTTCTAATGACGACTCGTAACTGGGCCGGTGATGGCACCACCAATCAGCGTAATTACTTCAAGCAATACGGCGGAGTGAATAATAACGATGGTAAGAAGTGGATGTATGCATCCGGCCAGCACCAACTAGGCGGCAACAACGGCATGTGGGGTCATAGCCAGTTTAGAACCAATAATAAGGATAATAAGCATGGTAAAAAGTTCGATATTGTAACCAGCCGAGACTGGAAAATGGATGGTTTCATCGATCAAATCGGCCTAAAAGCTAACCAAGGGTGGCTGAAGAAACGGGTCATGTCTGGCTACGATAAAGGACAGGGTAATGTGCTTCTGGCTGATGGTTCTCTGCAACAAGTCACCGGCAACGCTACTTTAGACCAAATTATGACAACGTCTAAGGAGCAGTCTGGAGGCAATGCAATCCAGCCACATAATCTAAGTTTCTTAAATCCTTACCAGGATAATTAAAAAAGAATCACTAAACAAAGACGCCAACCCATGTGGGTTGGCGTTTTTTTTGTGAAAAAAAAGCAGCAATAAAAAATTGCTGCCACGTTTGTTGTTATGTTCTTCGAACTTTACTCTTCGGAGTCTGCCTCTGGGGCTGGCTCTGGACCTTGAGGCCCATCTGGAGTTTCGCCTTCGCCTTCAGCTTCAACGTCTGATGCCTCGGGCGGATCAGGTATGTCTTCGGCTTTTGAGCAACCCGCGGAGTGAAGGCCGGCAAAAACTAGAAGCAATGCCGGCAGAATGTTTTGTACGATTTTCTTCATGAATAAAAGTTAATTATAGCTACCGCTTGATGATGACTCCAGAAAAACCTTCGCTGTTTTTATTCTTTGCTTAAGTTTTTAATTCGGATCAAAGAATTTGTGTTGTTATTTAGTCGTGTCTGGGTTTTACGCCTGAAATGAACAAGGTGATTGGAATCTGACCCACGCCACACATCAAGTCACGGATCCAATGGGATTTCGTGACCAACTTAGGCAGGAACCCTGTGAGAGTTTCTTAGTCATTTTAAATCCGGACTCCGGCTCGGACCGTCACTCCTGAACCCTCCGCAAAGACCATTGAGTCCGGCTTTGCGCCCAGCGCCTGT
>CAJWVY010000030.1 GCA_913048135.1 uncultured Verrucomicrobiales bacterium
GCCCCGGCCATTTCCGCGAACGTGGCGTACATATCCGTGAGGCCGATAATCGAATCATTGGATTGCCCCGGCGTATCGGCCCGACCATCGCCCACGCCGCCAGCCGGCCACGCCGCAATGAACGGCACCCGATGCCCGCCCTCATAGCAGCTGCCTTTGTGACTGCGAAACGGCCCGGTGGCGATGTTGCTGTTTTTCTCCGCGCCATTGTCGCTGGTGAAAATGACGAGCGTGTTCTCGATGAGTTTCCGGCCGGCGCGCCGTGGGTCCGGCGTGGCTTCCAGCCAATCGATCAAGCGCCCCAGCGCGACGTCGTTTTCGTAAATGTAATCATGCCGTGCATCCATCGGCGCGCCACTCTTGGTCCGCGCGGCGCCGGCAACCGGTCGACCACCAATCGCCTTGTCCGGCGTGTAAGGGCCGTGATTGGAGTTGGCCGGGTAATAGACGAAAAACGGCCGCTCCTTGGTCTGCGCCCCGCCGACATGCGCATTCAGAAATTCCAGTGCATGATCGGAATGGCGGCTGCCCAACCGTGTGAGCACGTAGGCGCTGTCGCCTTCGGCCACCAGTTGCTTGCCCTCCTTGGTGGCGCCCACGGCCTTGCGACCGTGCAGGTGCCCCGGGCCAACGGTCTGGTTGGGGCGATTGCGCTTGGCGGCATTGCGATGGTTAGCATCCGGTCCTGACGTGCCGTGCGAGCGTGAGGTGTACCGGGCAAAATCAAACCCGTGATCCAACGGCGTGGTGTGCAGCAGCTGCGTGAGATCGGCATCGGCCCAGGCCGCGGCCGGTTGACCGTTGGACTGCCGATACCGCAGGCCCACATGCCATTTACCCACCATGCCCGTGCCGTACCCCGCCCCGCGCAGCATGCTCGCCAGCGTTGGCCGATCGGCTTCAATTAGGGGATCGCCCTGCGCGCCGAAGAGCACCCACCATTTCATCCGGCTGCGCCACGGATAACGGCCGGTAAGTAGACCGTAGCGGGTGGGAGTGCAGCGCGATGACGGCGTGTGCGCGTCGGTAAAGCGCACACCCAAACGCGCGAGTCGTTCCATCTGCGGCGTGTGCAGCTGCACCTCGGCGGCGTTGCCGGTGAAATCCTGATACGCACTCGTGTCCCCCATGCCCATGTCATCGGCCATGAAAAAAATGATGTTGGGCTTCTCCGCCGCGGATAACGACAACACCCCCAGACACAGGCTTAACAGGAAACGGGTCACGCGCCGAGATTGCCTGAAACTTAAAGCGGAGGCAACTCCACTCCGATTTGCTCGAAGATTCCGCGCGGCGCGCCTCCGGGAATTGGATCAGGCCGTATCTCCGTCAGGCCGTCGGGTCCGACTTGATAAAAGAAATGATGCGGGGGGATAGTCACACTACGGCCGGTCGCCGGCACGGCCTCAAATCCCGGAAAAGCCAACTCCCCCGTATGTGTTCCGCCCTGCCGCCAGAGGACAGCCCAGGAACCGTCAGCCCGAAGCTCAGGCGGTTCATGATCGTAATGCCAATCGGGAAAGCCGCGATACAACGCCGCCAGAAACTCAAGGATAGCCGGCTTGGCCATCGTCTTGACCGGTGTCACAAACCGAATCTCTTCCGTCAACGCCCCGCCAATGGTCGCCACATCATGCGCCTTAAGGCCGGCCATGTATTGCGACAAAGCAGGCGGGATCGACGCGCTCACGTTGGTCAAGGCGGCAACCTGCTTCCGCACGGCATCGATGGCGCGGCTTTCGTTCATCGTTTTTTAAGCGGTCAATGAACCAACTGCAACCGACTCCAATAGGCGGCCTCGTAGGCCCAACCGGTGGCGCGGTTTTGCAGTTCGAGCAGAACGGATTGGCCGGCGTGCTCGGTGAGATCAATCTGGATCGGCTGCCATTTCGTGGCGACGATGTCTTTGGCCAGCGTTTGCTTGCCATTGATCAATACCACCAATTTCCAGTCGCCCTTGGGATGATTGGTCACTTCGACATTGAGCGTGGTGCGTTTGCCGGCCGGCACATCGATCTTGCGGGACAACACACAGGGCTCGGTCTGGCTGCGTGGGTGTGTGAGTAGCACGTTATTGCGGCCGGCCCAAGTCGCGCGCAGGCCGGGTTTCATGGCCGGACCGCCCCAGTCGCGAACCTTCCATTCGGGTGCGAACCGCGCCACATCAATCGGCAGATTGTTGCCGGTGGCCGGCTGCGCGTTAGATTGCCGGCGGGATTCGGGGGTCTTCACCTTCGGCATTTTGGCGTCCATGTCACGACGCCAATCGTGGAGCATTTTCCGCAATTTGTTGGTGATCTCCGGTTTGATTTCAGAGAGGTCATTCTTTTCACTGAGATCGTTTTTTAAATCGAACAACTGCACGCTGCCGTTTTCGAAATACTCAAGCAGCTTGTAATCGCCCAAGCGAATCGCGCCGCCGGGGCTTTGGTAGCCGTGGTTGCTGTAATGCGGAAAATGCCAGTAGATGGCACCGCGATCGTGTGGGCGGCCCTGGAGCGCGGGCACAAAACTTTTGCCGTCCACATGCTGCTTGGGCAGGCGCGGCACATTGATCATCTCCAGCAGCGTGGGATAAAAATCCGTGCCGGTCACCATTGCGTGCGAGAGGGTGTTGGCCTTGGTTTGCCCGGGCCAATGGACGATCAGCGGCACGCGAATGCCGCCCTCGTAGTTCCAGCCCTTGGCTCCGCGCAACGGCAGGTTCGAGGACGCAAACCGGCTATCGAGAGTCTTGCGGGGATGATTAATCCCGCGGTACTGGTTCGAGGCGGACATACCACCGTTGTCCGCAGTGAAGATCACGATAGTGTTCTCGGTCAGCCCAAGCTCCTCAAGCTTGGCACGAATCCGGCCGAGGCTCTGGTCGGTGGCCTCCAGCATGCCTGCGAACTCGACGTTGTCTTGCTGCTGTTTCACCCACCAAACGCGCTTGGCCTGATGCAGCTCCAGCGTGTCGTTTTTCTCCAGCGCCTGCAGCTCGGCACGGGTCAGCTCCGGACCATCCGGATTGGGCTCGAGAATGTACGCAGGGCCGTTGAGTTTGGGCTGGCGCGCCAATTTCTTCCGGTATTTTTCCACGAGATCCTTGCGGCCCTGAATCGGGTCATGCACAGCAAAGTGTTCGAGGTGCACAAAGAACGGCCGGTCCTTGTTGCGTTCAATGAAATCCAGCGCGGCATCGGTGAGCTTGTCAGTGTAATAATCACCCTGCTTGGCCGGCAGAGTCTTGGCGTACTGCGGCGAGAAGGGGTGGAAATAGGACCGTACCCAGCCGGTAATAGCCTCGTCGAACCCGTACTTTTTGGGATCAGTGCGCAGGTGTGCTTTGCCATAGTTGGACGTGGCATAACCGTGTTTCTTAAGCGTCTCTGCTAAAGTGATTTCCCGGTCGGGCAGGAACATCAGCTTCTGGGCACTGTGCAATTTTTCAAAATCCCGCTCCGGGCGGCCGCCGAGCCATTCGGTCAGATCAGTGCGAGCCGGATATTTTCCGGTAAGGATACTGGCCCGACTGGGCGAACAAACGTGACAAGTAGAGTAAGCATTATCAAACCGCATTCCCTCTTTGGCCAACTGATCAATGTGAGGAGTTTCATGAAATGTGCTGCCATAGCAACCCACATCACTCCAGCCGAGATCATCAACGAGAAAGAAAACAATGTTGGGCGGCCGAGCATCAGCCGATGAAGCACCAAGAAATGATCCTAGTATAATAGATTTTAGAAAACGGTTCATTTGGAATCTTCTTTTCTGTTTAGGTAAACGTAATAAGCACTAAGCATGGTGTTATTCCTTCCTTGAAACCAGGTATGCAAGGCAGTGGGGCCTTTTTTTAGGTTCATGGTAAAAGTGATCGCCTTGTCTCCTTCACGTACAGGTTTTGTCAACCCTTCAAATCTATAGGAACGTTTTTGGGCAATCTCAAGGTGGTTGTGACCACTAAGATACAGCATAGCCTGCGTGATAGGGAGGGCGTTTCCGGTTCCATCGGGCAAAGTACCATTGATAGTGCCTTCCGATTCTTTGGGCCAGCGCCGGAGTTCGATTTCATATTTCCCTGCCCGGGCGACATCAATCAGCCAATAACCACTCTTCTGAACACCGCGGAGAATTTGCCCCTGCTGATCGATAAAAACATCAAGCCATTCGGTGGCAGATAACTTGGTGGGATTCTCGTACTTAGTGCCCACGATGATACGTTGTTCTTCATTCGCCAAATGCTTTACGCCATCCCACCAAGCATATAGGTGCTGGCGCATTTTAGTCACAACCTCGGGATGTTGATTAATGACATTTTTCTGCTGCATTGGATCGGATTCTAGGTTGTATAATTCACGATCCTCCAGAAGACGCCAACGCCTCCATAAAACCGCGGCCTGATCGGCACGCATTTGGGTTTGAGAATGCGGGGATGGATAATTTGAGAACCCGGGCATCCGACTATAATTGATGACGAGGATTCGATCTTCGGAAACCTTCGTTTTCCCCTTAAGAATTGGAGCCAGGCTCATGCCGTCGAAGGCGGTTTTTTTGCTGGGCTTGATTTGGCAAAGATCCAGCAGGGTGGGAAGGACGTCCTGAACTTGGGTCAGACCACCGACGTCGCGAGGCTTTCCAAGCCCGCCTTTGGGCCAACGGATAAAGCAGGGCACGCGGTGTCCGCCCTCCCAGATCTCGGTTTTCTTGCCCCGCATCCCGGCATTGAAATACTGAGGGCCAAGCAGGCTGCCATTGTCCGTCTTGAAGACCAAAATGGTGTCTTCCGCCAAGCCCTCGTCATCGAGGAAATTCATCAGCTTGCCCATGTTCCAGTCGATGTTTCGGATCATCCCCAGGTAAAGGCTGAGCCGATTTTTCAGGCCACCGTTCAAATGGTCGAACTTGGGATCGGCGAGAACTTCGGCAATCGCCTTGCGGTCCTCATCCTTGGGCCAGAAGGGACCATGTGGAGTATTGGTGGCAAGATAGCACAAGAAAGGTTTTTTCTTTTGAACCGATTCGCGAATGAAGCGCTTCGCCTCGTTGAAAAAGACATCGGCGCAATAGCCCTTGAATTGTTTTTCCTTCCCGTTATGCATGTAAACATCATCAAAGTAATCGTTCCCCCAATAAGCGGGAACGGAAGGGATAGATGAGGATGGATACCAGACGCTCTCCTGAAACCCGCGATCCTGCGGACGGTAGGGATAGTTGGCCCCCAGATGCCATTTACCAAATACTCCGGTCGAATAACCCGCGTCTCCAAAATAATTAGCTATTGTTGGGTTTTCAGGCCGCAACAAAGCGCGACCGCTACTGACATTTACGGCTCCGTTGCGGGCGGCATCCATACCCGTTAACAATTGCCCACGCGTCGGCGTACACATGGGCGAAACGTGATAATCTACCAACCGCAGGCTTTGTCCGTGGAGCCGGTCTAGGTTGGGCGTTTGCAGAATTGGATTTCCGTGAACAGACAACTCCGGATAACCCTGATCATCGGTCATCACGATAATCACGTTGGGCGGTTGCGCTGTGACAACTATGCCCGCCATTAGGGTCACCAAGATACTACAATATAGGAAAAAACGTTTCATAAGGCGTTAAGGTTTTGGATCGACCTGCCAGTTTTTATTTCGACGCAAACCATAATATGGGTAGTGATCCCACGGGGCATCCAAGCCTAATGCACGAGGGTCCTTGGTGCGCACAAGATGCTCCTGCAATTGTGAAGCTAATTTCTTTTGGATAGCTTCGTACTTTGGATTTTCAGAGAGATTGACCAACTGCCCTGGATCCTCGGTCACATGATACAGTTCTTCAGCCGGTCTTTTGGAGAAGGCTAAATCATAGAAGCGCTTGAAACCGGCCTTATTTGCATTGTCCATGAGCAAGGTTTTAGTCGGCGAGGTGTCCACCTCACCAAAGGGAATGTACCGGGCACAAAACTCGCGATCGGGATTGCCCGCTGGCCAGCGCGTGGGTTCAAGGTTGCGGATATAAAGATAGTCCTGAGTACGAATGGCTCGGGAGGGATATCCCTTCCCGCCCTTGCGACAACCGTCGTGGCGTTCCATCGCGATATAGGCGCTATCGCGTTTGGTCGTGGCTTTGTTTTTTAGCACACCCATCAAACTGTTGGCGGTCATCATCGTTGGCACCTTCACATCTGCAGCCTGCAAAAATGTCGGCGCTATATCGCTCAAGTTGATCAGTCCCTCGAATACCCGGCCCGCCTTTACAATCCCGTTCGGCCATCGGATTGCCAAGGGCACGTGGGCGCCGGCATCGTACAGGCTTGCCTTTGCTCGGGGAAACGGCATGCCGTGATCGCTGGTGATAACCACGATGGTGTTATCCAGCTGCCCTGCCTTTTCCAAAGTCGCCATGGCCCGGACGATCATCTGATCGAAGTGCTCAATCTCCACATAGTAATCGAGCAAATCACTCCGCACCACCGGGTGATCGGGAAACATCGGCGGCACGATGACCTTGGAGGGATCCTTACCGGATTTCTTTCCCGCACCGGCTTCAAAGCCCCGATGTGGCTCATGAGTGCCCAGCCAAAAACAAAACGGCTGCCCCTCGTTCACCTGATCGAGAAACTCCTCAAAGTTGGAGGCGTAATCCCGGTTGGACATGCTCCGATAAGGCGGCTTGAGGTGGCGCTTGTTGAACTCCTGCCCCGCCGGATTCTCCTCACGACCGCCAGCCGCGAGCCGCCCCGGACTCCATCCCTTGCCAGTAAATCCAGTGGCGTACCCCGCACTCTTCAGCAACTCGGCGTAGGTCAGAAATTTTTTTGGCAACGTGCTGTGAATATTCCCCGCCTCTTCCAGCCGCCAAATGGGTTGCCCGGTGAGGATGGCGCTGCGCGATGGGCCGCACGTGGGCGCATCACAAAAGGCACGGGTGAAACGAATCCCTTCACGCGCCACACGATCAAAGGCTGGTGTTTGAACCACCGGATCTCCATTCGCCCCTGTATGAGCATACGATTGATCATCCGAAATACAAAAAAGGATGTTAGGCGTCGCGGCCTTAAGATCGGCGACCACGAAAAGTAGTCCGACCAATAAGAACAGATTCTGGTTTAATTTTTTTCTCATTTAAAATCAGTCGACGTTCCAAGGCCATGGTTTAACTCGTGCTCGCACGGCCCAATTTTCCCACTTCTGAGAGAGTAACTTAACCTTATCAGGATAAACCTTGGCGAGGTCAATTTGCTCGCTGCGATCGTTCTCCATGTCGTAAAGCTGCCAAGGGTGTAATTTCGCATTTCGACCGGAATCACCATAGCGAACAAGCTTCCACTTACCATCCCGCACAGCACCATTCAGATGGTGATCAAAATACAGCGCGTCCTTGCGCACCAAGTCGCCACCGCGGAAGGCCGGCAAGAGACTGACGCCTTCAAGCGGTTGGATGTCCTGTTCGCCAAACTTCCGCGGATGCTTCACGCCCGCGGCATCGAGGCAGGTGGACATGAGGTCGATGAGATGCCCCGGCTGACGTTCGATGCGCCCATTGTTCTCGGGATCAATACCCTTGGGCCAGGACACGATGAACGGCGAGGAGATGCCGCCTTCGTGCGCAAAATGTTTGTACTCGCGGAATGGCGTGTTCGACACATTCGCCCAGCCACGGCCCACGCCGGTGAACGTATCCTCCGGCCCAGCCATAGCGTCAGGGCCGTTCTTCACCGGCCGACCGTCGCGCGTTTGCATCGGCGGCCAAATCTTGGTTTGAAAGCCGTCACGGCCAAGCGGTTTGTAATCCGTGCGGTACGGTTTTTTCGGTTTGTACCGGCCAAAACCCTCGGCACAGGCGCCGTTGTCCTGCAGGTACATGATCAACGTGTTGTCGAGCGTACCCTGCCGCTCGAACTCCGCCACGATCCGACCGATACCGCGGTCCATGTTGTCGACCATTGCCGCGTACACTTCCATGTTGCGGATGTCCCATTCCTTGTTGGGCGCCTTCTCCCAGTCATCGGATTGCGGCGACAGCTTCAGGTCCTTGCGTATCAAACCCAGCTTCTTAAGTCGCGCAAACCGCTTCGCGCGGATCTCCTGAAAGCCGCTGTCGTACACGCCCTTGTAACGCGCAATATCCTCCGGCAAGGCGTGCATCGGCCAATGCGCCGTGGTGTAGGACACATAGAGAAACACCGGCTTGTTCGGCGACTCCTTCGCGTGCTCCTGCAAAAAAGTCACCGCATTGTCGCTGATCGCGTCGGTGTAATAATAAGTCTTCGGCTGATACTTCTCATCGTTCACCGGCGTGATGAACTGGTTCCCGCGGCACAAGGTCGCCGGATCAAAAAAACTGCCCGCGCCAATGATTGTGCCGTAAAACTTCTCGAATCCCCGCTGCAACGGCCAGTTGTCCTTCGGACCCTGAGGCCGCGTGTGCTTGGTCACATGCCATTTACCGCTCATGTACCGTCGATACCCGCCCGTGCCCAGCGCCTCGGCAATCGTCACCACATCGCGCCCCAGCTCACCGCGATACCCCGGCAGCTTGTTGTCGCCCGTCATTAACCCGATGCCCGCCTGATGCTGGTACATCCCCGTGAGCAACGACGCCCGCGTCGGGCAACAGCGTGAGGTGTTGTAAAACTGTGTAAATCGCAGCCCGTTCGCCGCCAGCTTGTCAAGAACCGGCGTCTTGATCTCACTACCGTAACACCCGATATCCGAGAACCCCATGTCATCGGCCATGATGATCACGATATTGGGCTGCTTCCGCTCGGTCGCTGAAAGCGGTTGGACAAATCCCCACGCCACCGCGAGGCAAATGAATAGGTATCGCATGCGCAAAGTCTCCCGCCGCACCGAGCTCAGGTCAAGCCGTCCTGCAACCACGCAAACAGCCAATCCACCTCCGCATCGTCCTTCGCGCACGAACTGCAACTGGTGAAGTTTTTTTACTGCAAGTATCAACATGAAATTTGTTAAAATACTCTCGTCAAAACCAAAAGGCTTGCGTTTGACAATGGTATATTGCAAGCAACTTGCATTTAGGTCGCCCTTTATGCTGGGTTTGACACCACACGAGCCAAGCAATGAAGTATTTTGATAAGGCCAAAACACTTCCCAAATCATCATCAGACAAGCTACCGGTGGTAGTAGCAGCCGGCTTGGAGAGTGTGGGGAAGAGCAGCCTACTGTCGGCATTGACAGGGCGCGCAGCCGAATCTGCAGCGCTGACGGGCACGACTCTTTACTGCGAACATTACCCGGATGCGTCTTGGGAGTGGGTGGACACCCCCGGTTTAGTGACCGGGTCTGATGCCTCCGTATTAAAAGAAGCCCTGTCCTCAATAGAATCGGCCGAAACAGTGCTACTTGTGTTGCGTGCCCACCGGGCTGTCGAGGAACTGACTACTTTGCTCCCGATCCTCGATTCGCAAAAAGTTGCTGTTGCTTTAACCTTCCGGGATCAACTGGCTTTCGAGGATGATAAAGAAAAGCAAAAGGTAATCGCATCATGGAACGACAAGCTTGGAGTGCCTGTTACCCTATTGGATGGACGATCTCTGGATGCTACGGAGCTTGCCGATGTGCGCACTTCAGTGATGCAGGCAAAACCGATAAATCCAATAAGCATGGACGAATTACCCGCTTTTGAAGAAAAACAACGGCGGCCAGGGGAACAGACTTTGGAAAGGGTGTTGGGCTTTGCGCCGGTAGGAATACTTTTACTGTTTGTTCCAGCTTGGATATCGGTCACACAGGCGAACGCACTGGCAGATCACCTATATGATTCAATTGAGTCACTACTGGGGCCTTTGGTTAGTTGGTTCAACACACTTCCTGAGCCGCTCGCTGCCACAATGGGAGGAGACTATGGAGTATTTGCGATGTTCCCTTTTCTACTGCTATACGCGCTGCCAACGATCCTGATATTTACCGGATTAATTGCCATCTATAAAAGCACGGGGTTAGTGGACCGACTTTCCTACGGGGTGCACAGATGGCTAAAGCCATTTGGACTTGGTGGGCGCGATCTTGTGAGAGTGGTGATGGGGTTTGGCTGTAATGTGCCAGCGGTTGTCGCGACTCGGTCCTGTTCGGGTTGTTCGCGAGGAGCTTGCGTATCAGCTATATGCTTTGGCTCCGCCTGCTCCTATCAGCTACCTGCTACATTGGCGGTTTTTGCGGCAGCGGGATTTGCGTGGTTGGCTGCTTGGTATCTTGCCATTTTGGCCATCACGTCACTGGTTTACTTACGATTAACCACGCCCACTGAGCTTAGGCATGCACGAAACGAGATGCTACTGCCAGAATTGGGCCACTTGCAGTTACCAGATTGGCAGGCGGTTGCCCGAGACATCATCCAAACCATCCGGGAATTCTTGGTGATAGCCCTCCCAATTTTTGTAGGGATCTGCATCGTTGCCGGATTGCTGCAGTGGTCTGGAGCACTTAACTCATTAACGCGTTTATTGGCGCCGGTGATGGCTATTTTTAACCTGCCTGCAGAATCTGCATTGGCGGTTGTCCTTGGGTCTGTTCGTAAAGATGGCCTCGCAATCGGGCTGCTCAATGGGGATATGGAGTCGCTCAAAGTGCCTTTGGATACATCTGTTCATGTCCTGACAGCAGTTTATCTCGCAGGGGTTCTATTGCCGTGCCTCGTAACGGTTTGGACGGTTGCCAGAGAAATGGGAACTCAATTTGCAATGAAGATGGTCGGCCGGCAAGCGGGTTTCGCCGCAGCCTTTGCAGTTTGCATCGCGTGGATCGGCACGCTTATTCTTTCAATCGTAAACTAACCATTTTAATCACATGGGAAAAAAAGAAAAGAATCTACCTGTTACGGTTTTATCCGGCTTTCTCGGGGCGGGAAAAACCACTTTGCTCAACCACGTCCTTCACAATCGTGAAGGACGTAAAGTAGCTGTCATAGTTAATGACATGAGTGAAGTGAATATAGACGCTGCCCTTGTTAAAGGTGGCGGCGCTGCACTTAACCGCTCGGAAGAAAAACTCATAGAGATGTCCAACGGTTGCATCTGCTGTACACTGCGTGAAGATCTGCTCCTCGAAGTAGCCGGATTGGCCCGAGAAGGTCGATTCGATCAACTCGTTATTGAGAGTACGGGAATCTCTGAGCCGCTGCCTGTCGCCGAGACATTCACCTTTGCCGATGAACAGGGGCGTAGCTTGAACGATCTCGCCCGGCTCGACACGATGGTCACAGTAGTAGACGCATTCAATTTTATACGTGACTTTGGTTCGGCTGATTCATTGATAGATCGTCAGCAATCGCGCGACGATGAAGATGACCGTTGTGTGGTTGATTTACTGGTGGACCAGATCGAGTTTGCCGACGTCATTATCCTAAACAAAACCGATTTGGTCACCCGTGAACAACTCAATCTAGTTACCGGTATTATAAAAGGCCTAAACCCTCAGGCTAAACTGTTAGAGGGCCAGTTTGGAAAAGTCCCGCTAACTGAGGTACTCAACACAAAACGGTTTAGCATGGAACAGGCACAAGAGGCCCCCGGGTGGCTTAAAGAACTGCGCGGTGAGCATACCCCTGAGACGGAGGAATACGGGATCAGCAGTTTTGTGTACCGGGCTCGGCGACCGTTTCATCCGGAAAGGTTCATGGCAGCCTTGTGCACAGAATGGCCCGGAGTACTTCGAAGCAAAGGATTCTTTTGGCTGGCAACGCGCATGGAATGGGCGGGAAATTACTCCCAAGCAGGCGCGGCTTGTCGCACCGAAGCTGCCGGGTTTTGGTGGGCGGCCATGGATCATCGCGATTGGCCAGATGATAAGGAAGAGTGTGATGAGATCATGAAGCTTTGGAAAAAACCATGGGGCGACCGACGACAAGAGATCGTCATCATTGGAAAGGATATGGACCGAGACAAGGTCACATCGAAGTTTGATGCTTGCTTACTCACCGACGAGGAAATGACACTTGAACCTAAGATGTGGCGTGCGAAGTTCATTGACCCTTTTCCCGTATGGAGGGAGGCGACCGATGAGGAACACCTCATAGGAATGGAAAAAACAATGATTAGGGACTAACAATGACCGATTACTTCACTAAAATAGTTCCGAAATGTGACACGTTATGACTGAAACAAAACCCTCAAAAGGTATCCGAACACGCCTGAAAGAATGGCTTCGTACGACGGGGCTGACCGGGGGCGCGTATTTTTTTTCAGGGGCAGCGTGTCCTTGCTGCGGCTCCACCTGTCCGGTCGGATTTAGCGGAGCGGTTCTTGTGGGAACCGCGGTGGCATTTTTGCAACGTGTCTGGCGCACGCTACGGACAAGCGTGAGCGCAAAACTCCAAAAATGGAGAACCCATTCCGCAAACACTTAAGATACTGAATATGACAACAACACCACCACCTCTGCGAAAATCAAACCCTCTTGCTGGGCAACGGATAGCGATTCTATCCTGCATCCATGGAAATATGGCTGCACTGGAAGCTGTATGGGACGATCTAAATGCACAAGACGTAGACAGCGTATATTGCCTGGGAGATCTAGTTGGTTATGGTCCGTTTCCAAATGAAGTAATTAAGTTTGTCCAAGACCAAGACATTCCCTCAGTCCTTGGATGCTGGGATGAGGGAATCGGAATGGAACGCGAAGACTGCGGATGCAAATTCATTACTGAAGAAGACGCGGAAAATGGTCATGCTGCCTTCGAATGGACGCGGTCGGAAATTACGGAGTCGAATAGGAAGTTCCTCTCTGAACTCTACTTTGGCCAGCGGATAACGGATACAAATGCAGGTTCGCTCCTGTTGGTCCACGGCAGCCCGCGGAGTACCGGTGAGTACCTTATGGAATCTACGCATGACCTTATTTTGTTCGAGCGTGCGGCAGCGGGTGACTGCGATATACTAATCTGTGGGCATACACACGTACCGTTTGTGCGCCAGATTGAGGGAACAATGCGCGTGACAGCTGAACAGGGCGTAAAAGATGCCATTCAGAAAGATCTGGGCATGATAAAGGGTGCTGCGCCACGAGAGGTTCATCTGAAACCCAAACTTCTCATTAATGCCGGCAGTGTCGGCGAACCACGGCACGGCGGAATAGAGGCTACTTACGTAATCTTTAATACCGAAACTCAAGCGGTGGAGATTCGTGAAGTACCTTACGATGTGAAAGCAACAGTTAGGGCTCTTAAGAAATCCGGCTTACCGGAGTCCTTCGCCGCCCGCCTTGAACAAGGTGAGGAACTCGCGGGAAAGAACAAGGACATTACCTGTGCCTGCTAAACCCTCATGGTGTTTATTGTTGCAGACGATCCTAATGATCGGATCTGTGTATTGCGCCATAACGGCGGAGGGTCACTTCGAAAAACACCCCGACGAACCCGACTTTCCTACATCAAAATTTTAAGCAGACCGGTTTCCGCGTTGTCCGTGTAGGATATGCGATGCAACGGCTTAAGGCCTAAAAAACGAAGCCGAGGCTGAACTTAAACACATCGCCATTGCCGTGATCCATCACGCCTTGGCGATCGTGGAAATCGTGTTTCCACTCGATCCGAAAGTGCGCTGTGTCGTTGATATTCCAGTACAGCGCCGGACCGGCCAACAACGTTTCCGAGCCATCATCCTCGTAGTGAAAATCCGTCTCCCACATGAGCGCGCCGTTGGAGTTCCAGACATTGAAGTTGTAGCCGAGATCGAGCGTGGACCAGGATTCGAAGGGTTCATTACCGTGATACACCCAGCCGCTGGTGCTGACGTGCAAGTGAAATTTCGCAGTCTCGTATTCGTACCCCAAGCCGAGACCGTTGCCCCATTCGTTGTCGTAAATCTCATAATCATCCGTGCCCGAAAACGGCACGCGCAACATCGGTTTGAAGGTCCACGACCCGCTTTTGCCGTCGAGATTGAAATATTTTTTCAACGGCAACGCCAATGTGGCATCGCCGATGCCGTTATCGTGCTCAATGCGCTTCCCCCCGGAGCCATCGGGCATCTCCCGTCGGGCATCGAGCACATAAGGCAGCTTGGCCGTAAGGCGAATGGATTTGTCCCAAGTGTAGACGGATTGGAAATGCAGCAGGTGCACATCCTCGGTGTAGCCCGGATGCAGGGCGCGGCTGCCGAGCAACAGATCGCTCTCGTGTCGGTACTCTTCTATGAATTGAAAACCCCAACCGTCATCCCAGCGGGGCATCATGTTCATGATCGGTTCATCCGCCGAGAGGGAAGCTGTCAAAAACCAACCCGAAATCGCCATGAAAATGGAGCGCCTCATTCCACCACCTTAAGGAAGGGATACGTTTTCAACTCATCCTTTTCCAACGAGAACCATTCCACAGCCAGATAGCCCGCATCATCAATCTGTTGACC
This sequence comes from uncultured Verrucomicrobiales bacterium, assembly GCA_913048135.1. Taxonomy (GTDB): domain Bacteria; phylum Verrucomicrobiota; class Verrucomicrobiia; order Limisphaerales; family UBA1100; genus UBA1100. The sequence goes on from CAJWVY010000030.1 coordinate 14,333, forward strand.
AATCAACTGCCAGTTTGGTTGCACCCCCTGTTTCAAGGCGACGACCAGCAGTTGATTATTCACATCCATGTCCACGCCTCGCTTGAAACGGTTGCCGTCCACGAAATCCAATTTACTCAGCTTCACACGGATGCCGATCGCACAGGAGGGTCACGTCATCCCCTTCACATACAGCAGGGCCACCTGTTTTTCTGTCTTCAACTTAACTAAGGCCGCCTTGGCGCGAACATCGCGGCTCACTTCCGGCACACCATCCGCAGCGTTCACAAAACCGATGTGAACCCCAAAAACCAAGGTCATAATTATTACTGTTATTCTACTTGAAATTTTCATCTAAAAACTCTTCAAAACTTAATTACAATGAATACCAAGACACAATTGTGCATTTATTCGAACGTGGAACGGGACCTTTTAAGGCTCCTTTAAAGAAGATTTGATGGAGAACGCCCGAGAAGTGCGTTTCGATTTTCAAAATGCCAAGATGCTAGATCTGGCGGAGAACGGTCAGTAATGAGCCTCGTCGTCTTTGAGGAGTTAGAAGCTAAATAGACCCGTGAACTCTCCCAATTTGATGAAAATTTTTCGCAAAACAGAAATCTACCTGATGCAAAAGTAAGAATGCCTTCCACCTCGATGAAGCAAATTCCACAATCGCGTAATGGATCATGATTTTCCGGATATTCATCCACTTCCGCACAACATGCATCTGATCCAGTATTTGGAACAACCGCTACAAGAAGGCTGTGATTAGTTGCTAAAAACCAAGCAACCAAAATTAAGCCAGCTATAAAATTCGATGCAAACCGCACGTTTCCAAACTAGCGTGGAACCAGTACTTGTCAACTCCGAGGTTTTTTCGCCAAGAACCTGGTGATTTTATTTATCTAAATCGTTATTTCGAATAGCCGCGAGCTTAGCCATCATTTGCTTGCGAAAACGGTCAAGTGTTGGAGCATGAGCCGGCTGCCCGGCGAGGTTCGTATATTGGTGCGGATCGGTTTTGATATGGAACAACTCCATCCCATTCTGCCCCTGTTCGCCGTATTGAATGAACGCCCAGTCATCTTCTCGCAATAAAAAGCCCTTCCTCATAGGTGCCACGGAGAAGGCAGCCTTACGGACAGTGTGATCAGGGTCATCGAGCATACGGGATATATCTTTGCCCTGTAGACGTGGTTGAGCAGGCAACCCACACAGAGCGGAAAGCGTTGGATAAAGATCGAGTAATTCGGTGAGCGAGTGGCATACAGCCGGTTGCTTACCGGGCACGCTGATGATCAACGGCACCTGCGAAGATTCATCGAGCAAACTAACCTTCGCCCAGAAATCATGTTCGCCCAAGTGAAAGCCGTGGTCGCTCGTAAAAATCACGATGGTGTTGTCTTCCTGACCGGACGCCTTCAGCGCCGCCATCACCTTGCCCACTTGCGCGTCCACAAACGCGACCGACGCGTAATAACCGCCGACCGCCTTTTTCTGTTTCCGGATATCCATCTTCATGTTCAGGCTGGTGCAATAGTTGATGCCCGGCTTGGGGATATCGTCCCAGTCGCCCTCAATCTTGGGCGGTAGTTTCATTTTGGAGTATGGCAGAAACGGTTCGTAATATTTCTTGGGCGCTACAAACGGCACGTGCGGGCGCACAAAACCGACCCCAAGAAAAAACGGTTTGTCCTGCTTGGAAAATTTACCGATCAACTCCGCCGCCTTCACCGCCGTCTTGCCATCCGAATGCACAAGATCATCGCCCTCGGCTTCCACCACCACAAACGTGTTGCCGCCCACCACCGGCCGTTTGCCATCCGGATTGCCCTGCAACGTCTCACCCTTGCCCGGCGCACGCCATTCCGGGCCTGGGCTGTTGTAGCGTTCGTTCCAGGACGCCGCGTCATCGGCGCCGTGCCCGCCCTGCTCGATGCCGCCGGGCACACCCATGTGATATATCTTGCTCACCCGCGCGGCGTGATAGCCATGGTTCATGAAATACTGGCTCCACGTGGCGCGATCGCCGATCTGCGGTCGCGGACTCTTGTAGCCCAACACCCCCGTGGCATGCGGATAATACCCGCTCATGAATGACGCCCGCGACGGCCCGCAGTAAGTGCCCTGACAATACGCCCGCGTAAAGCGCGTGCCCTTCGCCGCCAACGCGTCGATGTTCGGCGTGCGACACACCGTGTTGCCATAGCACGACAACGCCGTGGACGTGAGGTCATCAGAAATGATAAAGAGCACGTTGTATTGTTTCGCCGCCCAGAGGGGATTCACACTCCAGGCGAATAGAAAAAGGCTAATGAGTTTTTTCATGAAATTATTTTGGCGGTTGGGCTCGGTAAAGGAATGAATCGGAGGTGAGCAGGGAAATCACCAGCGCTTTCATGCTGCCTTCGGATTGTTGATAGGCCGCATGGGCGTCCTGCAAGGTCTTGGCGTCCCCCAGCGTTTCATTGCGGCCGGTGAAATACCGGAACACATAACGGACAAACACCTGCTCACAGTGCTCCGTCGCAGCCAGTCGTTCGATGAGCTGGAAAGGCGTTTTCAATGGTCCATCCAGACTGGGGATACCGGTGTTCACCAGCTTGCTGGTGGTATCCACCGGCTTGTCCAGTTCAGTAAACCGCAACCGGCCGTAATGGTCGTATTGCTCGAACGGCAGACCAAGCGGATTCATTTTGCTGTGGCACTTGTAGCAGGATTCCTCACGCGTCACATGCATGCGTTCGCGCAAGGTCATCGTCGGTTCATCAGGCAGCTTGGCGTCAACATTAATGGGGATATCCGGCACCGTGCCGCCGAGGAGCTTGTAGCGAATCCAGTGGCCGCGCCGGATGGGGTCATTATCAAAATTACCCGAGTGCGCCACGAGCCAGGCCGGATGCGTGAGCACGCCCATGCGCTGATCCTTGGGGAACTGCACGGGATTGACCACCGGCTTCCAATCCGGCGGCAGGTTGTACACCAGCGGATTGCCATGATCGCGATGGCTGTTCACGTATATGAAATACTCGCGCGTGGTGAGCAGCGTGCGGAACACCTGCCGGTCCTGACGGAGCGTGTGCAGCACAAGCTGGTCGAGATCGTACACCAACGCCGGTGCCCAATGCTTGTGACCGGGCGTGGAGTCCTTGAAGACGTCCGGCGCTTTTTCGTAATCAAAATATTCCTGAAAGAACTGCAGCAACCGCCGGCGGGCGTCCGGGCGCTTTTCGTCATCCAGCAACCGCTTCGCCTCGGTCGCCATGATGGCGCGGATGGATTGCTGTTCATCGCGGAACGCCGCCTGCATGCGGGTATCCGGCGGCAAATCGGTAAGCGCGTAGGCCAGCGCGGCGGCGGCTTCAGTGCGCGACAACGGCACCAGTCCGTTGGTTTCCGGCTCAGAAGCAACTGCCTCAAAGCGGAACAAGGTTTCTGGCTGCAAAATGATTGCCGCAAATGCCGCCTGCAAACCGCGTGGCAGCCCGAGTTCGGCGTCCACCTTTTTCACTAGCGCCATCAATGAAGCCAGCTCAGCATCGGCAGGCTCGCGACGAAGCACGGTTTGGTAACGCTGCCGTACAGCGGCCGTGTTGGCTTCATCAATCGGCACGCCCTTCTTGCGTTCCTCCACAATTTTTTTGCGGGCATTGCGCGCTTCCTGCAGCGATTGCCCCAGCGCCAGTTCGGTGACCTGCTCAGCCATAAGCGAGTTGAACGCATACTTACCCTTAAAATCGCGGAAGTTGCCGTGCGGTTTCTCAAAGGCAAATGGATTAGACACCATCCGCGCGCCGCGCAACAGATTGGCCAGTGCCTTGGGCGAGATGCGCCAGAGCCGCGCGGCGGCATCCACCGTGCGGCGTTTTTCAGCAGGCGAAAACAACAGCTCATGCGGCACGAGATTGCCGTAGCCTTCCTTGTCGCGTTTATCCTCCACCGCGCGCCCGGCCTTAGCCAGCATTCCACCGATCCAATCCTGCACCGCGCGCGCTTTGGCCTTGGTGGGAAATTTCTCCGCGCTGTCCGAAGGCATTTCGCCAAACGCCATCGCCTCCAGCATGCGCGCCCACAGCTCGGCCTCTTCGCGATTGCGCGGCGTGGACTTGAGCTGATCGACACGAATCTTTCCCTTCTGCTTGTCCGGCCCGTGACACGACACACAGTAAGTGTTGAGAAACGGCTGCACCGTCCGGGCAAATGTTTCGTCTGCCCGCAAACCGCCGGCGAGGACAATCAACACGATGATGTTCAGCCACGGTTTCATTTCTTGTTCTGCGCTTTCGCTTCCGCTTCCATGCGAGCGATGATTTCGTTGCGGGACCGCGTCACGCGTTCGCCCTGACGCAGTACCAAACGCATGCCGACGTGCGGGGTGCCGGCGCCGGTGAAGGCATTGCGAAAGGCGACGTGCAGATATTCTGGGCGACTACACCAAGAGCCGCCGCGCGATATGCGCAGCCGGGAGCTGCGTGTGCTGGGCAATGTTTGATCATTCGGATCGGTGCCGCTCAGGAGTTCTTTCGAGTAAAAATTGCTGCACAATTCCGCGAGGTTTCCGTGCATGTCATGGATACCCCAGGCATTAGGGCGGTAATTTCCAATGGGCGACAGCGCGCGGCCGTAGCCGTCATTGGCATCGCGATTGGCATAAATATAATGGACCGGATCGCGGTCGTTAAAGAGGCACACATCGGCGAAGTTCGCATACTGGCCGAGATCCTTCACCGGGGCAGGCAGGCCGGTGGTCTTGCCACCCGCGCGCGCAGCCAGTTCCCATTCGCCTTCGGTCGGATAATCGTAGGTCCAACCCTCGTACTGCAGGTCAACCTTGGCGAGGTACGCCTGCCATTTATCCAGCTGCTCCGTGGCGGCATCAATGCTGCCTATGCCCGCCGGACGAAAAAATTGATACCGGCGCCGGTTGAAGGTCTCGTCCTCCGCGCGTGCCAACGGACCGGTGCCGATGCTTTGGCCGCCGCTGTTAAACAAACCACTCTCGCGACCGAGCACCTCGTATTTGCCGATCCAAAACCCCTTGGTGATGGTCACATCCACCGGCTGCGCATCCGCGAAGGCGGCATCGCCCATGCGGAAAGTGGCGGCGGGCACCCATACGAAACAAAACCCGTTGCGATCCACCCATTGATCACCGGCAAACCGGCCGGCGCGCAGCACCTCGGGCGCGGCGCATACCTCGGCGGCTTCATGCTGCAGGGCGTACGGCCGGTTGAAACGCGGCCGCACAGTGTAAACATCTTCCTTCCGCTCCGGCAGAAGCGGACTGCCTTGGGCGAGATTGGCGCGCAGCATCTCCGCCAACACCGGCCCTACGATCGGCGCTTCGAGACTGGGGTGGAAGGCCGCTTTGCCGGGATAAAATGCCGTGAACAGTTCACCTCCCGAAAGCCGCGCGGCGCCTCCGTGCAAATCGCCCGGGCTCAGCTTGGCTTGGGCGCGGTCATCAATGCCGAGGCAATCGATCAGCACCATGTTCTCACGCGCGGTATTGGCGTCCAGCTTCTGTGACAACCGATCCAGACTCAGCCACGGCTTGTCCTCCTTGCGGTTGCGGCCCAAGTCGGGATCCTGCGCGGGCGGCAATTCGCGGTAGCCGCCCAGTTGCAGCGAGTAACACACGCGCTTGCCATCGGCGGTTTTCTCCGTGGTCAATCGGCCCAGATAATACACCAGACTCACGCCCATCGTCGGCACACTGCGAATCCAGCGTTCATAAGCCACGCCGTCCGTCCGGGGTTGATCGCCCAGTTCGGTGACCACAAATCCCTTGGCGTGCAGCGCCTTAACGAGACCACTAACCACGCGGTCGTAGGTGGGATCTTTGCTGGTGTTGATGACGAGAGCGCGTCGGTGTTCGGTCCAACCCACGGTTGCCGCCCAACATTGACCGGCCAACAACAGCAATGTCAGAAACAGGCGGGTCATGCCGGCGGATCAGGCAAGGATGGCCGGCAATGGACCGGATTGCATGGTCTTCACATCCAGATCGCTATCGAGCTGCCCGAAGGTTTCCTGCCGACCGCCCACGCACCGCAGCAGCGTGCTGTAAAACGTGCTCATGGTGAAGTGTCCCGGTTTGCCGTAGCCCGGGAAACTCAGGTAACGCCCGCCGAGCTTCAGCTGGCCTTTCACGTTGCCGACAATCGCCAACGGCCATTCGTAGGCGGTGGAATGATGCGTGTCCGGTGCGTCGCTCATGTAAATGATCACCGTGTTGTCGAGCATGTTGCCCGCGCCTTCCGGCGTGGCTTCCAGTCGCTGAGCCAGCCGAGCGATTTGGCTGAAGACAAAGCCGCGCGCCTTTTCGTAGTACGGAATACCTTTCGCATCGCGGCGATTGCCGCCCATGTGTCCGAAACCGTGGTTGCTAATCTCCACGCCGATGCCGAGGTATGGTTGCGCGTTGATCTCCGAAGCCGCGCTGGTGATCGTAGCCACGTTAGTCAACCCTCCAATCAATGCGGACCCGGCCAGCTCGAACTGCGCCTCCAGACGTTTGGTGGCGACGTCCGAGGTAAACCGATCATCTAGTTTGGGCGCGGATTTGCCCAACGTATCCTTGTTGGCCAGCAATCGATACTGCCGAGCGGCCAGTTCATCGTACGCGGACAAATAGGCATCCAGCTCCTCACCGCCCAGCGAACCAAGCGCGCTGCGCGTCTTTTTCACGTCGCCGATCATATAATCGAGCAGATTCCGTTTCAGGTGAAAATCCTTCTCACGATCGCCGCCGGCCGCCACGCTGAAGTACGCGTTGTACGCCTTCTCCGGACTAAGAATGATCGGCATCGACTTGTGCGGGGCGCGTGCCGTGTAATGCATCAGCGCATCGCCCTGCCCTGCGGACATGCCCACGCCGATCCATGGCAAAATACCCGACGCCGCACGGCCCAACTCGTAATCTATCGTCGCGTTATGCGCCGAACGGCTCGCCGGCGATGTGCGGTACAGTCCCAGACAACCGCCATGCGTCGAGTGCCCGCCGCCCGTGCTGCGGCCGGACAATCCCTGCACAATGGTCGTTTTTCCCTTCAACGGCTCCAGCGCCGCCAATCCCTTGGGCAGTTTATGCTGTGTGAGGTCCAGCTCCTCAAACTTTTCGCGATCCGCGTATTTCTGAAACGGGATTGATTCCGGACACGCCTGCACCGCGTCAAAGCCGTTGCTCTGGATCACAAACACAAACCGCGGTGCACGTCGTTCCCCTTCGGCATTAGACATCACACGTCGGGCCATCGGCCCGAGCAACATCGCTCCCGCCCCCAACGAAAGATCTTTAAGAACCTGTCTACGATTTATAAACACAGATTGCCTATTCCACCAAAAGGAATCCTCCTGTCAATCAATCATTGATCAGTTTCTCCAATAACGAGTTAAAACATCATTTCAACGGCCCGATCAATTCCACAAAATTTCCATCAGGATCATGAAACACCGTGATACGGTTGTCGCCTCCGAGCGAAGCCGGCGTTTCGCCGAGCAGTTTCACCTTCGCTTTTTTCAGGCGTGCCAATGCCACCGTCATGTTTTCCACGCGCAATGTCAGATAGCTGAGGCCCAGAGTGGAATGAATAAACTTCTGGTCCGGCCGTACTCCCGGCCGTTTAGGAAACGCCATGATCTTCAGTCGCGTGGAGTTCGGCGCATCACCCAGCACAAACACCCGCACCTTGGCCGGCTGATTATCCGTCAGTCCAAACGCCGTCGCCTTCTCTGCTGACGCCTCAAAGCCTTTCACCTCCGTCAGACCAACCACTTCCGTATAAAACTTTGCCGTCTTTTCGAGATCCTTTGCCACCATACCAATATCCACGATCCCACTGGCAAATTTCGCCGACTCCGCGGCATTCAAAGTGGCAATCAGAAGAAGTGTACTAACGAGAGAACCAATGCGTGTTTGCATGCCCCAGCATAGGCAGGCGTGCAATGGAGGGCAAATTACTTTCGCAATAGGTAAGCAAGGAGGGCGGCGAAATCTTTTTCTGGCAGGGCCGCGCCAAGGGCGGCAGGCATGAGCGAGAGGGCGGTTTGGGTTTGGCTCACGATCTCCGACTTGGCCACGGTGAATTCCTTGCCGGCCAAATCGGCGAACACCACCGACTGCCCGACCTCGCGACGTTTCAGGCCGAGCAATGTCTGGCCGTTTTTCAGTTTCACCGTGGCATACCGAAAGCTCGGATCCACGTTGCGATTGGGATCAAGAATATCCTCCACCACCCGCGCTGCACCGCGACTGCCCAGGCCATCAAGCTGCGGCCCGATATTCCCGCCCTGCCCGCCGCGTGCATGGCAGGCGGCGCAGGCCGTGCGAAATACTTCCGCGCCACGGACGGCATTGCCGCCAGCGGCTTGATACTGCTTGAGGCGCGCCTCCAGTAATTTGGCCGTGTCCGGTTTCACCGACGACACGCCGCGCGTCAGCAGTGCCAGACGCGGCTGCATACTTTCGGGCACGCGAAGTCGCACCTCCGAATCCAACAAAACCTGCGCCGGCACGCGTCCGGCCTGCACCGCCTCGAACAAAGCGCGCCCCCCCGGCTCACGACCGGCCAGCGCGCGAGCGAAGCGGACCTGCTCAGCCGCCGGCGCCGCGGCCAGCGCCTCCACGGCGGCCGCATGCAATGCCGTGCGCGCGGCCGAAGCAGTAACAATGGCCTCACGCACGGCCAACGGTTCACGGATATTTTTTAAGATAACCGTCGCCACGGGCACGGTTTGTTTGGCATCGGTCAATTCCAGATAAGCCTGCGCCGCCTTCGCCCGGGCCTGAGCGCCCACTTGGCGATTAAGCAGCACCGTGCGCAGTAGCTGACTGAGGGAATCCAGTTTCAAGTCACGCGCCAGTTCCGCGCCGGTGGCGAGGCGATGGGAAATGTCCGTGTCGGTTTTCAACTCCAGCTCCGGCAACGCCGGCGCGAAGCGGCCGACAGCCAGCCACGCATAAGCACCGGCGGTGTCCGCATCCACCACTTCCAACAGCACCTCGCGCCCGCGTTCACCAGCAGCAAACTCCCAGGTGATCTGACGCGCCGTATCGTGCCGCGGCGGATACACAGTGCGCAGCGCCCGGCCCGTGCGGGCATCGACCAAGCGCACGCGGTTCAGTTGGTTCGCCGGTTGATCGGGATAACCGTGATGGCCGCAAAGGAAAAAGGACAGGCGCGCCGGCAACTTGAAGGGACGCGAACGCAGACGGCCGGTCAGTTTTTCGCCGCGCGGATGGCTGCTCATCAATCGCGCTGAAACGCCGTCCGCACATTGGCGCGTCTGTAGTGCCCACGGGTCCGCGGTCGGTTTCGGCAACGGAATGTTAATCCAATGCGCCTGCTGCCCGGAAGCCGCCAGTAATCGTTTGGCGAGACGCTCTCCCCACGCGGCCACTTGACCCTCCAGCGGCGCACCGCGTTCACGCAAGCCGTTCTGAACGGATTGATAAAACGCGATTTGCGCATCCAAATCCTCCGCCCAGCCCTGTTCAATCCGTGTCGCCAACTCACCCAATCCGGTAGCCGAAGCATGTGTGGCGACGTGCTTCACCGCCGCGGAACGATCGCCCGGAAGCCGGACCCAATGACGCAGCAGAAATTCCGCGGCCGACACGGTCGGCACGGCGGGCGCAATGCCCAACAGCAGTTCGACCTGCATTGGTTTCAACCGCGCCGCGCGCAAGGTCGCGAATGAAGGCTCCAGTCGGAGATGATTGCGCACGGCGATGCGCATCGTGTGCACGAGATGATCATCCGGCCCGCGGCTGCCTTTCACCTGCAGCGCGTCCATCACCACCGTCTGTTGCAGAGCGTCCACCAGCGGCATCAGGTTTTCAATGGCCGGTCGGTCTCCCAACACCTCGGCGGCGACGCGGCGATGGTGCGGGTTGGGCGCTTTCAAAGCGGCGAGCAATTGCTTCCGCTGTACCGGAATCCATTCCGGGCGCACGGCCAACAACCGCAGGGCGTGGAGCTGTTCCAATTCCGTTTTACCTTCAGCCAAACGAGTCCACGCGGCATCCGGCAAGGCACCCAGACGTTGTAAGGCCCACGCGGCGTAGGGCGCGGCGGCGGGTTGTGTCAGTTGCTGTTGCAACGCCGGCACGGTCGCTTTGCCGACGGTATCGGCCAGATGATGCATTGCCAGCAGGAGCCGCGACAGGTTGCCTTG
>CAJWVY010000031.1 GCA_913048135.1 uncultured Verrucomicrobiales bacterium
TCTTTCCACATTGGCCTTCTGGGTGTTGCGAAGAAAACCTCTTTTTCTTCCTCCCCTAACAGCACCACAAAAGTAAACCCATCGCCTTTCGCGGGATTGATGCTGGTGAACAGCATTTTTCCCCCATCCGTTCCCGTTTGCCCCAGAGAAATCTCCATGGGCCCGGTGACCATATAGGTCATCGCGGGTGATCGGCGCTCGGCCACCCCGGCTTCATTGATTTCCCCCATGAGAACCGTGCCATCCTCATTGAATTGCAAAACACCCCGCATTGGCGGGCCACCAAACGGAGGCAGTTTATCCCCTTGCTTATGATCCCGTGAATGCCCATGGCTGCACTTGGGCCCTTCCCCCACGGTGGTCAAAATATATTTTCCGCCAGCAGGGCAAGTTGGCGGGCTCTTGATAATGGATGCGGATACCAAGTCCTCGAACGTAACCTTATCCGAATCCTTCTTTTTATTTTTCAGAGCCCATAACTCTATTAACGTTTCCAAGTGATTCATCGTAAACTGACAGCTGGTGTTTTGTGCTTTGGCTGCAGCCTCCTTCATCTGGTCGGACATGCCGTACTCAAATCGTTTCCCCGGCAAATATTCTGCCAGCGTAGCTTCTTTATTGTCACTTCCTTGGGCTTCAGTTGTTCCAGTCCCATTCCCATCCTTGGGCGTGGATTCTGGATTGTTGTCACCCCCGCACCCGATCAAAACTCCAATCAGGACTAGCGGCAACAGGGAGAGTTTCAGCATCTTTCTTTTAATCACTCCGCCATTGTAACCCAACCCCCCTTGGATTGGGTACTGTAATATTCCAATTTTTTTATAATTACTTCATCGAAGTCTTCAGGCAGGTGCATCCAATTTCACCCGCCATTTTAAGCCACAATCGCCTATTGCCAAACGGCGGGGGCCTGCGCACAATTTCGGACGCGACATGAAAAACGACACTCCCAATCGACGCCAATTCATCAAGGCCGGCAGCACTGCTGCGGTGGCCGCCAGCACCCTTTCTTTTCCCACCGTCACCTTCGGCAAGCCGGACAGCCGCAAGCTAAAGATCGGCTTCATCGGTTGTGGTGGCCGCGGCACGGGAGCAGCGGCGCAGGCGCTCACGGCCGACAGCAACGTGGAGCTCTGGTCCATGGGCGAGGTATTCCGCGATCGGCTGGACCGTTCGCTGGCTAATATCAGCAAAGGTCGCGAGGGCAAAATCAACGTCGATGACAAGCGGAAGTTTGTCGGACTGGACGCCTACAAGCAGGTGCTTGATAGCGGCGTGGACGTCGTGATCCTCACCACCCCGCCCGGATTTCGTCCGCTGCATTTCAAGGCCGCCGTGGAAGCTGGTAAACACATCTTCCTGGAGAAACCCATGGCCACGGATGCGCCTGGCCTGCGGTCAGTGATGGAGAGCGCCGAACTGGCCAAGAAAAAGGGCCTGGCCGTCGTGGCCGGGTTTTGCTGGCGCTACCACTACGCCCGCCGCGAATTTTTTAAACGCATTGCCGACGGCGCCATCGGCGATGTGCAAACCATGTACGCCACCTACTACACCGGCCCCGTGAAACCCATGCCGCCCGACTCCGCTCGTAAAGAGGAATGGAGCGATATTGAGTGGCAAGTGCGCAACTGGTACAACTTCACTTGGTGCGGAGGCGATGGTCTGGTGGAACAGGCCGTGCACAGCGTCGACAAAATCTCTTGGCTCTTTGGCGACGAACCGCCGCGTAGCGCCGTAGCCGTTGGCGGTCGTCAACGCCCGAATAATTCCGGCAACATCTGGGATCATATCGAGGTCAACTACCTCTTCGAAAACGGCGCCCGCGGATTCCTCGGCCAACGCCAGATTCCCGGCTGCCATGGCGAGAACAACGATTATATCTACGGCACCAAGGGCCGCGCCACGATCGCCCGCGGCCAATGCATCATCCAGAACGAGGACGGCATCTGGCGCTACGAAGGCCCGCAGCCAAACATGTATCAGGTAGAGCATGACGAGATGTACGCCAGCATCCGCGATGGCAACCCCATCAACAATGGCGCCCGCATGTGCAATGCCACCATGATGGGCATCATGGGCCGTATCGCTGGCTACACCGGCAAGCAGGTCACCTGGGATCAGGCACTTAATTCGAAACAAGATCTCTTTCCCAAAGATCAGAATTGGGAGACCGGCAAGCACACCCCGCCTGCTGAGGCCATTCCCGGCACCAAGGACGCGATTGCGCCGCATGGTTGGGCATAGTCGTAGGTTACCAAAACCACATTAAGATCGTTTTAGAGGCAAACCTGTACTAGGTTCGTCTTCAAGCTTGGCTATGGATTGTCAATGTCAGGAAACTGAAGCGCTATTACGCGATTATGCTGCCGGCCGATTAACCCAGTCGGACCGCCAACGCGTAGAGTTGATCATTGAAGATTGTGATCAATGCGCCAAAACGTTGACCCAACTGCAGCAATCTACAGCCACATCGATATCCCAACCAGAGAATGAAGAAACCAATACGGCCTTAAGTCTCGGTCAGATTCTTACCGTAGGCGGCCTCTGTACACTTTACGGAGGCGGCATCTACCTTTGGCTGGATGGCATGTTGCATAGCGACGAGATTCCTTGGGCCATGAAAATTGGCTTACCCGCACTCTTTATTGGCATCGGCATTCTGCTGACCAGTGTTTTGATCCAGCGTATCAAAGCGGCTAAAAATGATCCGTACAAGGATGTGAAAAAATGAGAAAACCTATTTTCATCCTCTGGGCACTCCTATGCCTCGCAATAGCCACAACCATGCCGGCGGCCGAAGGCGATGCCAAATTACCGGAAGCGGCAAATGTGGAGGGCGCAGAGAACGATAATCAGCCGGAAGATACGGCTGCAGATGGAGAAGCCCACAGTGAAGAGCGCCGCAAGTCCGCTTGGCTTTATCTGGCCTATCTTCCCTGCCTATTTCCTATCTTAATTATTGCCGGGATTATCTATGCAATCAAAACCAAGCCAAACCCAGCTGATGAAGCCCGTCCTACGCCTACCAAAAAATTTATCGCAGTCACCGCCCCAAATATACCTGGCAAAAAAATTGTGCGCGTTCTGGGCTTAGTCCGCGGTAATACAATTCGCGCTCGGCATGTGGGTAAGGATATTGTGGCCGGCCTACGAAATGTAGTGGGCGGCGAAGTCACGGAGTATGCCAAACTATTATCTGAAAGCCGCGAACAAGCACTGGATCGTATGCTGGTAGAGGCCGAAAGCCTCGGAGCCAATGCTGTCATTAGCGTGCAGTTTGAGACCTCTGTAATTATGGGTGGTGCGGCCGAAATGATGGCCTATGGGACCGCGGTTATCGTGGAAGAGTAAGACCCTACACTTCAGGCAACACCCAAGGCTTACGCCATTCAGACCGTCCACGCATGGCGTTGGCTTGATCATCATTCACGAAGGTCTCGGTTTGCTCATCAAAGGTAATGGTCCGTCCTAGGCGAGTGGCAATATTGCCTGCGTGGCATAACACACTGGCCGGGTGCCCTACAGTTTCCAGATCACACAACGGCCGTTTTCGGGTCTTGATACAGTCCAGAAAGTCCTGCACATGCGGTGTGGCATCACTATTGCCACCGTGTTCCTTCACTAATTTGCCGCCGCGCTCATAGGCACGCCAGCCGTTGTTCCCGATAATGATGTACCCCTTGTCACCAAACACAGCGCTCCCTTCCATCTCACCCAAATAATGGTACGGAGCCCAAACACGCATTTCATAGGTGAGAACCCGAGGCGGCTTACCCGGGTACTCGTAACTCACCTGCATGGTATCGGGCCATTCCTGGTCATCATCAAAATACCATTTACCGCCGGTGCCACTGATCTTGCGCGGCATACGCAGTGGTGCCTCGCCTTCGGTTTCCACCGCCGCACTGAGCGCGGCGTAGGCCATATCTAGCCGATGTACACCGTCATTACCCAGATCGCCACTGCCGTAATCATAAAACCACCTCCATCGGCCATGAAAGCGGTTGGGGTTAAAGGGTCGCTTGGGTGCCGAGCCCAGCCACATATCATAATCCACTTCCTTGGGTGCCGGGCCATCGGCAGGCCGACCGATATTGCCCTGCTTGGAACTCTCCCATGCCTTAGCCACCAAACATTTCCCCAGTCGTCCTTCACGAATATAAGCTAAAGCACTTTGCAGTCGCTCAGTACTACGATGCTGCGAACCCATTTGCACAATGCGCTTATGCTTGCGCATGGCAGCCACCATGCGCTGACCCTCCACAATGTTGTGTCCATCAGGTTTCTCCACATACACATCCTTGCCGGCCAAACACCCCAAAATGGTGGGGATCGCATGCCAATGATCAGGGGTACCAACGCAGAGAGCATCGATCGAATCATCCTCGATCAATTTCCGAAAATCCGTAGTAATCCTCGGCTTGTGACCCTGGATTTCGGTGACGCGCTGGAGTGTTTGCGCAGTGCGGCGCGGATCAATCTCTGCGATGGAAACAACCTCGGCATTCGGGTTGCGAGCAAAGATACTGTTGAGCGAACCAGCCCGCCCTGCTGCCCCGACCATCCCTACACGAATACGCTCACTAGCCGGCTTCTTGGCAGCCAAACCACGCTGGGTGAGGACATAAGGAAAAGCGGCAACTGTAGCACTATGCGCGATGAATTGGCGGCGGGAATGAGTGGACATGTTTCGATTGTGGCAGAAGAGCCAGCACTGTCCATGGCTTTTTAATTGAAGTAAAAGCCCTCCCAAAAATAGAACTTAATTATTCTTCCGGTTCCGGGGATTCGTTTCCACCACCTTGGCCGCCGCCCTGCCCGCCGCCACCTTTAGCCCGAGTATAAGTAATCTGCCTGTCTTCCGGCACTGCTAACCGATCGATCTTTCCTGAGGCTTGATTTGACTGCAATCTCGCCACCAATTTCATACTGTATGGCTTGGCATCCGTATCCAGTGAAAGGATTAGTTGAATGGATCCTCCCGTGACCCAAATTTCATGCGGGCTTTGTTTGAATCCACCAATTACATACCATCCTAAATTGATGGGATTTGGACCACCTGTCCGCAACTCCGCTTTATGATTTTTCTTAAGAACTAAACGCCCTTGAGTCGTTCCACTATTAAATGAATACGACCCAGTAAGGGTTTCCTCTCTAAGCGATAATCCATCATCACCGGTCAGCCCCTTGCCAGGAACAAGACGAGATTTTTTTTCCTGACCCGCGGCATCTACATACTTAATAGTGTTGTCTTCATCTGGATCCACTTCCCACTTAAAACCTGTACCGGGGCCTCCTTTGAGAGCCTCTAAATTGATCGTTGCATCCCCGCCTTCTTTGAAAGTGATCACCATCGGCATTGGGAGGCCATTGGGACCGCCTTGTGGTGCGCCAATCAAGTAAACGCCCGGAACTTCCTTGGCCATATCAACAGTCTGCGCTCCTCCAGAATTACCTGTATCGTCACTAGTGCCATTACTGTCAGACGTTCCCGTAACTTCCGCAATAGAACCGCCGGCCATGACCACTGCAGCTACCGCCGCACCTACCGGCAGGACGGCTCCACAAATAAGTCCAATCTTCATATTCTTAGCCACCGGAGCCATGTGCTCTGCCGTAATCGACCCCGCATTCTTTAGATAAAAAATAGCCCAAGCTGTCATGGCCAAGGGTCCTGTAATCAGAAGCCCCACAAGCAGGAAAGGCACTCCAGCGGCGTAAACTAAACCGACAAGGATTAGAAAAAAAACAACTTTAAACCATTGCCCTTTCATCAGGCGGGCCGATGCGATAATTGCATCAATTGCCTTCATTTGGCGATCGATCACCAACGGCATTGAAAAAGATGTAAATGACAAAGCGATCGGCGGAAGTAATTGAACTAGAAAAAATGAGATCAAAGCTCCTGCTTGTGCTGCTTTAAATGAATTGCTTGTCTTCTCCATTACAATGCCGAAATAATCTACTCCTGAATCAAAATTTTTTCTACCGTCCGCAACCTCCTGAATCGCATTGAAGAAGTCCGCAATGAATGCCGCTGCAGAAAAAATCATTACTGATATTCCAGGTAGGAGAGCAACCAAACCAATGATGCCGATAAGTAAGATGACTATTAGTAACTGACCATATTCACGCCTAAAACCCGAAAACAAATCTGCTATTACAGGCTGCTCTCCCCGAGATAATTTTATGAAGTAAAACAGATACCCGCCAAACAATGGTACCATTATGAGGATGTTAGCCAAAACTGGGAGCAGCGCAGTAACTATCGAAGGGAGTCGCGTTCCTATAGTTGCGATGACTGCCCCTATTATGATGGTGGCCAAAAAAGCTAATAATTGGGCTATAATAAAAAATAAAATGACCGGCCCCAAATTTGCCTTAAATTTTTGCCATCCTTCACTCAGACAACCACCAATGGTCCACGGACCACCACTCACCGATCCGCCACCACCGGCCCCCGCAGGTAAAGGCAGTTCCAAAACCTCATTCAGAGGTTTCCAATCTTCACCCATACCATCATGCCAGGCCCAGTCTGTAGGCAGTAAAGTTCCCTCTATGAAGTATTCCCGAGCCTTATCCCTTGGATAAGGTCCAATCGGTTCGCCTTTGCGGGTAACATGAATTTTGTCGGGATCATCCGCCTCTTCACCTTCCTTCGGCTGTTCACCTTCCTTCGGCTCTTCTTTCTTTTCCTCAGCTGGCTGACCTCCGGCAACCTGTCTTTTGGGAGGCCCTGCAGGTTTGGACGGCGGAGGGGGAGTTGGGGAAGCCTGTGCCGCCTCAGCTCCCAGTAATTCCTGCAGAGTCTTCCAGCCTTCTGCTCCAGGATGCCAAGCTAAATCAGTCGGAAGCAACTGCCCTGCCGCCAACATCTCTCGTGCAGTCGCCTCAGGATAGGGACCGTATTGTTGTCCGGCTCGGTTAATATGAATCTGGAGATCGCTCATTTCAGTGATCTTCGGATAACTGTAGGACTAGAAAGGGGTGTTAGCGATTTAAAAAAAGATCCCGACCAGCAACCAGCGACGCCATTTTAGCATCGGCGACAGTGCGGGGGAGCATCCAAAATCCGCAGTCCGGGTGAACCCATTTTATTCGCTCGATACCAAGCAGTTTTACAGCGTGCTCGATACGGCTGGCCACCAGGTCAGGGGTTTCGACGACGTTATCCTTGATATCGATCACCCCAAGGCCAAGAGCGATGTCTTCACGAAGTTCCTTGAAGGCCTCCAGTTCGTCATACCCGCGCCGAGCAAACTCGAGCACGAGATGATCCACATTGAGAGCGTTCAAGAAGTTCATGATATTTTTCCAAAAACCCTTCTGGATGGATTGCCCCCCATAATTGCCGAAACAGAGATGGAGACCTTTCTCTCCTTGAATACCCTTGAGCACCTCGTTGATGGGTTCGTGTGCCCAACCTTCATCCTCAGGATGACCTGTAAGGTGGGCTTCATCGATTTGCACAACCGGCGCATCAATAGTTTCAACCTGCCGACGCAACACTTGGGCGAGATCCATGGTTAGTGCGTGAAGGTCATTGTATTTTCGATCGAGCAACGTCTTGGCCAGCATGTAAGGAGAGGTGACGGTGAATTTCATGGGTGCGGCACCTAGATTTTTAACGCTATCCCAATCAGCGGGCAAATTGAGCAAACCTTCCCCGATTGTATCACGCACTACGCCTGCGGGCTGGGTGCGAAAGGTGGTCCGTTCCTGAGCGCGGAATGCGGCGAGTTCCTCACGACTTAGCGTGGTATCAATCCCGGTCATTGGTGCGATGAAATAATCGATCATCCCGTTGGTTTCAGGATGGCTTACATTAAAACGACTCAACTCGCCGTCAGCGACGACATCAATACCGGCCAATTCCTGGGTCTTGAGAACGGTGAGAATAGCATCGCGCAGGTTGGGGCCCGAAGGCTGGGTAGCCAACCAACTCGGGACCGGATAACTTCCAACAACCGTAGTACGAATAACAGGAGATGACATGCCCGCACTCTGGAAGCAGACCTACTTTTTTTCAATGCCGGAAATGCCGATGGCCAGTAAAGACCATGGCAATATCACGCTCATTCGCGGCAGCAATGACTTCCTCGTCGCGAACAGAACCGCCGGGCTGGATCGCGGCAGTGGCACCAGCTTCGCCTGCAGCAATTAGGCCGTCGGCAAAAGGGAAGAACGCGTCGCTACAGACCACACTACCTTTAAGACTTAACCCCGCCTCACCGGCTTTCCATACGGCGATGCGGCTGGAGTCAACTCGGCTCATTTGGCCAGCGCCAATACCCAGCGTGGCACCGGGACCGCAGTAGACGATGGCGTTACTCTTCACGTGTTTCACCACGCGCCAACCGAAGAGCATGGCGTTGAGTTCGTCCTCGGTCGGTTGCCGCTCGGTCACCACCTTTAGGTCATCGGCAGTGGTCACCTTGATGTCGCGTTCCTGCACGAGGAACGATTCCGCGCCGGTGTTACGCACATCCCACGCCACGGCGGTGAACGGATTCTTCAGCATACGCAGCAACCGTAGGTTTTTCTTTTTCTGCAATATGGTCTTGGCCTCGTCGGAAAAGTCTGGAGCAATGATCACTTCACTGAAGATCTCCGCAATCGCCTCGGCGCACGGGCCGTCGAGCGGTTGATTGACAGCGATGATACCACCGAAGGGCGCCTGATTATCCGTGGCAAACGCCTTATCCCACGCCTCGCGCAGGTTGGCGCCCTGGCCCATACCGCAGGGGTTGGTATGCTTGAGGATCGCCAGCGTGGGCGCGTCCTCCAGAAATTCGCAGATCAAATTTGCCGCCGCCGTGGCGTCGAGAATGTTGTTGTACGACAGCGCCTTGCCGTGCAGTTGTTCAAAGTACTCGTCAAATTTGCCGTACAACCCGGCGCGTTGATGTGGGTTCTCACCGTAGCGCAGCGTTTGAGCTAGGGACGATTGCACGAGCAGTTCCTGCGGCATCTCGGCGGCGTCCTCCGCCTCTTCCGCGCCGAAGGCCTGCATCAAGTGCTCGGCAATGGCGCCATCATAATCGGCCGTGCGCGCGTACACCTTGGCGGCCAACGCGCGGCGCAGATCGAGCGTCGTGTTGCCTTCGGCCTCGATCTGCTCGGCCACCGCTGCGTAATCGGCCGGATCCGTAATCACCGTTACGCTCTCGTGATTCTTCGCCGCACTGCGCAGCATCGACGGCCCGCCGATGTCGATATTCTCAATCGCATCCTCCAACGTGACATCCGGCTTGGCGACCGTTTCCTCGAATGGATATAGGTTCACCACCACCAGATCGATCGGCTGAATGCCATGTTCGGCGCAGGCCGCCTCATGCTCAGCGTTACCGCGCAAATGTAACAAGCCGCCGTGCACCTTCGGATGCAGTGTCTTCACGCGGCCATCCATCATCTCTGGGAAACCCGTGTAATCGCTCACATCCTTCACCTCCAGCCCCGCCTCGCGCATCACACGGGCCGTGCCGCCCGTGCTGAGGATTTCCACCCCAGCCGCCGCCAGAGTTTGAGCAAAGGGCACAAGCCCGTCCTTGTCCGAAACCGAAATGAGTGCGCGCTGAATCTTAGCCATGAGACGCGAGAGATTTGGCCGGTGACACCAAGCAGGTCAACCGCAATCCACTGGCAGGTTATGCCCCGGGAGGGTTCCGCGTACGCTGAATAAAACTTGTCCGGCTTCAAACCAAATCTACACTTTCCCGCATGCGCACCATTGCTTTTCTTCTCGTTCTCGCCCTGCAGCTGCACGCGGAAAATTGGCCAGGCTGGCGCGGGCCGCGGGGGGATGGTTCCAGCATGGAAAAGAATGTGCCGGTGAAATGGAGTGCCACTGAAAATATCGCATGGAAAACGGCCATCCCCGGGGAAGGCCATTCGTCGCCGGTGATTTATGACGATCAGGTTTTCCTGCTCTCCTGCCTGCCGGAGAAACAGGAGCGCGTGTTGATCAGTCTCGATCGCAACACCGGCAAACCGCAATGGCAGCGCACGGTCATCAAGACGCCTCTGGAAACCATCCACCGCCTGAACAGCCGGGCCTCGTGCACGCCGGTTACCGACGGAAAATTGATTTACGTGGCGGTGATGAAAGTCGACGACAAGACAATCCCCGCGCCCAATGTCGGCACGGCCCGGCTCATCACCCCCGGCTCCATCGAGGTCGTGGCGTTTGACCTAAAGGGCAACCGAAAATGGTCCCGTAACATCGGGCCTTTCATTAGCGCGCACGGCTTCAGTGCCTGCCCCGTGTTGTATCGGGATCTGGTGATTGTGAATGGCGATCACGATGGCGAGGCGTACATCGCCGCGCTGGACCGCGCCACCGGCGAGTTGCGCTGGAAGACGCCGCGCGAAAACAAGACTCGCAGCTACGGCACGCCGCTCATTCGCACGATTGACGGCCGCGACCAGATGATTCTCTGCGGCAGTAAATCCGTCACCAGCCATGACCCGGCCACCGGCAAACGCCATTGGATCATTGACGGCCCCACCGAACAGTTTGTGGCCTCGATGGTGTACAACGGCAAACACGTCTTTGTCACCGGCGGTTATCCCGAGCGCCATATCCTCGCCATCCGGCCCAACGGGCGCGGCAATGTCACCGAAACCCACATTGCCTGGCGCGCGCGGCGCGGCGCGGCGTATGTGCCATCGCCGGTGGTGTTGGGGGATTATTTTCTGATCGTGTCCGATGCCGGCATCGCGAGCTGCTTTGATGCGGGCGACGGCACGCGTCACTGGATGGAACGCCTTGGCGGTGGCCATAGTGCCAGTGCCATCACCGCCAACGGCCTCGCCTATTTTGTGTCCGACCGCGGCATCACCACCGTCATTCGGCCCGGCAAAGAGTTTGAAGTGGTGGCGAAAAACGACCTGAAGGAATCCACCTCCAGCAGCCCGGCTATCAGCCAAGGGCAGCTGTTCATCCGCGGACACCAGCACCTGTTCTGCATTGGCGCATCGGCGAAGTAAACATAGCAGGCGGACTAGCGTCGGCACAGTTCCAGCACCTCGGGCTTGATCTGCAGCTTCACGCCGACCTTGGGCACGGGCTGTTTGAGCGACCACAACACGGCCTGTGTGATCAGCCGTTGGTATTGGGCGTGACGCCAGTTCGCGTGAAAATGTAGGCCGCTGTAGCCCACCGATCGGCCGCCACCGGGGCGTTCCCAAGCCCAGCCGACGGTTTCCACGTTGCCCTCGATCGGCACCTGCACGAGTGAGGTCCAGTTTTTCCGCGGCTTGGGCACTTTGAGTTGATAGTAAAATTCCTCGAAAGGCAGCTCGAAGGATTCGATGCCTGCCATTACCGGATGGTTGGGGGCATCGACCCGAAACTTGGCCTCTTTCACCACGGTGTATTTGCGATCCGGACCGCCGTGGCAACCGCCAAACAGATTCAGGAACGGCGCGATCAACTTCACATCGCGCGCGCCCATGCCCCAGTGGTACACCACAAAACCGCCGCCGCGCTTGGCGAATGCCTCGAACGCCTTGGCCCGCTTCGGATCGTCCTGAATGAAGCGGCCGCCTTCGTTGAGAAACAGCACAATACCGTCCGCCTTGGCGATCAATCCCGGCCCCTCGGCCCACGGTTCATCGGCCTGCGCCACGGTCACCTGCACGTCCTTGTGCCCGGCCATCAGCGCCTGCACAATCCGCGCGCCCGGCATGTACTCATGCGTGCCCGGCGGATGCCCGTCCGGTTTCTGGCCGAGGACCAGCAGTTGTTTCGGTGCGCCGGACAGCGACAAAGTCAGCCCAAAAAAAAGTAGGAAAAACTTCATTTCAGCTCGCGAATCTTTAGATTGCGAAATTCACAACGATCTTTGTGATCGGTCAGTAGAATGTGACCGGTGACCTTCTTTCCAAACCCCTCGAACTTTTTGAACTTACTCTTGGCCACACCGGCCAACACGCGCTCGCTGCCGAGCGTATAGCTCAAGATTTTTTCACCATTCAACCAATGCTCCACCTTTTGGCCCTGCACCTTGATGCGGGATTGATTCCATTTGTTGATGCGTACCGGCTCAGCCAGTTTCACATCGCGCGGCAGCACGGCATAAAATACACCAGTCAGGCTCAACGGACTCTTCTGCCAGAAACTGTCGTCGATCATCTGGTACTCATGCCCGATCGCGCCGCGCTTCTCGAGCACCATGTACTTCACGCCGTTGTTGCCCTTGACGCCCACCTTCCAATCCCAGGTGAATTCATAATCCGTCCAGGTCCGGCGCGTGAGAATGTTCCCGGCCGCCTTGCCCTCCTCCTTGATCAGCACACCCTCCTTGATCACCCAACCCGTGCCGGTCACTTCCTTCTGGCCGATATTGCGCCAATGCGTGTTGATGTTTTTGCCATCAAACAGCAACTGCCAACCGGCCGCTTTCTCGGCCTTGGACAGGGTGTTGTGTTCGCCGGCCCACAGACCGGCAGCGAGCAGGCACGTGGCCACAAAAAAATGCCGCACAGGGTTCATGCGGCATTTGTAAATCGGCGCCCCACGGCGCGCAATGGCTATTTGCTTATTTCCCACGCACGCGGATGTTGCGGTACCACACTTCCTCGCCGTGATGCTGAATGGCGATGCGGCCCTTGGCTTCCTGCATGAACCCGTTCCAGCTGCGGAACTTGCTCTTCTTGATCATGGCATTGATCTCGTCGCTGCCCCACTTGTAGGCCAGCAGCTTTTCGCCGTTCATCCAGTGCTCCACGTTGTTGTCCTTGCAGACAATGCGCACGTGATTCCATTCGCCGGCCTTGTTGTATTTCTTGTCCTTCATGCCCTTGCCGATCATGTCGTAGAGCGAACCGGCGGTGCGGAGAGGGAAGTTGGATTTACCATCCGGATGCCGCTCATCATCAAGCACCTGCATCTCCGGGCCGGTGAAATACGCCGGGCGATTGGTTTCCTTTACGCGATACATGATGCCGCTGTTACCGCGCGGCGACACCTTCCATTCGCATTCAAATTCAAAATCCGTGTACACGCCCTCGGTCACAAGATCCCGCGGCTGGCCTCCTTGTCCGCGCGTGATCGTCTTAAGCGTGCCGTTCTCCACCTTCCACGCCTTTTCGGGAAAAGCTTTTTGGCCGTAGCCGCGCAGGTCCGTCACCTTTTTGCCGTCGAAGAGCACTGTCCATTTTTGCTCGGCCTGAACCGAGAAGGTCAACACGCCCAGCAGGGCGCCCGTGAGAAGTGTATTAATCAGTTTCATTTTTAAAAGTATCGATCAGGTCCGCCCTTATTGCATGACGGGAATCTTCATGTCCTTGCCCTGGCGCAGATATTGGCGGATGGCTTCGATCTGTTTCTTGGCGTCACCTTCCAGCACATCCACCAGCACACTGCGAGCATCGTCATCAAAATAATCGGGCATGCGCGTCTGCGGATCCACCCGAAGGGGATCAAGCATCCAGCGCAAGAAATATTCGGAGTGCAAGCGTTCGTCCACGCGGGAGAAGTTGACGCCCTGCGCTTCAAACACCTGCAACGGGTCGCGATTCTTCACCCCGTGACAGGCCACACAGGAAAACCCGCCATCCACACCCACCAACGCGCGGCCGGTCTCGGCCAGTTGCGCGTTCACCGGACCTTTCTCCACCGGCGTCACCGGGGCGTGTCCGTGGCCCATGGCCAACCCGGCGGCCAAATCCTTGGCCCGCGCCGGAAACGCCGGCATACGATGATTAAGCCACGGTCGAGCGCGCTGCTTGAGCGAGCCATCCAGCAAGCCGGTCATCCATTCGGGCTTCAGCTTTAGGCCCACATGGTTGAGATCGGAAAACCCCTCCAGTTTGCCGTGACATTCGTTGCAGTTCAGCACACGCATTTGGCGTTGGGCAAATTCCTTGGGATCATGCCGGTGCAGCGACTGCCGGTCCGTGGTGGCAAACGCGCGCAAGGCCGCGCGGTCGGCGGCGGAAAACCCAAAGTGCGGCGACTTGCCATCGGCCTTTTCAGACAGACAGCCATCAGCCCATTGATCGGTCATCAGGGCATTGAGGTCGGGTGCCGTGAATTCATTTTCACCGGGGTGATCGTGGCAATTGATGCAGCCCATTGTGGTGACCAGTTTCTTGCCGCGCGTCACGGCGACCCCGGCCGGTTCCACCTTGGGTTCCAGATGCGGCTTGGCTGTGTCGCGTAACCATGAGGCGATGTTCCAAGCTTCGCCAGTGCCGTACTTGAACTTGGGCATGCGGGTCCAGTCATAGTGCGCATTGGGCGCGCGCAGGAAGGCGGCCAGTTCACCCATCTTAAATTTCTCGTTCACATGCGCAAGTGAGAGTTTGCCTTCCTCCGCCAAATCGCCCGGCAAGGTATGACAACCGGCGCAGTTGAGTTCGCGTACGAGTTCGCCGCCGGCTTCGAGATCGGGCTCGGGATATTTAGCCTCCGGCTTGGGCGGATTATAGCGCAGCGTCGACAGGTAGGCGGCAATGTCGGCCGCGTCATCCTTGGCGGTGTCGCCATGCAGGAGCTGCGGCATACGAGCCCCGGGACGTTGCGCTTTGGGGTCGAGAATCCATTTGGTCAACCAACTACGATGCGTGCGGCTGCCCATGGCCTTGAAGTCCGGGCCGCTCATGGCGAATTCCGGCAGGCCGGCGCCTTCGCTGGTGTGGCACCGAATGCAGCGATGTTCCAGAAACACTTCACGTCCGCGCTCCACCAAACCGGCCTGCGTGAGCGGCGCGGTGGGCAGGTGCGTGAGTTGCCCGCCTCGGATCGGCTCGTGGGGCACGGGTTTATCCGGGCGTTCACTCCAGAACAGGCGGAACTGCGCATCGCCCTTCACGGGGCTAGTGTAGGTGACCTTGATCGGGTTGGCGCCTTTGTTGAGGCGCACGGACTGGGTCTTGGCCTCGGCCACGCCGCCAATGCCTTTGAGATCCAGCAACACGGCGTTGTTGACCTCCAACTTCACGCCGCCTTTGCCGGTGGCATGAAAGGAATAATCGCCGCGCAGGTCGATATTGACGAAGCCCTCGTAGGTGGCGGTAAAGCGGCCACCGGGCACGTGGGGCGAAGGCGGTTGGCCTTCGGGCACGTACAACCACAGATTGGGCGTCACCGTCACGGCGCGGGCATCGCCCACCTGCCAGGTCAAAGCCAAGCCGGGTTGGGGCTCGGCGTCCTGCGCCCAACCCGGGAGGGTTAGCAGCGCGAGGCCAATGGCGATCAGTCGGTGCATGTTGCTGTGGAGCGCCGTCTTGTAGCGGTTTCCGGGGCCGGAATCAAGGCGGGGCTTATTTCACCAGGTGAATGGTGTGCATGATCTCGTTGCGGATATTGGTACCGTCAGCGGCGTCGATGTTGAATTTGATCAACTGCTGGTCGCACGGGCGGAGGTCTTCCACAGCGAGCGTCACCGTAAGGCCATCGGCCGACAGCTTGGCGCCGGTAACATTCACGCCCTCGTTGCCGCGCTCTTCAGGCTTGCTCACCTTAAAGGTCGGCGAGCCGTAAGCGCTGCTGCGTTTGTAGTTCCAGCGGCTGATGGCGTAGTTCTCCGGATCGCCGGCAATCTTCGGGTCCAGCTTCTGGGTAAAGGTCAAATGCACGCCGGCCTTGTCGACCTTCATGCCGCTCACAGTGTACACCTTCTCGCCGGTGTACCGTACGCGATCCAGTCCGGCGGCGCGGCCGGCATTGCTCTGCCAGCCCTTCAAGCCAGCCACATAGAGATGGCCGTCATGCGGGTTAAACCGCGGCCGCATCGCGGAGCTGGTAAACCGCAGTGGGAATTTCACCACACCGCCCTGCATTTGGCCCGCAACCTCCTCCTTGAGCACGAGATACAGCGAGGACCGGCCGTAACTGGTGTGCAGCAGCTCGCCGTGGAACGGTCCCCAGCGCTTGCTGGTCACCCATTCCTGGCCACCTCCGGAATTATCCCAGCCCTTGTCTAGCCAGCACAACGGCTTGTGATGCGAAGGCAACGGCTTCTTGTGGGCGAGATCTTCCACACCGTAAAAGCCGCCGGGCTTCACCCAGTTGATCGGGCAACGCGGCACCCAAGTGCCTTCATTGTCGCCGCTGGTCAGCTGACCGTCAGGACCCACGCCCATACCGTTTGGCGCGCGGAAACCGGTAGCCACCACGGTGAGCTTCTCGCCATACTTGTCGATCTTCAACAAAGCCCCGGCGTGCGCCGACACATGGCCGTTGCCGCCGCCGCCGCCGAAGCCGCGGCCGCCGCCGCGCACCGGGCCGGCCTTGATGGTATAGAAATTGCCTGCCTTATCCGTGTGCAAATCGAACACGAATTCATGGAACCCTTGCGAACTAGTAATATCGTTATTAAAACTCTCGTAATGATCGGCAGCGCCGTCGTTGTTCAGATCATGATACCGCGTCATCTCATCGCGGCCGGAAGTGTAGATCACGTCGTCGACAATCTTGAGGCCGAGCGTTTCGAAGCCACCACTGGCAAAGCGCGTCCATTTCAGGTCCTTGAAATTTTCGTTCTTGAGGCCCTCAACGATCCACACATCGCCATCCCAAGTGGACAACGCGGCGCGGTTTCCGTCACTGAAGAAATCCAAGCCACCAAAACGCACGCGGCGGTTCCACGGATTGCGTTCCGGCGCCGTGATCACGTCCGTGGCGTAGGCCCCATCGGGGGTCTTGCTGGAATTCATCACGCCCTGCGTTACCACCGGCTCCGGCCAGCGGTTCTTGCCCACCTTGCGAAACTCCGCCTTCACCGGAGCCTTCACCAGCGCGGCAAATTTACCATGATCCGCTTTGGAGCCACTCCAGATGCGAATCTGAAACGCACCGGCCGCCGTGCCCTTGGCCAGTTTGGCGACGATGCGCTTGTTTTCCTGCACCTCCAGCGCGGCACCCTTGGGCGCATTCACCAGTGCCACCTGCGTCACCGTATCGCCGGACACCAGAATGGCCACGCCATCCTCCACTCCGCCCTGGGCATTCTCCACCTCACACACCAGCGTGGCCACTGCTGCGTTCAGCGCGCCGTGTTGCAGGCTGCGCACAAAGGCGGTTTGACCGTCCTGCTCCACACTGCCCGGTTGCTCGAGAAATTGCACATCGCCCACGGTGTAACTGAGCACCACCGTGTTATCGGCCACATAACAGCCGCGCCATTTGGCCTGCGCTCGGGGCAGCGGCCCGAAGGGTTCCTTGCGCGGATCAGTAAAGCTGCCTTGGGCATCGGCCCAACCGGCCAGCGCGCCGCTGCCGAATTTTTGATCCCCAGCAATGCGCGGGCTGGCGCCGTGGTTGCCGCGGAAGCTCACGCCGTCTTCGGTGAGATAATTCCCCGTCCAACCGGCCGACCAGCGCAACAGATCGGTATCAAAACACATGAACGCCTCGCGCCCGGCGATGATGGCCATGCCCTTGTTGGCCACGGTGTCCTTTGGGAAATTCTGGCGAACGGCCGCCTTGGTGTAGGGAAAATCCGCCTGCAACGTCCGCGGCAACTTGGCCTGCCACTCCGGCTTCTCCTGCGCGAGCACTCCCGTAATCCAAATTACGGCCAACAAAACTACATTCCGAATCGTCATCATTTCCATGAAAGAAGACGAGCCTAACGGCCGAAAATTCAACGTCCAGCAAAAGCGCCCTCCGTCCTTGACGGAGACGAGGCTTGCTTCTAGGTTGGCCCGCTCCCCGCGCAGCGGAATATTTAAATTATCGTGAACCTGAACGTTGAATTAGTTGATCTCGGGCCCTGCAAGAAGCAGTTGCGCTTTGAACTACCGGTTGAGGATGTGGATGTGGCTTTTGGTGAGGTGACCAAGCAGTTCCAAAAACAAGCCAACCTGGCCGGCTTCCGCAAAGGCAAAGCGCCGCTGGATAAGGTCCAAGCTCGCTTTTCCCAGCAGATCGAGGATGAGGTGCAGAAAAAACTGCTCAACGATTCCTATCGCAAAGGCGTGGAGGACAACAGCCTCAAGCCCGTGCTGGATCCGGAAGTCGATGAGGTGAATTTCAAAAAGGGCGAGGCATTTTCTTTTCTCGCCAATATCGAGACCGCGCCGGAGTTTGAGTTGCCCGAATATAAGGGCATCCCCGCCGAGCGCCCCAAGGTGGAGGTAGGCGATGCGGATGTGGAGGCCGCCATTAATCACCTGCGCGAAGGCCGAGCAGAATATAAGACGCAGGATCGCGAGGCGCAGGATGGCGATTACATTAACGTCAGTTTCGTCGGCACCATTGACGGCAAACCGGTCACGGAGATTTCCCCGACTGCGCGCGGGTTGTCCGAGCAGAAAGGTATGCCGCTGCACGTAAACGCCGATGGCGAACAGGATCATTTTATCCCGAACTTCACCAACCAACTGGTCGGCGCCAAACAGGGTGAGAGCCGCACCATCGAGGTGACCTTCCCGGACGAATATCCCGCCCAACCCAAGCTGCAGGGACTTAAGGCCTCCTACGAAGTCACTGTGGATGAGGTAAAAGAAAAGGTGTTACCCGAATTAAACGACGAATTCGCCAAGAGCTGGGATGCGGAAAGTTTGGAAAAACTTCAAACCGGCGTTCGCGAAGATTTGGAAGCCAATAAAAAGGGCGATGCAAACCGCGGGGTGCGTGCCCAGGTACGCGTAGCCTACGCCGCCAAGCTGGACTTTGATGTACCGCCCTCCTTCCAGCAACAGGAGCTGCAGAACGCTGTGCAATCCATCGTTCGCGACCGCCGCGCCAAGGGCGAAAGCGAGGAGGATGTAGAGAAGAACAAAGACCAAATCACCGCCGAAGCCAATGCCGCGGCCATCGATAGCCTCCGCTGGTTCTTCGCCCACAAGAAGATCGTGGAGCAGGAGAAAATCGAGGTTTCCCGAGAAGAAGTCCTGCGCGTGGTCGCAATGCAGGCTCAGCAAATGGGCAAGGATCCACAGGCCCACATCAAGGAGCTGGCGGAAAACAATCAGATCGGCTACATCCAAAATCGACTGTTGGAAGAAAAGGTTATCGATTTCATGGCCGAACATGCGGACATCACAGAAATCGATCCGCCGGCCGACGAGCATGATTAATGATCACGACCAAAGCCACGGCTGACCACAAAAGGTTGACGCCTGAATCCCCCGCGATAGGCTGAACCCATGATGAAGCCCCACTGGTTAATCACGTTATCCCTCACCCTGTTGCTGGCCATGGCCTGCTCCAAAGATGAAGAGGCCACCGAGGAAGCCAACGACACCGGCGAGCCAGCCGCGCCGCCCACCGAAGACACTGCGCCTACCACGCCGTCCGAGCCGGAGAATACAGAAACCAACTCAGAACCTTCCACGACCAGCACCAACGCCACTTCCTTCCCCATCCCCAATCCCACCGCCAATTTGCCGGTCGGCAAACAAAGGGATTGGACCTATGGCACCGGGCAACCGGCCGATCTGGATCGAGCCTACCTCAATCAAGCCGTTAATGTTTTAACCAATGCCTTTGGGTTACCGGCCAGTACACAGGCTCAAGGACAATATGGGATTTGGTTTTACGACCAAATGAAGGTCGATTACATGGGAACGAACTATTCGAAGATCAATGTGATTATCCAGCAAGGCCGCGTGATGCGATTAACCATTGACCCACGCAGCGCAGTACTTGGCGACGGTTCGGGGGACCTGGATGCGCCACCACCTGCGCCATAAAAAAGAATTTAGCTGATTCGGCTAGCAAGCGCTGCGTGGGTATCCCGCAGCGCTTTTTCTGTGGTTGCCCAGTCCAGACAGCCGTCGGTGATGCTCACGCCGTATTCCAGTTCCTCCAGATTCGCCGGCACCTTCTGGTTGCCGGCCTTGAGGTTGCTTTCCATCATCACCGAATGAATGTGGCGATTGCCATCGGTGACCTGTTGCATCACATCCTCCAACACGGCCGGTTGCCGCTCAGGATCCTTGCTGCTGTTGCCGTGACTGCAATCGATCATCAGCGAGGGAATGACGCCGGCGTTTTCCGCCTTGGCCACGGCATCGGCCACGTGTTCACTGGCGTAGTTGGGGCCGTTGGAGCCGCCGCGCAATATGATCTGGCAATCTGGATTGCCGCTGGTGGTCACCGCTGAAGCCCGTCCTTCGGGCGTGATGCCCAGGAAAGTCTGCTGCTGGGTGGCGGCCACAATGGCGTTGACCGCCACATCGCAATCGCCGGCCGTGGAGTTCTTGAATCCCACGGGCATGGACAGGCCGCTGGCCATTTGCCGGTGCGTTTGGCTCTCAACAGTGCGCGCGCCAATGGCGGCCCAGCACAGGCTGTCGGCAATGTATTGCGGGGTGATGGGATCGAGCAACTCGGTGGCGGTGGGCATGCCAAGGTCGAGTACTTCGCCCAGAAATTCGCGGGCAATCCGCAGACCGGTGGGAATCTCGTAGGTACCGTTCAGGTGCGGGTCCATGATCAACCCTTTCCAGCCGGTGGTGGTACGGGGTTTCTCGAAATACACGCGCATGAGAATGAGCAGGCGATCGCTCAATTCATCGGCCACCGTCTTGAGTTTCTCGGCATACTCGCGGCCGGCTTTCAGGTCGTGAATGGAACACGGCCCCACCACAAAGATCAGGCGCGGATCTTCGCCATGGATGATCCGGTGAATTTCCTGCCGGGCCTGCGCCACGAATTCGATCTGTTTCTCCGTACGCGGCAGCTCAGCCGTCAGCTCAACCGGGCTGGGCAGCGGTTCAGAGGAAACAATGCGGGTGTCGGTAACTCGTTGCACGGGGGCGGGAGTAAAGTCATTCGGCCGACTCTTGTAAAGCCTGCAACACGTCAGGATCGCGCACATCCACCCAGCGCCCTTCAATGGCCAGTCCGGCCATGGCGTGGTCCTCGGCCAGCATGGCCGTCAGCGCATCGGTCAGCTCATACTCGCCTCGGGGCGATTTCGCCAACTGCGCCGTGTACTGAAAGAGCGCCGGCGTGAAGCAGTAGATTCCCGCATTGTACCACGCGGGCTCCCCGCTCTTCAGCCAACCGGCGGCGCGCAGTTCCTCCAGCTGGGCAGCCGAGGGTTTCTCTACGAGATGTTGAAGAAAGAATTCGTTATCAAAGAAGAACAGTCCGCCCTTGGTTACATCCTCGCTGCCCGTCACCGTTACCAACCCTGATAATTCGCCGCCATCCCAGCGTGCCAGCATCTGCCGGTAGGTGTCCGGCTTCACCAGAATATCGCCGTACGTCAGCAAAAACGGCGCCTCGCCCACAAATGCTTTGGCCAGCTCCGGCGCTTTGCCCGTGCCGTCCTGCACCTCCTGCCGCACATAATTGATCTTCACCCCAAAGGCCGAGCCATCGCCAAAATGGGATTCGATCACCTCCGCTTTCCAGCCGGTGATCAGGCAAAACTCCTGAATGCCCGCTTCCCGCAGGCCGGTGAGAATATGCTCGAGAATCGGCCGGCCTTCCACCGGCAACATCGGCTTGGGCGTCTCCTCCGTGAGATCCCCCATCCGCGTGCCCTTGCCGGCAGCGAGGATAACAGCCTTCATGGGCGTCTACTTCGCCTTGCCCTGATTGGCCACCGCGTCCATGGCGGCTTTCACGGCTTCCTCGTCGCCGAGGTAGTAGTTCTTGATCGGCTTCAGGTTAGCATCCAGTTCGTATACCAGCGGCATGCCGGTGGGGATGTTCAGCTTTAGCACTTCCTCTTCCGAAAGATCATCGAGATACTTCACCAACGCCCGCAGGCTGTTGCCGTGGGCGGCGATGATGACGCGTTTGCCGGCCTTGATATCCGGGGCAATGGTCTCGTGCCAGTAGGGGAGAAACCGGTCCACCGTGTCTTTCAGGCACTCGGTCAGCGGGATGTCCGCTTCGGGCACATCGGCATACCGAATGTCTTTGCCAGCATAGCCTTCATCATCTTTTTCCATGGGAGGCGGCGGCACATCGTAGGAACGCCGCCAGATGAGCACCTGATCTTCGCCGTGTTTCTCGGCGGTCTCGGCCTTGTTCAATCCCTGTAACGCGCCGTAATGGCGTTCGTTCAGGCGCCAGTCGCGGCGCACCGGCAACCACACCTGATCCAGCTCCTCCAAGGCCAGCCACAAGGTGCGGATGGCGCGCTTGAGCAAGGAGGAATAGGCCTTGTCGAACACGAACCCGTTTTCCTTGAGCACCTGACCGGCGGCGCGGGCCTCAGCTTGGCCCTGCTCGGTGAGATCCACATCATGCCAACCGGTAAACCGGTTTTCCAAATTCCACTGGGATTGTCCGTGACGAAGTAAAACGACCTTGTACATGGGAGGCGGACTCTAGCGAGCTGGCCTTGGCCTGTCAGCAAAAACGTGCACAATGCGCCGCGTGCAAGTCGTGGAACAGGAATTCACCGCCCTCACCGAGACCGCCGGTTGGTTGGATCAATCCGATCGCTCGCGCCTGTGTCTGCTCGGCGCCGATCGCGCGCGGTTTCTGCATGGGCAGGTAACTAACGACATCAACGGCCTCGGGGAATTCACCGGCTGCTACGCCGCCCTCGTCAACGCCAAGGGCAAAATGGAAAGCGACCTGTTTGCCTATCGGTTGGCCGATGAGATCCTGCTCGACTTCGAGCCCGGCCTCACGGCGGCCGTGCTGGAACGGCTGGAACGGTATGTCATCGCGGAGGATGTGGAGATCGCCGATGTCGCTCCGCACTTCGGCTTGCTCACCATGCAGGGCCCGCAGGCGGAAGCTGTACTCACGGAGTTGGATTTGCCCGCGCCCACCGAACCACTGACCGTTGCCCAAACGGAGGACGAAATTTACATCGTCCACCAACCCCGACTGGGCACGGTCGGATTTGATTTGTTCATTCCCATCGATGCCATGAATGCCTGGCGCGACCGGTTGGCCACCACCGCGCCGCAATGCCAGATGCCGGCATTTGAAAAGGCCCGCGTGCTGGCTACCATCCCACGGTTCGGTGTGGACCTCACGACTGATCATCTCCCGCCCGAAGGCGGCTTGGAGACGCGCGCCATCAGCTACGCCAAGGGCTGCTACATCGGCCAGGAAATCATCGCCCGCATTCGCACCTACGGCAAAGTGAACAAGGTTCTACGAGGACTGACATTGAATGGAGCCGCGGCCGTCGGAGATCCCGTGCTGCATGGGGAAAAGCCCGTTGGAACATTGTCCAGTGTTTGCCATGAACCCAGTGCCGCTCTGGCAATCATCAAACGCGCCGCCTGCGAGTTGGGCACAGTACTGAGTGTGGACACAAAAAACGGCAGCGTATCAGCTCAAGTCGCCACGCTGCCGTTCGAGAAATTTCAGTAGGTTCGGATTAGAAATCCACCAGTTCCACGTCGAAGATCAGCGTGGCAAACGGAGGTATAACGCCGCCGCCGGCGCCGCGTTCTCCATAGCCTAGCTTGTGCGGGATGATCAAGATGCGCCGCTCACCTTTTTTCATCTGCGACAAGGCTTCGTCCCAGCCGGGAATCACAAAGCCTTTGCCCACCGGAAAACGAATGGGCTCATTGCGATCGCGGGAGCTGTCGAATTTCTTGCCGTCCGTCAGCGTGCCGGTGTAATGGGCGGCGATGCGCGTGCCTGCCGCCGGGGCGTCACCTTTGCCTTCGGCCAACACGATGTAACGCAGACCGCTCTTGGTGGTCACCACCTCGGATTTGTTGTCCTTCTTATATTTGGCAATCAAGGCGGCGACTTGTTCCTCCTCCTTTTTCATGCGCGCTTCGAAGGCGATTTTTTTTGCGTTTTCCTTATCTTCCATGATTTTTGCAAAATGTGCTTCGTCTCCCTTGAAAGCCTTTGCCTTATCGCCCACGCGCAAAATGGTGAGCTTGATGATCTTATCGCCCTTGGCAATGGCGTTGACCACGTCCTGATCTTTTTTGCCAAGCACCTTGCCGAATACGGTGTGTTTACCGTCGAGCCACGGGGTGGCCTTGTGGGTGATGAAAAACTGGCTGCCATTTGTGCCGGGACCGGCGTTAGCCATGGAGAGAATGCCGGGCCCCACGTGTTTGAGGGTCGGGTCAATCTCATCGACAAAGCGATAACCCGGACCGCCCGTGCCGGTGCCGAGCGGGCAACCGCCTTGGATCATAAAGTCGGCGATCACGCGGTGGAATCCAAGCCCGTCGAAGTAAGGCTTGCCAGCTTCGCGGCCTTGAGCCTCAAATTTCTTAGTGCCCTCTGCCAAGCCCACAAAGTTGGCTACAGTCAATGGAGTTTTCTCAAACTCGAGTTTCAGAGTGATGGTGCCTTTTGTGGTTTGGAACCGAGCATAAAGGCCATCGGCAAGGTCGTCTTGGGCCATCGATGAAAAGGCCAACACGGTGGCCAACGCAAAAAGGGTCGTTCGCATAGCGGCACCATGAAAGCGGATTGGCTGTGGGTTGCGAGACTTTTTTCATTTTTGACACATTAG
>CAJWVY010000032.1 GCA_913048135.1 uncultured Verrucomicrobiales bacterium
CGATGGTGGTGTACACATTTTGCACCGTTGTCTTTTATCTACTGGGCGCGGCTGTCTTGGGGCGCCTGGGGTTGTTGCCCGAAAAGCAGGATCTCATCCGTACGCTCTCGGTCATGTACACGCCGGTGTTTGGCGGATACGCGGTTGGGATATTCCTCATGGGTGCTGTGGCGGTTTTGTTTTCGACCTTTTTTATTTCTAACGCCACCAAGTGCCGCCTGTACACGGACTTCGCGGCTGTTTCCGGTTTGGCGAAATTGGATGATGCCCGGCGCGAAAAATGGGTGCGAGGATTCGGGGCTGCGTTGCCGTTGATCTGTGTGTTGGTTTATGTTGTCTGGCCGAATCCAGGGAAGTTGGTGGTGATTTCCGGGATGTTCCAAAGCCTGTTGTTAGTGCCGCTGGGGTTTGCCGTGTTGTGGTTGCGGTACCGGGAAGGGGCGGCCTGTTTGCAATCGGGACGGGCGTGGGATGTGATGTTGTGGATTTCGTTTATCAGTTTTGTGGGCATCGGCTTGTATTTGGCTATTACCAAGCTGGGGAAAATTTTCGGTTGAGCCCCTGGCCTCTAGGCGTTGAATAGAGACGTTATGCTGAATGAGGCAGTTGGGTTTTCCGGAGAATCAGTCGAAGCGGTGTCCTCGGCGATCAACCGCTATGGACGTCAGGCGAATATGGAGCCGATTAGTGTTTCCATTTGTCAGGAAGGCAGTGGCTCTAGTTCGTTCTTTCGCGGGATCGCCGTGTTTACTCCGCAATATGAGGAGGAGGAAGGCGCCGAGGAAATGGGCTACTAGCGGCTTGCGCTGAGCTCTCGCTTGGCGTACACCAACGCTCCGGCGCGCGCGTAGCTCAATTGGATAGAGCAGTGGTTTCCGGAACCAAAGGTTGAAGGTTCAAGTCCTTCCGTGCGTACCATTTTTCATTGGTTTCCCCAAAATACTTCATTTAATCGGGTAATATTTATCTGGCAATTTCGCCTTCTCCGCCTAGAGTGCGCTCCCCGCTTTTTTTGGCTGGGACTTGTTATGGGAGCAGATAATTCGCCAGTAGACGCGGTGACAGCGCCGCCTTTGAAGCCGATCGCCATTCCCGCTCGTTTGGCGGATACGCCCGCGCAGGGGCCGAAGTATGCCGTCAGCGTGAACAACGCCGGTGGCGAGACCGTGACGGTGGCCGACCCGAATGCCACGCGCGCGGCAGTGGCCCTGATGAATATTCATGCGGTGACCGGCGGAGCGGCATGTCACTGGGGCGGCCCAGCGGCGTTTGCTGAGATCATGGCGGCCGCTCACGCGATCATGTTCGCCACTGAAGGCCGGCAATGGCACGAGGCGTTTAACTTCGTCAATGACGCCGGTCACACTGAGAACGGGGTTTACGCCTTGCGCGCTAATTACAATTTCGACGGGCAGAATTACACGGCGCTCCGCGGTTTTCGCGGCATTCATAGCAAGCTCACCGGTCACGGTGAGAGCCATCTGAATCCCGAGGGTGTGCTGATCAGTAACGGCCCGTTGGGCTCCGGATTGCCGCAGGCGCAGGGGCTGGCGATTGGCGATCAACTGGCCGGCAACGATCGCGTGACGGTCTGCACCATTTCGGATGGCGCGATGATGGAAGGCGAAGCGAAGGAATCGCTCGCCGCTATTCCTGGCTTGGCCGTGAAAGGGCACGTGAATCCGTTCGTGCTGATTCTTTCCGATAATGACACCAAGCTTTCCGGCCGCATTACGAATGACAGCTTTTCCATGCAGCCGAGCTTCGAGGCCATCGGTACGCTGGGCTGGAATGTGATCAAGGTTGAAGACGGTCACGATCTGCAGGCCGTTTACAGCGCACTGGAATCGGGCATTGCCGCCGCGAAGGGTGATCCGGCGAAGCCCGTGTGTCTTTGGGTAAAAACCATCAAGGGCAAGGGCATTGCGTCCACGGAGGAAAATGCCTCCGGCGGTCACGGCTTCCCGCTAGGTAATGCGGAGAAGATTGTGGGTTGGATTCAGGAAATCTATGGCGACGCCGACGCGCCCACTGAGTTTCTGGACTGGGCAAATGAACTGAATGCTGAGTGGAAAGCGGTGGAAGAAGCCAAGGCGACTGCGCCCGCAAGCGATGCGCCGCCGGTCAAGAAGAGCAAAGTTCAGGCTGGTCTGGCGAAGGGCGCCATTCGCGCCGCACAAGAAGGCGCGCCGGTGTTTTCGGTGTCGTCCGACGTGCAGGGTTCCACGGGAATCTCCGCTTTTCAGAAAGCCATCGAGGGCCGCTTCATTGAAGTCGGCATCGCCGAGGCCAATATGGTTAGCACCGGAGCCGGCTTGAGCAAGGTGGGTTTTGTGCCTATCGTTGATACCTTCGGCCAATTCGGCGTCACCAAAGGTAATCTCCCACTCACCATGGCGGCCTTGAGCCAAGGGCCGGTGATCGCGATGTTCAGCCACGTGGGTTTTCAAGATGCGGCCGATGGCGCGAGCCATCAGGCGACCACCTATCTCGCCGCGGTTGGCGCCATTCCTCACACCACAGTGATTGTGCCGTCCTGCCCGGATGAAGCGGAGCAGTTCATGTATCAGGCCATCAAACGCTTCGAGGCCGATCGCGCCGCGGGCAAGGATGGCGAATCCTACATTTTCTTCGTTGGCCGGGAAAACTACCCGCTCAGCTGGGTGGACAATCCCGTGTACGAATGGGGCAAGGCGCAGGTGTTACGCGAGGGCAGCGATGTGGTGCTCGTGGGCAGCGGCGTGCTGCTCAACCGCGTGATCGAAGCTGGCGAACAACTTGCCTCGGATGGCGTCAATGCCACCGTGATCAATAACCCGTTTGTGAATCAGGTGGATCTGGACACGATCGGTGCCGCGGTGAATGCCGCCGACGGCCGGTTGGTGACTATTGAAGATCATCAAGTGAAAGGCGGTATGGGAGCGCAGGTGAGTCACGCGCTCTCAAACGCCGGCATCGCTCACCGCATCAAGACCCTGGGGATCGCCGGCGAGTTTGGCCAATCGGCCTATAAGGCGGATGAGTTGTATGACAAGTTCGGGCTTAACGTCGAAGGCGTGAAAGCGGCGGCTAAGGAGCTCTTGGCCTAAAGTCGAAATTTGTTTAGCGGCCGAGAAGGCCGGCCTTGACGGGCACCCAGCCTTTGCCGGGAATAAACTCCCGATGGCCGGTATCCGTGCTTTGGCAGCCGGCTGCGAGCAGCAACACGGCACCCACGGCGATGAGAATCATCTTGGACATGTGCCCAGTGTAAACGGCATTGCCGCCCGCGCAAGCTTGTTGCAACATCCCGCGAAACCCCATGGAAGACGGTCCTTTTAAGTCTCTGCAAGGTCAGTTGCTGGTCGATGGCGGCAGTTTGGCGGGGTCATTCTTCAACCGCACGGTGGTCCTGCTGTGCCAGCACAACGAGGAGGGGGCCTTCGGATTGGTGCTGAATCGGCCGATGGATAAGACGGTGGGGGAGATGATCGTGGAGGATTTGCCAGAGCGCATTCAGGAACAGGACCTGTCTATTGGCGGGCCTGTGCAGGGGCAGGCAATGAGTTTTCTGCATGCGGACGATTATCTGCCGGACGCCAATGTCATCCCAAATTTGAATCTCGAGCATTCCATCGATGAACTGTTGGAGATTGGCAATTCTTTTTCGTCCACGTCCCAGGTGCGGATTTTTGCCGGCTACTCCGGTTGGGGGGCGGGACAGTTGGAGGATGAACTGCAGCGCAATTCCTGGCTTACGCATCCGGCCAGCGTGGATCATGTGTTTGCCATTCCGCCGGGGCAATTGTGGCGGGCCGTGATGCTGGAGATGGGTGGGGTGCATCGGTTGATGGCCGACGCGCCGGATGATCTGTCCTGGAATTAGGTTTCCAGTTCTTTCTTGAGCATCTTCACCTGATCACGCAGGTGGGCGGCCTTTTCGAATTCCAAATTTTCGGCGGCCGTGAGCATCTCCTGCTCCAGCTCGCGAATGGTTTCCGTGACATCGTATTCGCCGCCGGCATCACGCAACAGCATGGTGGCTTTGTCTGTGGCTTCCTGTCGGTTGCCTAGGCTATCCTCCACGGCCCGGGACACACTGCGAGGCGTGATGTTGTGTTCCTCGTTGTGCTTGAGTTGCTTCTCGCGGCGATAATTCGAAACAGCCAGAAACGCCTTGATGCTTTTCGTCATCTCATCCGCATAGAGAATCACCTGGCCATTCAGGTGCCGTGCCGCGCGGCCGGCGGTTTGAATGAGTGAAGTGGCGCTGCGAAGGTAGCCTTCCTTGTCCGCATCCAAAATGGCGACGAGCGAGACTTCAGGGAGATCGAGTCCTTCACGGAGAAGGTTGATGCCCACCAACACATCAAATTCGCCCATGCGTAAGGCGCGCAGGATTTCCACGCGTTCCAGGGCGTCGATCTCGCTGTGGAGGTAACGAACGTTGATGCCGATTTCGCGCAGGTAATCGGTGAGTTCTTCGGCGGTGCGCTTGGTGAGCGTGGTCACCAGCACGCGCTCTTTTTGATCCACGCGCTGGCGGCATTCCTCGATCAGATCATCGATCTGGCCCTTGAGCGGTTTGATGGTAATGGTCGGATCGATCAGGCCGGTGGGGCGCACAATTTGTTCGGCCACATGCGGTTGAGACCAGCCCATTTCCTGCTCGGCCGGTGTGGCGCTGACGTAGATAGTCTGATTTTGGTGTCCCTGAAACTCCTCGAAATTCAGCGGCCGATTGTCCAACGCGCTGGGGAGACGGAAACCGTGCTCCACCAACACAGTCTTGCGCGAGCGATCGCCGGCGAACATGCCGCGGATTTGCGGGAGCGTGGCGTGGCATTCGTCGACCACGAGCAGGAAATCTTTCGGGAAAAAATCCATCAAGGTATTAGGCTTTGAGCCGGCTGGTCGGGCGCTGAGGTGACGGCTATAGTTTTCGATCCCGCTGCAATAGCCGAGCTCCTCCATCATCTCGAGATCGTACTCGGTACGCATCTTGATGCGCTGCGCCTCCAGTAGTTTGCCTTCTTTTTCAAAATGCTGAATCTGTTCGCGCAGTTCGGTACGGATGGTTTTCATAGCCGCCTTGATCTTGTCCGCTTGAGTGACGAATTGTTTGCCGGGGAAAATTGTGACGGAACCGAGTGTCTCGGTGGTGTTGCCGGTAAGCGGATCAAAACGCTGGATGCGGTCGATCTCGTCCCCGAAAAATTCCACACGGATCGCATCCTCGGTTTGAGCGGGGCGAATATCCACAGTGTCGCCGCGCACGCGGAATTGCCCCCGCTCAAAGGCGATATCATTCCGCGTGTATTGGATGTCCACCAGCTTGGTGAGGAGGAGTTCGCGTCCGATCTCCATGCCCTGAACCAGCGGAACCATAAGAGCCTCGTAGTCTTCGCGATTGCCGATGCCGTAAATGCACGAAACGCTCGCCACTACCACCACATCGCGCCGGCTTAATAGCGAACTCATGGTTGCTAGACGCATGCGTTCAATATCTTCGTTTACCGATGAATCCTTTTCGATAAACGTATCCGTGCGCGGGATGTAGGCTTCGGGCTGATAGTAATCGAAATAGCTGATGAAATATTCCACCGCGTTATTGGGGAAAAACCCCTTGAACTCGGCGTAGAGCTGGGCAGCGAGGGTTTTGTTGTGAGATATAACCAATGTGGGGCGATTGGTCTGGGCGATGACATTGGCCATCGTGAAGGTTTTGCCGCTGCCGGTGACGCCCAATAGAACCTGATGCGGAAGATCCTCCTTCAAGCCGGCCGACAATTGCGCGATCGCTCCCGGTTGATCGCCGGCAGGGGCATAAGGCTGATGGAGTTCGAACACGCCGCAAGTTAGGGGCGGGGGAAGGGGATGTCAATTGAACCACAATGGCACAGAGTTCACTATTCTCTGTGCCTTTGCAGTGAATTCAAATTGCCGCTCTGTCCGTGCCGCACTAATCTGCCGCGTGCCTGTACAGTCACTCTACTGCCACGTACCGTTCTGCGCTTCCAAGTGCAGTTATTGCGCGTTCTTCTCGCACGCGCCGGATGGCGAAACGGTGGATCGGTTTGTGGCGGGGTTGGTGCGGGAGCTGGAATTGGTTGCGGATGACCTAGCGCCGCAGACTATTTTCTTCGGTGGTGGGACGCCATCGATTTTGAATCTGCGACAGTGGGAAACGCTTTTGGAAGCCATGAGGCGTTTGGGGCTTGATGGGGCGGAGGAATGGACTGTGGAATGCAATCCCGCCACCGTGTCCGCCGACAAGGCAAAGCTCCTGCGCGAAGGCGGCGTGACCCGCATTTCCATGGGGGTGCAATCGCTGGATGAAGATTTGCTCGATCGCTTGGGCCGCGTGCATTCGCGGGCGATGGTGTTTAAGTCGTATGACATTCTGCGCAATGCCGGCTTTGAGCGGGTGAATCTGGATCTGATGTTTGCCATCCCTTCGCAAACTATGCCGGTGTGGCAGGGTACCTTGCGTGAAACCATTGCTATGCAACCGGAGCATCTTTCCTGTTACGAAGTGATATACGAGCAGGACACGCCGTTGTACGAGCAGCTGCAGGCAGGTGAGTTCGATGTGCAGGAGGAATTGGCCTGCGATATGTTCGAGGAATTGGTGCGCGTGGCCGGCGAGGAGGGTTTTCACCAGTACGAAGTCGCCAATTTTGGGCGGCATTTGGGAGGTGGTGCCTTCGAGATACCTGACGAGGCTTGTCGGCATAATATCAATTACTGGCGTGGCGGCGACTATCACGGGCTGGGACCGAGCGCCACCGGGTATGTGGGGGGCGTGCGGACGACGAATGTTCACAACACAAAGGCGTATTGTGAGGCGCTGGAAAACGGAGAACGAGCAATTGATCAAACCGAGGAGTTGGAGCCAATGAAACGAGCCGGGGAGATGGCGGCGTTTGGTCTGCGCATGAATGCGGGCTGGCCGTTTGAGGCATTTGAACGGGCTACGGGATTTGACCTGCGCGATGAATGGGGGGAGACCATGGAAATGCTGGTGGAGCAGGGGCAGGGCGTGCAGGAATCGGAAGGTTTTCGGTTAACGCCGCAGGGGCTTCGATTCGCGGATGTGGCCGGTGCGGAGTTTCTGCGATGAACAAAAAACAGTTGGCCAGCGTCCGATTTTGCTGCGAAAACACCGCCCCATGAATTCCACCGCCACACCCGTCGAGGTTGCTGATGAAATCAACGCCCAGATTCTCGCCATCAGCGAGGATCAATTGCAGGGCTTTCAGCGTGATCCCTTTGGGGTGGTGGCCGAGCGCACAGGGCTGGATCAGGCCGTGGTGCTGGAGCGCGTGCGAGCAATGCTGGAAGCTGGTGTGATTCGGCGCGTGCGCCAGACCTTGTTGGCGACCAATTTGGCAAAGGGCGCGCTGGTGGCGTGGGAGGTGGATCAGGACAAACTGGATGCGGCGTTTGATTACATGTTTCAGGAGGATCCGTTTTCCGGTCACGTGGTGACGCGCAGCACGGACGTGGCTTCGCCGGGGTCGACTTACAAGCTTTGGACTACACTGAAAGTGCCGCAGGGTTACTCGCTGGAGAAACATTGTGAGGTACTCAAAGAGAAGGTGGGCGCAAAAGCGTTTCGGTTGATGCCGGCCAAGAAGCTGTTTGCCTTGGGTGTGGGGCATGTGCGGCGAAAAGATATGGAGCCGGGCGCACGCTCTGAGGAGCTGGGGGCGGTGACGGATGTGGCAGTGGTG
Organism: uncultured Verrucomicrobiales bacterium; assembly: GCA_913048135.1. Lineage (GTDB taxonomy): Bacteria > Verrucomicrobiota > Verrucomicrobiia > Limisphaerales > UBA1100 > UBA1100. The sequence goes on from CAJWVY010000032.1 coordinate 7,716, forward strand.
GAATTGACCGATCACGAATGGCGCATTATGGAGGCGGTGAAGCGAGAGTTTGAGCCGGAGGAATTGGTAGAGGATTTGTGGGTAGCGCGCGCGGAAGAAGCGGGCGTGTCCCTGGAAGAATTTTTTCGGGTGGCTGAGGATTTGAATGCCCGCCGAGTGGTGGGTCGTTTTTCCACATTCCTCGAACACGTGAAGCGGTTGAAGACTGGCGAACAGGTGACGCGCTACAATGCGCTGTTTCATTGGGCCGTGCCGGCTGGCCGCGAGATCGAAGCCGGCCGCGAGGTGGGGCGGCATTATATCATGACCCATGGTTACTGGCGCGAGGGCGGGCCGGAGTTTCGCGACGTCAATGTCATGGGTGTGGCGCACGGTACGGATAAGGAGAAAGTGCTGGCGCATAAGGCGGCGATTGACGTGCATTTGGCCGAGGCGGGCATCGAGGTGGGCTACACGAATGTCTTCTGGGGCGGGCGCAGCGAGATCAAGCCCTCGGAGATTTCGCCCTTTGCCTACCAACGTTGGTGTGAGGGGCATGGAATTGCGCCGGATTCGATGAAAGCTTAAGGGCTTTTTTCACCTGTTTTTTGCGAATTGCACGTTGACAGCGGCAAGGCTCCTGCCTATTTTCCGCGCTCCGGTTTTCCGGCGAACTTCGAAAGAGATCTTATGGCTAAAGCAAAAAAGTACGTTTACCACTTCAGTAAATCCAAAACGGACGGCAACGGTTCCATGAAGGCGTTGTTAGGCGGCAAAGGCGCCAACCTTGCCGAAATGAGCAGCATTGGAGTTCCTGTTCCGGCTGGTTTCACCATTACGACCGAAGTTTGCACGTACTATTACGACAACGGTAAGAAGTCCCCCAAGACACTCGATGCCGAGATCGAGGCAAACATTACAAAGGTCGAAAAGGCCATGGGTAAAAAATTTGGTGATCTCGAGAATCCCCTTCTGCTTTCTGTCCGTTCCGGTGCGCGTGAGTCGATGCCCGGCATGATGGACACCATTCTCAATCTCGGGATTAATGACGAAGTGGTTGAAGCCCTTGCCAAGAAGACCGGCAATGCAAAATTTGCGTGGGACTCCTACCGTCGTTTCCTCCAGATGTACGGAAGCGTTGTGATGGAAGTGGAAGCCGAAGCTGGCGAGCACCACGATCCTTACGAGGTGATTCTGGATAAAGCCAAGGCCAAGGCCAAGGTGGAAGACGATTCCGGCCTCAAGGAAAATGACCTCCGCGAAGTGGTCGCTGCTTTCAAGGCGTTGATTAAGAAACGCTCCGGCCAGAACTTCCCCGAAGATCCGCGTGAGCAGCTCAAGGGAGCTGTGACGGCCGTCTTCAATTCCTGGCAAAACGACCGCGCGATTGTTTATCGCCAGAAGTATGGGATTTCCGCTGCTTGGGGAACGGCTGTTAATGTTCAAGCAATGGTCTTTGGTAACACCGGAAAGAAGTCCGGAACCGGCGTTGCATTTACGCGTGACCCAGCCACGGGTGAGAATGTGTTTTACGGTGAGTATCTAATTGATGCCCAGGGCGAGGACGTCGTTGCCGGTGTCCGCACACCGAAGCCTATCGCCAAGATGGCCAAGGATCTTCCTCAGTCTCACAAGGAGCTTCTCGTAACTCGTAAGAAACTTGAGAAGCACTTCCGTGATGTGCAGGACGTTGAGTTTACCATCGAGGAAGGCAAACTGTGGATGCTGCAGACCCGTAACGGAAAGCGCACGGGTTTTGCCGCCGTTAACATCGCGCTGGATATGGTTAAGGAGCGCCTCATCAAGAAGGAAGAGGCTATCCTCCGTATTCCTGCTGATGACCTCGGGCACCTCCTCGCCCCAATCTTCGACGCCAAGGCTGAGAAGGCTGCCAAGAAAGTTGGCAACGGCCTTCCAGCGGGTCCCGGTGCGGCTTCCGGAAAGATCTATTTCTCCGCGGAAGACGCAGTGAAGGCTGCGGCGAAAGGTCAAAACGTGATCTTGGTCCGCCAAGCCACTTCGCCGGAAGATCTTCGTGGCATGATAGCCGCCGACGGTATCCTCACCACCGAGGGTGGAGCCTCCTCACACGCTGCTCTAGTGGCCCGTCAAATGGGCAAGGTCTGTGTGTGTGGTGCGCACGGCATGTCGATCGATTACTCCAAGAAAACACTCTCTGGAAATGGCGTTACCCTGAAGGAAGGCGATGAGCTTTCCCTGAACGGTTTTGTTGGGAATGTTTACAAGGGCAACATCAAGTCTTCTCCCTCTCAGGTCATCCAGGGCCTGATCGAGAACAAGGCTGCTGCCAAGCGTTCTGACACGTACAAGAAGTTCATGGAGCTTATGAGCTGGACCGACAAGCTGCGCACGCTCGGTGTTCGCACCAACTCGGACACTCCGGAGCAGGTCCAGCAGGCCATCAAGTTCGGTGCTGAAGGCATTGGCCTGACCCGCGCTGAACACATGTTCTTCGAGGGCAATCGCATTGATGCGGTTCGTGAGATGATCCTCGCGGATGATGATGCCGGCCGAGCCAAGGCACTCAAGAAAATCAAGGTCTTCATGAAGAAAGACTTCATTGGAATTTTCAAGTCACTCGAAGGTCGCCCGGCCACCATTCGTCTTCTGGATCCGCCTCTTCACGAATTCATCGGCACCATGGATGCCGCTCAGAAGAAGGACCTCTCCAAGAAGATCGGCATGAGCGCGCCCGCGATCACCAAGCGTATCCACGCGCTGCACGAAGAGAATCCGATGCTCGGTCACCGTGGTTGCCGCCTCGGCATCAGCTACCCAGCGGTCACAGCCATGCAGGTCGAAGCGATCCTCGAGGCTGCTCACGAGGTGCAGAAGAAGGGCACCAAGGTGTTCCCGGAGATCATGGTGCCACTCGTTGCTTATGCGCGTGAGCTAGAACTCCAGAAGAACGTCATCGACACCACCGCTGCTGAAGTGCGTAAAAAGCTTGGCCTCAAGAAAAAGCAGCTAAAGTACACCGTTGGTACCATGATTGAGATTCCGCGTGCTGCCATCACCGCTGGCGAAGTGGCCAAGCATGCGGAGTTCTTCTCCTTCGGAACCAACGATCTCACGCAGACCGGCCTGGGTCTTTCCCGTGACGATTCGTCCAGCTTCCTCCCGACCTATCAGGACGAGGAGGTGCTCAACAACAACCCATTCGCTGGTCTCGACCAGGAAGGCGTGGGCAAGCTTGTGGAATTGGGTGTTAAAGGTGGTCGTAAAACTAAAAAGAATCTCAAGATCGGTATCTGTGGCGAACACGGAGGAGATCCTGATTCCGTGAAGTTCTTCCACCGTACCGGACTCAACTACGTGTCCTGTTCGCCGTTCCGAATCCCCATCGCCCGTCTTGCCCTCGCGCAAGCCGCCCTCGAGGAAAAAGGAATGGCTCGCGGTGAGGTGAGCTAGACAAAAGCAATAGAAACAACTTCAAAACCCCGTTCGTTAAAGCGAGCGGGGTTTTTTGTTGTGTAGCATGAATCGTTTTCTACTATCAAAATAATGGAAGGCAAGATTACCAGGCCTTGGCGCTTTGCTCAGGGGTGGTGTTTAACGGTGGTTTTGATATTGGGGGCAGGTTGTGGTTCGTTGGAACACTGGTCCAGTGAAACTTTATACAACTCCAGTATTGAGCGTAAATTGACATGGGAAAAATTGACCCCTTACGAGAGAAAGCGGCTGTTGGAAGAAAGAAATCAAGCGCGAATAGATTTTGAAGAATATTATGACGATCCGTTTTATTTCGATAATCCATTTGAGTACTCTGAATTTGGTCCCGGGGCGTCGTACTGGTTTAATCGACGTGACCGCTGACTAACGGACTGCTTCACCGTTTTGGCTTGAGCCTTCGGTTGTTTTCTTCAGGATTGCGGCGTGAAACAGCTATTTGCCGTTCTCATTCTTGGTTTGGGCTCCGGATGTCAGTTTTATCGCAATGTGATTGTCGATGAAAATGGCAAGGTGTTGCCTTGGCGGGGGCATCGGGATAATCCAGAGGCGAAGGTCCGCTGGGATGAAGAGCATGCCAAATGGAAAATCGAGGACGCCCATCGTCGGTTTGATGCGGGCTTGATGGATCGGTATCGGTATAATCAGATTCGCCAACAAAACGGGTTGCAGCCCGTTCGTTGATTTATGCAAAAATTCATTCTCATCTTCTGCGTTGGCACTTTGATGGTGTCGGCCACTGAACCGAAATTCAAAACTCAGGAAATCGACGCCGAGGTAGGGGTTGGGTATGGCCTGCAAATAGCTGACATGAATGGCGACGGGCGCTCGGATATTATCCTGTGCGACAAGGACAAGATTGTCTGGTACCAAAACCCATCATGGAAGAAGCATCAGATCAGCGGGAAATTGACCCAGCGGGATCACGTATGCGTGACGGCTCGGGATATCAACGGTGACGGCAAAGCTGAGATCGCCGTGGGTGGCCAATGGAATATTGGTGAATCCAATGATGGTGCAAAGTCCGGCTCCATTTTTTACCTGAACCCCACAGCCGATCGCAGTGGAAATTGGGCGCCGATTCGCTTGGAGCATGAGCCGAGCACGCATCGTATGCACTGGATTGCCGCCGGCAAGGGAAAGTATGATCTGGTGGTGAAACCGCTTTACGGACCGAAGGATGCGGATGGCAAGAAAGGGGCAACCAAAGTGTATGCGTACCACATGCCGAAAGATCCTTCGCAGCCTTGGAAGCGCACTTTGATTTCCCACATGATCGAGGACAGCCATAATTTTCATCCGATTGACTGGGATCGGGATGGTAGGGAGGAATTTCTCCAAGCCGGCCTAAAGGGCGTGTATTGGTTCGGGCGGGACAAAAGCGGCAAGTGGAAGTACATGCAGTTTTCGCAAAACTATTGCGGGGAAGTGCGTGACGGCAAAACCAAGTTAGGCAAACGGTTCTTCACCACCATAGAGCCCAAGCACGGCACAACGGTGGCGGTGTATCTTCAAACGCGTTTTCAATTCTGGCAACGTCGCGTGCTGGATGACACGCTGAAGGACGGTCACGCCTTGGCGGTGGGTGATTTTCTGGGAACCGGTGGCGATCAAATCGTGGCCGGTTGGCGTGGCATGACGACACCGGGCGTTCCGGGCGTGCGATTGTATGTGCCGCAGGATGATCTCTACACCAAGTGGAAGACGTATCAACTAAGTGGCAAGGAGACGGCGGTGGAGGACATCAAGGCGGCTGATCTGAACGGGGATAAGCGGCCGGAGATCATCGTTGCCTGCCGCCAGACGCATAATCTTCGAATCCTCTGGAACGAGACCGAGAAGTAACGCTTCAGCGTTTTTGGTAAACCCGAACCCAATCCACTTCCATGCGGGCGGGAAAGGATGTTTGTGTTGTGGGAGCACCGACGAATTGTCCGCCCACAGCGAGGTTGAGCAGGAGATGAAATCGTTGGTCAAACGGTGCCGGAAAGGCACCACCATTGCTGCTCCACTTCGTCTGCGTCTGCCAGGTTTTGCCATCCAGGGTCCAATGGATTTTACCTTGTTCCCATTCCACGCCAAAGGTGTGAAAGGATTCGGTGAAATTACCCTGAGGTAGATCCAGCGTTTTTGTGGTGTGCCGGTTGTCGGGCCATTTGCCACCGTGATGCAGCGTGCCGTGGATGCGGGCGGGTTCCTGCCCTTTGAATTCCATAATATCAATTTCGCCGCTGGCAGCCCAAGTGCCGTATTTTTCATCCGTGGGCAACATCCAGATTGCGGGCCACAAGCCTTGTCCGGCTGGGAGCTTGGCGCGCACCTCGATCTTACCGTATTGCCAGTCACCCCGATGCTTGGTGCGAATGCGCCCGGAGGAATAAGGTCGCTGCGTGCCGGAGATCTGGGCGTTATCCTTATGCGCTTCCAAAATCAGGCTGCCATTTTCGACCCGCACGTTTTTTGAGCGATCCGTGTAGATTTGCTGTTCGTGATTGCCGCCGCCGAAGGCGTTTTCCTCAATGCCCCACTTGGAGTAATCGAGCTTGGAGCCATTGAATTCATCTGACCAAACAAGTTTCCAGTCCGCGCAAAGCGCTGGGCTGAGGATGGCGAAGAGGGCGTGGATACACGTTCGCATGCGGGCGGTTTAGCGGTTTGAGGAATGATTGGCAAGGCAGGGAAAAAACTTTGATTTTTGGTCGGTTTCGGCCAGTATCCGCCTCCATTTCGCCCAAAGAGGGCGGAAAATTCATGAAAAGAACGCATCATTGCAACGAATTGCGGCTGGAACACGCGGGCCAAGAGGTCACGCTTTCGGGCTGGGTTCACTCGCGCCGGGATTTGGGCGGGGTGATTTTTATCGATGTGCGCGACCGCGAAGGCCGCACGCAGCTGGTTTTTGATCCGCAGGAAACGGACGTCGCGCTGGTGGAAGCCGCGGGCAAATTGCACAGTGAAAGTGTAATCACGGTATCCGGCAAGGTGCGCCAGCGCCCAGATGAGACAGAGAATTCCAAGATTCCCACGGGCCAAGTGGAGATCGTGGCGGCAGCGATGGCCGTGAATAATCACGCCGAGGTGTTGCCGTTCCAGATCGATGATCCGGAAACTGCGGCCAAGGTGAATGAGGAGTTGCGCCTACAGTACCGCTACCTCGACCTGCGCCGACCGGAGATCATGCGCAACATGCAATTGCGCAGTCGGGTGGCAACCGCCACGCGGGTGTTCATGGAGGAGGAGGGCTTTCTGGAGGTGGAGACACCGACGCTGTTTAAGTCTACCCCTGAAGGCGCACGGGAATTTCTCGTGCCGAGTCGGGTGTCGCCCGGTGAATTTTACGCGCTGCCGCAGTCGCCGCAGCAGTTCAAACAAATCCTCATGTGTTCGGGCGTGGATAAATATTTCCAGCTCGCGCGCTGTTACCGTGATGAGGATTTGCGGGCGGATCGTCAGCCCGAATTCACGCAGGTGGATATCGAGATGTCGTTCATTGATCGGGAAGACATTTACGCGTTGATCGAGGGCTTGCTTAAGCGCGTTTGGAAAGTGGCGCTCGATTACGATGTGCCCACGCCATTCCCGCGCATTTCGTATCAGGAAGTGATGAACCGTTGGGGAATTGATAAGCCCGATACGCGTTTCGGAATGGAGATCGTGGATCTCACGGAAGATTTCGGCAGCAGCGAGTTCAAGGTGTTCAGTAGCGTCATTGGCAATGGTGGTGTGATCAAGGCGCTCAATGCCAAAGGCTACGCTTGTGTGACGCAGGGACAGATGGAGGCCATGACCGAAACCGCCAAGAGTTTTGGCGCCAAGGGTTTGGCTTATATCAAGGTGGAGAGCGGCGAATGGAAATCGCCGATCGTGAAGTTTTTCAGTGAAGCCGAAAAGGCGGCCTTGCAGGAGAAGCTGGAAATCGAAGAGGGCGACCTCATTCTCTTTGCTGCCGATGAATGGCTGAACGCCTGTGAAATCCTTGGCAAAATTCGCCTGTATGCGGCGGAGAAACTGGTGGCGCTCGGCAAACTGGAGATCCCGGCGGATCAATTCAACTTCCTGTGGGTGGTCGACTTCCCGTTGCTCGCCTTTGATAAGGAGATGAATCGTTGGTACTCGAGCCACCATCCGTTCACCTCGCCGGTGGCGGAGGATGTGCCGAATCTGACCGATGATCCGAAATCGGTGCGTGGTCAACATTACGACATCGTGGTCAACGGCGTGGAGCTGGGCGGCGGATCCATTCGTATTCACCAGCCAGACGTGCAGAAGAAGGTCTTCGAGGATGTCCTGCAACTTTCGCCGGAAATCACGCAGGCACGTTTTGGGTACATGCTTGAGGCGTTCAAATTTGGTTGCCCACCGCACGGCGGCATCGCTCTTGGGTTTGATCGTTTAATTGCGCTGTTATGTGGGGCGGACAGTATTCGCGACGTGGTGGCCTTCCCGAAAACAGCGAAGGGCTCCTGTTTAATGACTGAAAGCCCGGCAGCAGTGGAGCCGCGTCAACTGCGCGATCTGCATATTGATGTCAAAGTGGCCAAAAAGGCGGAATGAAGTTCTGGGACAAAATGACGAAAAAGCAGTCTGAAGAAGATGCCGCACCGGAAATGACCGCGCTGGAAAAGCGTCTGGCCGAGAAGGCGGCACAGGAGTCGGATGAGGGCACGGATGAAAACGCCGGTCCGGAAACGTTGACCGAGGCTCAGGAAGCCATTGCGGAATTGAACGAACGCATCGTCCGCTTGACGGCGGATTTTGATAACTTCCGCAAACGCGCCCAACGCGAAAAAGATGAGGCCCGGCAATTTGCCAATCAAGGCTTGCTGGAAAAACTGCTGCCGGTTCTGGACAATTTTGAAATGGCCCTGACGGCTGTGAAAGATGCCGACCCTTCCGTGCGCGATGGGGTGCAGATGATTCTTGATCAACTACTGGGTGTGCTCAAGGAATCCGGAGTGGAACCGGTCGATGCCATGGGGCAACCGTTTGATCCGAATCTTCACGAGGCGCTCTCGCAGGAGGAAACCACGGAAGTCGAAGAAGGCACAGTGTTTCAACAGGTGCAGCGTGGATATAAATTGAATGATCGCCTGGTGCGGCCGGCCCGCGTGGTGGTGGCCAAAGCGCCCGGAGCGGCGGAAGAAGCTCCGAACGAAGACTGATGGCCAAGCGCGATTATTACGAGGTGCTCGGCGTTTCCAAGGGGGCGTCAGCGGATGAAATCAAGAAGGCTTATCGCAAGAAGGCCGTGCAGTTTCATCCGGACAAAAATCCCGACGACAAATCTGCCGAGGATAAATTCAAGGAAGTAGGCGAAGCCTACGAAGTCCTGAGTGACGACCAGAAGCGGGCAGCCTATGACCAGATGGGCCACGCCGCGTTTGAAGGCGGAGGCGGCGGTCGAGGTGGTTTTCAAGGTGGTGCGGTGGATCCTTTTGATTTGTTTAACCAGGTCTTCGGCGGTGGCGGAGGCGGCGGTGGTGGTATTTTTGAACAGTTCTTTGGCGGTGGGCAAAGTCCTGATCCCAGTGGTGAGCAGCGCGGTTCTGATCTGCGTTACGACATGGAGATCAAATTCGAGGAAGCCGTGCTCGGCTGTGAAAAGAAGATTTCAATTACCAAATTGGATGTCTGCGCCACATGCGATGGTTCCGGCGCAAAAAAAGGGTCCGGACGGAAAACCTGTGCTATCTGTGGTGGGCGTGGCCAGGTAATAACACAACGAGGTTTTTTCCGGATGCAACAGACCTGTCCGGAGTGTGAAGGGCAAGGTACAATACTGGAAAATCCCTGTAGAGATTGCCGTGGGAGTGGGCGTGTGGAAAATAAATCAAAGATCCCGCTCAAGGTGCCTGAGGGAGTCAGCACAGGAACGCGGTTACGTTGCGCAGGTAAAGGCGAGGCCGGTGTGCGCGGCGGTAGCAGTGGGGATTTGTATGTTGTGCTGCACGTGCAGCCACATGAGATTTTCGACCGCGACGAAGATGATCTCCTGTGTGACGTGCCGATCAGTTTTGTGACGGCCGCGCTGGGAGGGGAACTCAAGGTGCCAACGTTGTCCGGTTCGGCCAGTATTAAGATTCCAGCAGGAACACAGTCCGGAACAATATTCCGCCTCAAGGGCCGAGGCGTCAAAAATTTACAGGGCTACGGTACTGGTGACTTAAATGTAAAAGTGCAAGTCGAGGTGCCGGCCCGTTTGGATAAGGAACAAAAAGCCAAGCTCGAGGAGTTTGCGAAGTTATGCGGGGACGACGTGAATCCGCAGAGCAAAAGCTTCCTTGAGAAAGCTAAAAACTTTTTTAACTGATGCACCGTTTTTATCTGCCTCCAAACCTAGTCAGCGAGGGTGAAATCACCCTCGATGACCGCGAAAGCCATCATGCGGCCAATGTCTTGCGCGTACGCGAAGGCGAGCGGGTGGCGGTACTGAATGGTGCCGGCACGGAGTTGATGTGTGAAGTGGCTGCGGTGGATAAAAAGACCGTGCGGTTGAAGGTGCAGCAACAAAACGATATCGCTCCATTACCGTATCGGATCACCTTGTTGCAGGCGATGACCAAGGGTAAGTCCATGGATTTTATTATCCAGAAGGCAACGGAACTGTGTGTGCATCGGATTGTGCCGCTAGCCGCAGGGCGCTCTGTGGTGCAGGTGGATGATGCGGAGTCTAAGCTGGAGAAATGGAACGCCATCGCCATTGATTCCATCAAGCAATGTGGTAGCCCGTGGTTGCCGGTGATTGAGAAGCCGGTGACGCCCAAGGAATTCCTGGCACGCAACGAGTCATTTGATCTGCCTATGGCCGCGTCCCTTCAAAGCCACACCAAGCATCCGCGCGAGTATGTGGATGGCTACAGTGCCGAGCATGGTCGGTTGCCGGAAAGCATTGCGATCTGGGTGGGGCCGGAAGGAGATTTCACGCCGGCAGAAGTGAACGACATTCTTTCCAGTGGCGTGCACCCCATCACCTTGGGGCAGGTCATCCTACGCAGTGAGACCGCCGCGCTGTACACCATTTCTGCACTCAATTACGAGATGCAGTCGCCCCGCGGTTAATTTTCTTCAGCTTCCTCAAGGAACGGTTTGATTTCCGGGTGTTCCCGCAGTGGAACAAAGATCGCGTTCGTGCGTATGACGTCGATGATGTTCGCGGCCGAAGAACTCTCTGTCCCTTTCTTAAAACGAGTGAGGGCCTCCTTGAGAGCCTGAGTGGCGCGATTGGTTTGCTGCAATTGCAGGCGGGTTTGCGCCAAATCAAACCACGGGGCGTAGTCGTCGGGTGTGAGGGTGGTTAATTTTTCATCGATCAACGCTTTGTCTTCCCAGCGCTGAATTAGGCCGTAGGCATTTTTAATGAGAGTAAGGTTCTTGGCGTCCTCGCCGGCCAGCGGGCTAAAGGTGTTGATGGCCGTCAGGATTTCATTGGTGCGGCCGCGCCGGCCGTGGATGTAGATGGCCTGAACAAAATTAGTCGGGTTGGTAGGGTTCTTGGTGAATGAGTTGATAAAGTAGTTTTCGTTGTCGAGTTGCCTTTGGTAATGATCGCGCCGAATGAGGTGATCATTTTTTGGGTCGATTTGATTCAGTTGCTCAGTAATGGCCATGGCCCCCTTAAAATCGCCGGCGGCGATGAGTTGCTGTTCGCGGTTTTGCAAAACCTGGCGAACAAAGATCAGACTACTTGGATTGGCTGGATCAAGCTTGCGGTAGGTCTGCGCCAGTCGAATGGCGTCATCGTGTTGATTCATCGTGGTAAGCAAATTGATGAACTTGAACACGGTTTCCGGATTGATCGGGCCGAAGGCAATCGCCTGGCGATAGGCGAAATGCGCTTCACGCTGGTAGCGCTGTTGTAGGGCTGGATCCTTGGTGTTTAAGGATCGCCAGGTGTATAGGCCGGCAATGGCCGCGCGCAGTTTGGAGAAGCCTTTCTGGGCATCGTTATCGCGGACAAATTCATGCGAGCCTTGGAAATCGCCCAGATCATGGCGCTGATATGTGCGCTCGATCCAGTTGCAAATTTCCTCCACGGGCGTGTCTTCCCTAATCCAGTCTCCGATCAGGCGCTTGGAGTATTCCCGCCAGAATTGCCGGTCTTTGGTGAAAATGGCTTCATCAAATTCTTCAATCGGCTCACGTTCGAGCTTCATAATGATGCCGGCAGGTCGTAGGTGCGGGTACATCCAGGCAAGCGGAAAACTTTCCTCCACATAGAACTCATGGTCCGGGTTCTCTTCAAAAATCGTCTTAGCCAAACGGGCGTTAATTTCCATGACGGCTGTTGTGCCCTGGACGGAAACCTGCGGCTCCGGGATAGGCATGGGCGTTTGGTCTCTTGGGCAAGGCAAGCTTCCAGCTTGTTCGATTTGCTTAAGTAATGGGGCGGTGTTTCGGTCAACGACCTGAGGGAATGTTGACAGACAATTGGGGCATTGAAAATTAAGGATCAGCCGAACATCCTCGCCTTGTTGCAGGGTGCCATTCATCAGGCGTTCGCGGGCTGAGGCGTAATAACCAGCAAAGGCGATCTGATTATCTTCCACAGACGGGGTGTGGATTTCCTTTTCGGGATAGATGCCCTTTGTGCGGCGCTGGGCATTCACGTTGTCGCCAAGCTGGGTAAAGAAACTGTCGGCCGTGGTGGCGGCTTTGGCCAATGGACCGCTGAAGCCTAGGAAGCAGCCCAAGAGCAAGACGCCTCCCCAAGCACCAATGCCGAGCACGTGCCGACGATTGGAATGGGTTTGATATTTGGAAAAGGCATACAGCGCCATGGCCAGCCCGGCAAGTAGTCCCAGGAAAAGTAGGGCATTCAGATGCATGCGTTTGCTGCTGAGGTTAATTTTGGAAACCAGTTCCTGAAAGAAATGGGGATCGGTTTGTGTGCTCTGATTGTAGTGCGCGCGGATGTATTGAAGATAAGTGCCATCAGCGAGGGCGTTTTGGGTGATGATGTACACATCGCGTCGATCAAAATCCGGGTCCCGCTTGTGTTTCGGCGCAGTGAAGCTCTCACAGAAAATGAAATAGGTGGGGCAAAACCGGCCGGGATCCGTGCCGCCAAAGAGAATGGCGTCCTGATCCATTTCAGGATAGATGTCGAAGGGCGGCGTGAACATATCGTGACCGTACCAATAGCCAAAGAGGTGGTTGCGTTGTTCATTCTCCGCCCAGTTGTTTAGGGCCGGCCGCAAGGGCAGTAGGCAAAAGGTGGCAAGCGCGATCAGAAAGAAGGCCTTGCTGGCCGAAGAAGGGCGGACATAACGGATAATGCCGACAACCAGCAGGACACCGAGGAGGCCCCAGCCAATGTAAGCCGCTGCGTGTTCCATGGCGAACACGGTCGACTCAACAATCCGGAAGGTGCTGATCCCTTCGATCAAGGCCAGCCCGCCGAGGAAGGCTGTGACTCCGATGAGCCAACTGCGCGTGGAGGAGGCGAGCGTGGCACCGATGAGCGCAAGCCCCAGCCCGATGGCCCCGGCAATAAATATATGAGTGGCGGCAAAGAATACTTTGTTCAGGTGTCGGTTCAGCTCATCGGCCGTGGGGTTGATGAGGTAGATCAGGATCAAAGTGAATGTGACGTAAATGCCGGTGAGCCCAAGGATCCAACGAAATTCCTTGAGGCGCATTCGGTACAAAAACGCCAGCGGCACGAATCCCAGAGCCACATAAGAGAGGCTAAATTCCTCGGTGGCTTCATCGAGATAAATGCCCAGTTGGCCTCCATTAAATTGCGTGCGCGCATTGGGAGTGGCGGCCTTGGTCGGCGTATGGCTGCTATCGAGAAACATGCGTGTGAAATTGGAGGGCGTAATACGATCATACTGGCCGCGGGTAATTGCATGTTTGAAGCCCTGCGTGGTGCGCGGATAAGCCCAGTTCATAGGCGGATTGGTCATTGAGGCGATGGGCATGTAAAAATACAGCAAGGCTGCAATGATCCAGGCGGCGCGCGTATTGAGCAGTGGCATCCAGTTGTAAAGAAGGCCTTCCTCGCCGGATTCCTTGTCGCGATTGATCCAAGAATAAGCGATCAATCCGCAGAGCGTGGCCAGATTGATAAAGGTCCATAGCTTCACCACGGTGTTGGCCTGAGTGAATTGGCTTTTATCCAGAGCGGCGCTCCATACCAGACCGAATATCAGGCCAATGGATAGGAAAGCCGTGGCCACCAAGGCGCGCAGTAAATAGGATGGAAATCGAACAGTCAGCCCAATCAGCAACGCCATGAATCCGGCTCCCACGAGATTGAAAAGGATGAAGAGGCCAGGGTTTCCGGCAGACCCCTGTTCGGCTCCCTTGAGGCTGAGCACGAGTCCGATGAGGTACAACACGCAGTTGCCGGTAAGGAAGTCTCGGCCCAATTTGGGGTCGGCGAGGAGAATCATTAATTCCAAGCCGATGGCGGCAAGGATCAAGGTTTGGTGGTTTACAAAGCACAACCCGAAAACGAAGTAGGCAAGGTAGAGATAGAGACGTTGCTGAGGGCGGTAAAACCACCGCATCAATAACGCCAACGTCAGCGCGAAAGTGAGAATGCCCAATGTGTAGACCTCCACAATCACGGCTTGGCTCCAAATGAATCCGTTGAACCCGAAGATCAATCCGGCGGATAATCCCGAGCAAAGCGACAAGCCGCGTTCCGTTTTTTCAGGTAATGATTTAAACGTCTCAAGTCCACTCAGGATCAATTGCGTGCCGCGGGAAATCATCAACGCAAGTAGGCCGCAGGAAAGCGCCGCGGCCACTGCGGAGCTGACAGCCACGCGCCAAGCAATGTTTGAGAAGGGAAGAATTTTGGTGAACGCCCAGGAATAAATTGTCCACATCGGATACCCTGGTGGATGAGGCACGCCAGCGTACATGGATCCGACCGCCAGTTCCCCAGAATCCTCCAGTGTCACATCCGGAGCCAGTGTGTAAAGGTAAACGCCCAAGCTGACGAGCGTAGCCACCAGCGCTGCGATCCAGTCGACTCGCCGAAAGAACGGTCCATCCGATTTTGCGGGCACTACTTTAGGTGGGGATGGCTCAGAGGGTTCGGGAGTGGTGGCTGGTACGGATTCGGCGGGCGAAGGCGTGGGCTTTTTCTTGCCGCTGGGTTTGATCCGTTTGCCTTTGGACATGCTCTACGTTGCCTCCAAAAGCTGCAGAATCGGTAAGGTAAAACGCTTTGTCGATGGGATTTTATTCAGAAAACAGGTGTTTTTGCGCGAATTTAGGCTGTCTAAAAATAGTCACCTTGACCAAATCGCCATAGGCTTTTTGAGTGGGCATCATCGATCTGTTTTTCAAAAAACCCATAAAAGCAGTCACTTCAGCAAAAGCTTGGACTTGAATTAAACAATTGGCATCTCGGTTGCTTTAGGAGGCGAGTCGGTTTTTCGACGCACTGCTTGGGATTGCCCGCACACCAAGCAGTCTGGCCAATTGCGGGTTTGAGACCAACTAATGAAAAAAATAGAAGCGGTGATCAAGCCGTTCAAATTGGAAGAAGTGAAGGATGCTCTGGCTGAAGTCGGCATTGAGGGTATGACTGTCACTGAAGTGAAAGGGTTCGGCCGGCAAAAAGGCCACACCGAGATCTACCGCGGTAGCGAATACACGGTTGATTTTCTACCTAAAATCAAACTCGAGGTCGTGGTGGCCGATGAGGCCGCAGAAGGCGCCGTCAAAGCCATAACCTCCGCTGCCAATACCGGCAAGATCGGTGATGGTAAAGTGTTCCTCTCGAGTATTGATGAGGCCATCCGAATCCGAACTGATGAAACGGGTAACGAAGCCCTCTAACCACCCAATCCCTGAACGAAAAAGATCCCATGAAAAAACTGTTCCCTATTTTAACAATTATGCTGGCGCTATTCGCCGGCCCTTTAATCGGTCAAGATGCCGAACAACCCACGGACGCTCCTAGCACTGAAGAAAGTGCCAAGACGGCCGATGAAGAAAATCCAGCCGATGGTGAGTTAATTGAGGCGGATGGAGCTGAAACCGAAGAAGGCGGTGAAGAGCCCGCCGCTGAGGAAACACCGGCAGAAATCGACTCCGGCGACACCGCCTGGATGATTGTTGCCACCGCGTTGGTGTTGATGATGACTATCCCGGGCCTGTCATTGTTTTACGCTGGGTTAGCACGGCGTAAGAATGTGTTATCTGTGCTCGTGCAATGTTTTGCGTGCACAGCATTGATGACCTTGCTCTGGACCATTTACGGGTACAGCTTGGCCGCTAGTGGCGATGGCCAATTCTTCGGTGATTTCGCGAAAGTTTGTCTCAAGGGAGTAGGTGTGGACACGGTCAGTGGCACGATCCCTGAATCGGTTTATTTCACATTCCAGATGACCTTTGCGATCATTACCCCCGCCCTGGTGGTGGGAGCCTTCGTGGAGCGGATGCGCTTCGGGGCGGTCCTGCTCTTCACGGCCCTGTGGCTCACCATCGTCTACGTGCCCGTCGCCCACTGGGTCTGGGCCGGAGCCGGCTGGATGCTCGAAGCGGGCACTATTGATCTGGCTGGAGGAATCGTGGTGCACACCACCGCGGGACTGTCCGCCCTCGTCCTCGCCAAGATGCTGGGATCACGCAAGGGATTCCCGGACAACGTCAAGCCTCCTCACAATCCCGGGATGGTCATGATCGGGGCTGCCATGCTGTGGGTAGGCTGGTTCGGTTTCAATGCCGGTAGCCAGGCTGCAGCAAACGGGGCTGCGGGACTCACCATGCTGGTGACTCATATCGCCGCTGCCACCGCCAGCCTGACCTGGATGGTTGTCGAGAAGATCAAGACCGGCAAGGCCGGCCTGGTGGGAATCGTGACCGGGATGGTTGCGGGTCTGGCCACCATTACCCCGGCCTCCGGGAACGTGGGGCCGATTGGCGCGCTCATCCT
>CAJWVY010000033.1 GCA_913048135.1 uncultured Verrucomicrobiales bacterium
GGACGCACCATCACATGGGTGTGCGATCCCATGCACGGTAATACGGTGAGCACGGATACGGGCTTGAAGACGCGCGATTATGATGCAGTACTCGCCGAACTGGAGGGCGCGTTTGCCGCGCACGAAGCGACCGGCAGCCGATTGGGCGGCGTGCATTTTGAACTCACCGGCGAGGACGTCACCGAATGCACGGGCGGACCGCAGGAACTTTCCGTAGCCGATCTCTCGCGCAGTTACGAAACCTACTGCGATCCGCGCCTGAATTACGCCCAAAGCCTCGAGCTGGCCTTGCGCATTGCCCAGCGTTTACAAGGGCGCCGGTTGGCGGCATCCTGAGGCCATGAAACGCGCCGCGCTCATCGGCATCATCAGTCTCGCCGGCCTGCTCAGCCTCTGGCTGCTGCTTGCGTGGCTGGGCAAGACCGAGAGCAATTACCGGCAACCCCGCCCCGGCATGCGTTTTGAAAATAAGGGAGATAAAGCCTCAGCTCCCGAGACAATCGTCGTGTATCAGCCGCGCCATTTTGCCGATGGCGAGGTGGGGCATTATCAGGTACGCATGGAGAAAGGCTTTCTTAAAATGCCGGCCGGCAAGGTAACATTTGCCGCGCAACAGATTGATCACAACGGCACAACGGCCTGGCAGTTCACTCTCAAAGGCGGCGCGCTCGGTGGGCTGGTGCAGTACGATGCCCGCTCGATTGTGAACGCGCAGTTCACCCACTCGCTCGAATATCACACCGTGCAAAAGGATTTGGCCTCGCGCAATGTGGCGCTGCAATTTGATCCGCAACAACAACGTTGCCGTCGTCAGCTCAACGGCAACCCGGATGGCGTAGTGGATACCGAACCGAGCACCTTTGACCCGCTCAGCATTATCTTTAAATTTCGCGAACTGGACCTCGCCCGCCCGGGTGAATTCGACAGTGCCGTGTGCGACGGCAAGGCGACGTTTCAATCCAAGGTGACGGTCGTCGGGCGGGAAGAAATCCAGATCGGCGATAAGAATTATAAAACCATCTTGGTGGAGCCAGACCTCGGCCAGTTACGCGGCGTGTTCCAAAAAGATCCCGACGCCAAGCTGCAGATATGGCTCAGTGACGATTCCCATCGGGCGGTCCTACGCATCCGCACCAAAGTCAAACATGGCACCTTCATCGCCGACCTGGCCGATTACCAACGCCCGGAGTAAGGCACTCAGGCCTAGCGGCCCATCAGGCCACCAAGACCGCCAAGGTCGCCGCCGCCCATTTTGGCCATCATCTTTTGCATCTTGCCCATCTTCTTCATCATCTGCTGCATCTGGAAGAATTTGTTGAGCATGCTATTTAATTCGGAGACTTTTGTTCCAGTGCCGGTAGCGATGCGGCGCCGGCGGCTGGCATTGAGGATGTTGGGCTGCCGCCGTTCCTTGGGGGTCATGGCGCAGATAAGGGCCTCCATGCGGCGCAGCTCGGCCTGGCCTTTGTCGAGATCGGCATCCTTTAGCGCAGCATCACCGCCGGGGAGCATGCCCACAATATTTTCAAGAGGACCGAGCTTTTTCATAGCGCGCATTTGCTCGAGAAAATCTTCCAGTGAGAATTCGCCTTTGCGCAGCTTCTCCTCCATGCGCGCGGCCTCGTCCTCCTCGATGACTTCGGCGGCTTTTTCCACAAGGCTGACCACGTCACCCATGCCGAGGATGCGGCCGGCCATGCGTTCGGGATGGAACGACTCAAACTCATCCAGCTTCTCGCCCACACCAACAAATTTAATGGGCCGCCCGGTCACGCTCTTAAGCGAGAGCGCCGCGCCGCCGCGGGCGTCGCCATCGAGCTTGGTTAAAATGGAACCGGTAATGCCCAGCGCCTCATCGAAGTGCGTAGCCACACTCACCGCTTCCTGACCGGTGGCGGCATCGAGCACGAGCAGGATTTCCTGCGGCTTGATCAGGCCCTTAAGATCGATCAGTTCCTGAACGAGATCCTCATCAATCTGCAACCGGCCCGCGGTATCAAAGATCAACACATTGCAGGCCTGCGCGCGGGCTTCCTCCATGGCGGCGCGGGCGATCTTCTGCACATCCTTCTCACCCTTGAGCGCGAGCACAGGCACATCGACCTGCTGACCGAGTGTCTCCAGCTGATCCATCGCCGCCGGCCGATACACATCCGCCGCGACGAGCAGCGGTTGGCGGCCCTGTTTCTTAATCAACTTGGCGAGCTTGCCGCTGGAGGTGGTTTTACCCGCACCATGCAAGCCAACCATCATGATGCAGGTGGGATTGCCGCCGGTCTCGAGCTTGGCGTTGGTATCGCCAAGCAACGTGACCAGTTCATCGTGAATGATCTTCACGATCTGCTGGCCCGGCTGAACGCTGGCCAACACCTCATCGCCGAGAGATTTCTCCTTCACGCGAGCGAGGAATTCCTTGGCCACCTTGAAGTTGACGTCCGCCTCCAACAACGCCATACGCACCTCGCGCAGGGCCTCGGAGATATTGTCCTCCGAAATCTTGCCCAGCCCGCGCAGGTTCTTAAACGCACCCTGAAGTTTGCTGCTCAGCGAATCAAACATGGGCGGTCAAGGTAGGCCGAGGCGGCGGCAATGGCAAGCGAGCCGATACGCCGGGCCAGCAGTGGATTTTCAAGGTTGTCACAATCGGGCGATTCGTCTAGGTTCGCCGCCCCCTGAGTGGGAGGATACCGAAGCGGTCAAACGGGACTGACTGTAAATCAGTTGGCTATGCCTTCACAGGTTCGAATCCTGTTCCTCCCACCATTTTTCTTTTACCCTCCCACCATGAGCGATCCGCCGCGGGAACGGGTGTTTGTCTACGGTACCTTGAAACGGGGTTTTTGTAATCACGCCCTGCTGGACGAAGCAGAATTTATTGGGGAAGCGACGACCGAGGAGCGGTTTGGCTTTTATCTCGGAGCCGATGATTATGCACCCGATGGGGAGGAAATTCCTTATCTATACCGGCACCCCAGGGTCACTGATGAAGCGATGTCGGTTCATGGCGAGGTTTGGGAAATCTCACCGACCGTGCTGCGGCAGCTCGACCGGCTCGAGGGACATCCGGACTGGTACCGACGCGAAAGCATCCAAGTGCAAATTAATTCAGAAGCCCCCATGGAGGTCCAGGCTTATCTCAGGCCCGGCTCGCCGCCGGACGCTTACCGGCCAATTGAGGGCGGGCGTTTCTAGCTTTTTCCTGTGCAGCCGCGAGACCGCTGCCTATGGTTGGCCGGAGGTTTTATGCCCGCTGAATCCGATCAACCGGAAACACCGCCCGATCCCTTGCTCGAAGCTGTTGCCGCCCATAACGGCAAGGTATACTGGGCGATAAAATCCATTGCCCGCCGCGTGGAGACCAATGCCAGCGGCGAGATCACGCTGTTGTTCATCAAGTACACGGTGAAGGTGGGCAATGACGGCTTTAAGGAAATCGGCAAATTGACGCATTTGGAAAGCCTAGATGCCACCGACTGCGCGATCACCAACGCCGGCGCCCCCAGCCTCGTGGGTCTCCAGCATTTACGGGAACTGATTCTCGATATAACAGAGCTGGGCGATGATGCCCTCGCCTGTATTTCCAAGCTGCATTCCCTGAAGCGCTTGTCCCTCTCGGCCACGCGCGTGGGGGATTTGGGGCTGAGAGAAATTGCCAAGTTACGCGGACTCGAGTCCCTGAATCTTTCCAGCACCAATATCACCCATGTGGGACTGGAGTACCTGAAGCCACTGGCGCATCTCACTAATTTGGATCTGGGCGAAAACGGCATTCGCGATGATGGCATCATCCATTTGGCTGCGTTTCAAAAACTGCAGAGCCTGACCCTGAATTACAACCGGCTCACCGATGCTTCCGCCGAATGGCTCAAGGGCTTCAAGCACCTGAAATTTCTCAACCTCAAAGGCAATATCATCTCAGATGACGTCAAGGCCAAGCTCATCGAAGCCATGCCTTACACCACGGTAAACACATAACCCGCTGAGAATAACCCGCCATTGCCGCCTGCGCCCTGCTCCGTATCTTTCGGCTCAGCGCTTATGGTGAAAGTCTGCCAACGTATTGCGGCCGCCCCGGCATTCCAGAACTTCATCCTCGGGATCATCCTGCTCGCCGGCGTGGTGGTGGGCATGCAAACCTACAAGGATTTCGAGGCCGAACATCACGATCTCCTAACCCTGCTGGACCGCATCATCCTCGGCATATTCGTTCTGGAAGTGGTCATCAAAATAATCGCCGAAGGCAAAACCCCATGGAATTACTTCAAAGATCCTTGGAACATCTTTGATTTTTCCATCGTCGCTATCTGCCTATTGCCGATCCAAAACAGCCAATTTGTCGCCGTCCTCCGCCTAGCCCGCGTCCTGCGCGTTCTCAAACTGGTCTCCGCCGTCCCACGACTCCAAGTCCTGGTCAATGCCGTACTCAAAAGCATCCCATCCATTGGATACGTGTTTTTACTCGGATTACTCCACTTTTACATCTATGGATGCATGGCAACGTTCCTCTTTAGCGATAACGATCCGTTACATTTCAGGAATTTACAAACATCAATGCTGTCTTTATTTCGAGCAGTAACGTTAGAGGACTGGACGGATTTGATGTACATCAACATGTACGGCAGCGCCAATTATGGCTATGACGCCACCACCTATGCAGCCCTCGAACAGCTCGGAATTGCCAGAAATGAGATCACATCAACCGCCCATCCCGTCCTCGCCAGCGTCTTCTTTGTGAGCTTCATCCTCACGGGAGCCATGATTGTCCTGAACCTCTTTGTCGGCGTCATGCTCACCGGCATGGATGATGCCCGAAAAGAAACCGAACTCGCCGAAGCCGCAAAGAGAAAAGCCTCCGAGGATACAGACATCAAACAAGAACTCATTCAGATGGAAAAACAACTCCAAGAAATGAGCCAAAAACTAAGCCAGAATCTATTGATATTGAGTCAGAAAGCCGAAGAAAACTCAGATAAAATCAATAAAATGCTTAGTAAAGACGATAAATAACGTTACAGTTATTACAAATCCCCACAACATGTGTTGTGCGGCCCATCTTCAACTTCTCCATCTTCGACCGCGCTCTTTGGGCCCCGTTTCATTTGCACCATAATAAGACTAACATCCGAGGGCGAAATCCCAGAAATGCGTGAAGCCTGCCCCAAAGTCGCTGGCCGATGATCCGCAAGTTTCTGCCGGGATTCATTTCTCAAACCAGAGATGTTTTCATACTCCAGCCAATCCGGAATTTGCTTATCCTCCATCTGCCGGAAACGCGCCACCTCGCCTTCTTGCCTATCGATATAACCTGAATATTTAACTATTATCTCCACCTGCTGCTTAACCATCGCCGGCAAATCATGTCTGGCTTGAGGCAGTTTCTCATAGCTCATTTCATTCCGCTTAAGCAATTGCTCCAAGGACACTGCGCCATCAAAGGTCTTTTTAAGCCGTTCAATTTCGCTGTTTATTGATTGCTTTTTAATGCCAAAACTGGTATAATTACGGTTTTTTACGGTTCCTATATCGTTACCTATTTCAGTTAATCTTAAATCCGCGTTATCTTGCCGGAGTAACAATCGGTACTCAGCGCGGCTGGTAAACATCCGATATGGCTCGCTCGTGCCCTTGGTGATCAGATCATCGATTAACACCCCGATGTATGCCTGATCGCGCCGAAGCACCACCGGCTCCTTACCCTGAACGCGCCGGGCTGCATTGATCCCGGCCACCAAGCCCTGGGCACCGGCTTCTTCGTATCCAGAAGTGCCGTTTATCTGGCCGCCCAAGAAAAGGTTCCGGCACGGCTTTGTTTCTAGGGATGGATGGAGCTGACGCGGCGGCGAATAATCATATTCCACCGCATACGCCGGCCGGAGGATTTCGGCATTTTCACAACCCCGAATTGTCCGCACCATTTCATATTGCACATCAAAAGGAAGACAGGTGGAAAAGCCGTTTATGTACAACTCATCGGTCGCAATGCCTTCCGGCTCAATGAAGATCTGATGGGTTGGCTTATCAGCAAAACGCACGATCTTATCTTCAATTGAAGGGCAATACCGTGGTCCCACTCCCTCAATTTGACCCGAATACATCGGTGATTTATGTAGGTTTTCCCGGATTATTTCGGCGGTTTTTTCGTTGGTTTCACTCATCCAACAATGCAATTGGCCATTTAATCGATCCAACACAGAACCCGGGGGGTATTTGCCTTCCGAATGCCCAACATCCTCCGGGTTCACTCCGGAATGTTCCACGTGGAACAAATCATCCTGCCAAAATGAAAAGTAAGGCACGGGCTCATCCCCAGGCTGTTCTTCCAGTCGCGTGAAATCAATCGAACGCTTAAGCAGCCGTGGCGGTGTACCAGTTTTAAGCCGCCCCAATTCAAGGCCTACCTCTTGAAGTGCGGCGGATAATCCGGTGGCCGCCGCCTCGCCTGACCGCCCTCCTTTCTGCTGAGCATCTCCCACATGCATGAGGCCTCGCAAAAATGTGCCGGTCGTGATCACCACTGTTTGAGCATGATATTCCACGCCCATAACCGTCCGCACCCCATAGACTTCACGATCCCGATGGAGGAACGAATCGGCCTGACCTTGTTGAATAGTCAAATTCGGTTCACGCTCACAAACCCATTTCATGCGAAATTGATACGCTTTTTTGTCGCACTGAGCCCGTGGCGCCCAAACAGCCGGCCCTTTGCCGGTATTTAACATCCGAAATTGCAGGCCCGTCATATCCGTACATCGGCCCATTTCACCGCCTAAAGCGTCAATTTCCCGAGCTAAATGGCCCTTTGCCAAGCCTCCAATTGCTGGATTACAGCTCATTTGACCAATGGTATCCACGTTAGTGGTGAGCATAAGCACCTCACTGCCCATCCGAGCTGCCGCCAATGCCGCCTCCACGCCCGCGTGCCCAGCACCCACGACGATGACGTCGAAGTCTTTAGGATATCGGAAGCTCATCAGAGGAACTCTCAGGAAAAGTATACTGGACCTCAAACGGCCCTTCCCCAGGCAATTTTGCTAACCGTCCATTGGCACACAGGTGCTCGCAGATCTTATAAATCGTCTCAATATCATCCACCGCCTGCATTTCCATCGCCAAATCATCAACCTTCATAGGATGCCCGTCGCGGCGCATCAGACACTCAAAAAGCTCCAATTCCAGTTCAATCACACGCTCTGCCGCCTTTTTCCCTGCCTCAACCCCCGGCTGGTGATAGGCATTTATATTAACCAACGAGGCATAAAGCCCAACGGCCCGTTCATATAATGCAATCAGCACGCCTACCGAAAACGGTGTAACTTCATTGATTGTAATGGTGATCGACTCCCGACCACTTTCATAAAGCGCCTTTCGTGTACCCTGAAAGAACCCGCTCAAATAATCGCCCGCCGTTACACCCTCTTGTTCCACGTGGAACAATTCGCCCGAGCGCTCTTTTAGCACCTCGATAAACGTGGCAAAGAAATTTGGCACTCCATCGCGCAGTTGCTGAATATAAGCATGCTGATCGGTGGACCCCTTGTTACCATACACGGCAATTCCCTGTTGAACCGCATTCCCATCCAAGTCTTTATCCTTACCCAGCGACTCCATGATGAGTTGTTGAAGATAACGAGAAAATAGCTCTAAACGGTCTTTATAAGGCAAAATAACCATATCTTTTTCACCTTTACCGTTACAGCAATGCATCCATGCTAATGCTAGGCGAGCAGCCGGATTTGCCACCGCATCCGGCTGGCGAGTTAATTCGTCGCAGGCGGCCGCCCCGGCCAGCAATTGGTCGATATCCAAACCTTGCAGCGCGGCCGGCAACAATCCCACCGCCGAAGTTTCACTGGTACGGCCACCAACCCAATCCCACATTGGAAAACGTTTCAGCCAGCCCTCACTCTCTGCAACTTGATCCAAAGCCGAACCCTCCCCCGTCACCGCACAGGCGTGTTCACCAAAGTTTAGGCCAGCGCGCTCATAGGCAACCTTCGCCTCCAACATTCCATTGCGCGTTTCTTTGGTTCCACCAGATTTTGAAATGACGATACAAAGCGTTTTATCGAGATTTGACTCAATTTTATCCAGTACTTTATCGATACCGTCAGGGTCAGTATTGTCAAAAAACCACATTTTCATGCGATCCCCTTTTGGTTTACCTAGTGCGTGTGAGACAAATTGCGGGCCCAAGGCGGATCCACCGATGCCGATGACGATGACATTTTCAAACAAACCATCTGCCCCCGAGACCTCTCCAGAATGAATGGCCGCAGCAAAAGCCTTCACATTTTCGATTGTCGAAGTGATTTGCTGGCTGATCTCGGCGGACGGAGCCAGCTCCGGATTCCGCAACCAATAATGGCCGACCATTCGGTTTTCATCCGGATTCGCAATGGCGCCTTGTTCCAGCTCGGCCATTGCGGCGAAGGCTTTATTGATGCTCTCGGTTTTCTGCTCAAAAAAATCGTCGGCAAAATCAACCCGGCTTAAATCTAGGCTCAAGCCTATCTCGTCATGAAACGTGGTGCGCTCCTTGTAGCGCTGCCATAGTTTTAGTGCGTCTGTTTCCATGGGGAGCGCGGAGCATAGACGGTAAGGGCTCGGTATTCAACATTGACCCGCGGCAGTGCATGGATTAACAAAACGCCGTGCGTAACGGACTAAACCTTCCACTACAGCGGGCGCTGCTTCTTGGCAGCCGGGCGGTTGGGGTTTAGCCGGATGACAATTTCCGAAGCCCCATCGCCAAGCTGGCGGTGGGGTTCTTTTTTTGGTAAACAACCTGCTGCGAAAGAAATAGAATGAGCAAAAATCGAGTCCTGATCTTCGACACCACTCTCCGTGACGGCGAGCAATGCCCCGGTGCGTCCATGAACCTCCGCGAAAAACTCGCGGTGGCGCAGCAGCTGGGCGCCCTCAAGGTGGATGTTATCGAGGCTGGCTTCCCGGTGATCAGCGAGGGCGATTTTACGGCCGTGCAAACCATCGCCAAACAGGTGAAAGGTCCCCAGATCGCCGGCCTGGCGCGGTGCGTGCCCAAGGACATTGACGCCGCCGGCGCCGCCGTGAAACCCGCCGGCAAGCGAGGACGCATCCATGTTTTTCTCGCCACATCCAAGATCCATCGGGAGCACAAACTGGGCAAGGCTCAGGACGAAATCCTCCGGCTGGCTGTAGAGAGCGTGAAGCGCGCACGTAAATATGTTAAAGATGTAGAATTTTCACCAGAAGATGGTTCTCGGACGGAACCGGATTTTCTCGTGGAAATTTGCAAGGCCGTCGTGGCGGCTGGCGCCACCACGGTGAATATTCCCGATACGGTGGGCTGGGCGGTGCCCGATGAATTCGGCCAGCTCATTGCGCATTTGCACGACAACGTGGAGGAATTCCAAACCGGCAAAGCCGTCATTAGCGTGCACTGCCATAATGACTTGGGCTTGGCCGTCGCCAACTCATTGGCCGCCGTGCAAGCCGGAGCCCGTCAGGTGGAATGCACCGTGAACGGCATTGGCGAACGCGCCGGCAACGCAGCCATGGAAGAGGTGGTGATGGCGCTCAAGACACGCAAGAGTTTCTATCGCGGCTTCAGCATGGGCGTGGACACGAAAGAGATTGTGAAAGCCTCCAAGCTGGTCGCGCGCATGAGCGGTTTAAGCGTGCAGCGTAGTAAGGCGATTGTGGGCGAGAATGCGTTTGCACATTCCAGCGGCATTCATCAGGACGGGATCCTGAAGAAGCGCGAGACGTACGAGATCATGAACCCCAAGCATGTGGGCTGGGGCAAAACCGAACTGCCACTCACCAAGCACAGCGGCCGAGCGGCGGTGGCAGCTCGCTTGAAACATCTCGGCTTCAAAATGGACGCCGCCGAAGTGGGGTCGATCTTTGATAAGTTTAAAGAGATCGGAGACAAGAAGAAGTTTGTTTATGATGACGACTTGGCCGCGCTGGTGGAGGGCCACATCACCACCGTGCCGGAAACGTGGTCGCTCGATTATTTAAGTGTCAGCACAGGCAACCAAACCGTGCCCACCGCCACAGTGCGTTTGACGCGTAAGAACGGCCGTCAAACGGAGGTGCAGCAGGATGCCAACATCGGCGACGGCCCCGTAGATGCCTCGTTGAAGGCGATTGATCGCATCACAACCACGAAAGGTAAGTTGATGGATTACAACATCCGAGCCGTATCTCAAGGGAAGGACGCCTTGGGTGAGGTGACCGTGAAGGTCGATTTCGGCGGCGACACCGAATGGGTTGCCGGCCGAGGCGCCAGCACGGATATCATTGAGGCCAGTGCCCGGGCTTATCTCAATGCGGTGAACCGGCACCTGAACAACGGGCGTAAATCCAGACGGCGCAAACCTCGCCAGCCCTAAGTGCATGCGCGGATTTCTACTCATTTTGCTGCTAAATTTCTGGCTGTCAGCTGACGCCCTGGCAGCAGAAATCGAGTTCAAGCGCGTGTGGTCCTTATATGATATCAAAGGCCGCACGTACGCGGAGTTGCGCCGGCAACTAAATGAAGTGGGACCGGTGAATCCTGACACTCGCAAGCGGTTTGATGCCCGCACTGATTGGAATCTGAGCTGGGATTATCAGTATTCCAAGGTTGATGGGAAATATCGACTCACCGGACACACCGTAAAAGTCACTGCTACGATTCATTTTCCAAAATGGATAGATATCGAGCAAGGCAACCCATTAGCGCGCCGGCTCTGGATCGTTTACCTGAACAATCTCAAACGCCATGAGGAAGGCCACGTGGAATTAGCCAAGCGCGCCGGGCAAACACTCAACACCCGCCTAGACCAGCTTGGCGCGTTTAACTCCAAGATCGAAATTGAGGAGGCCATTAAGAAAAAGGCCAAAGAGATCGTCACCATACACAAAGCCTTGCACCAGGACTACGACCGGCGCACCAATCACGGGAAATCGCAGGGCGCGCGGTTCCCCTAGTTTCTTCAATCGGCTGCTTGCGCCGCTTCCAACGCACGACTACCGTGACCGCATGAAGGTCCATTTGCTTACCTTTATCGCGGCTCTCTGGATGACCGCGACCTGGCCGCTGTCCTTATGGGGCGCCGAATTATCCTGGTGGAAGGGAAACCTCCACACGCACACCATGTGGAGCGATGGCGACGATTATCCGGAGCAAATCGCCAAGTGGTACAAGGATCAGGGATACCATTTTCTGGCACTATCCGATCACAATACATTGCAAGTTGGCGAACGCTGGGTTGATGTCATGAAAAGCAGAGGCGGGCCACCCGCGCTCCAAAAGTACATAGCCGCGTGGGGGGAAGACTGGGTGCAACAGCGAGAGGAGGGCGGTCGTCAACAGGTCCGCTTACGAACTCTAGAAGAATTTCGCAAACGCTTGGAGGAGCCCAATCGGTTTCTCATGATCCAATCCGAGGAAGTTACCGACCGCTGGAAGACCGCGCCCGTACACATGAACGCCACTAACCTGCGCCACAAGATTACGCCGCAAGGGGGCGACAACGTGTACGATGTCATGCAACGGAACATGAATGCCCTGCTGGCCCAGCGGAAAGCCACCGGGCAGCCGATGTTTCTGCACCTGAACCATCCCAACTTCGGCTGGGGCGTCACTGCCGAGGAGCTCATGCGCGTGAAAGGCGAACGCTTTTTTGAGGTCTACAACGGGCATCCTTCCGTGCGGGACTTGGGCGATGCCACCCATGCCAGTACCGAACGCATGTGGGACATCATCAACACTCGCAGGCTAACCGAGTTAAAGCTCGGCCTGCTCTATGGCTTGGCCACCGACGACGCCCACAATTACCACGGCATGGCGGCCAACCGCAGTAACACCGGCCGCGGCTGGGTGATGGTGCGTGCCGGCAAACTCGATGCGGCCTCGCTGGTCTTAGCGATGGAAAAGGGTGATTTTTATTCCAGCACAGGCGTGACCCTAAAATCCTTAAAGCAATCGTCCAAGGAAATCGACCTAACCATTCAGGCCGCGGAGGGCGTGCAGTATACCACGCAGTTCATCGGCACGCGCCGGGGATACGATGCCACCCACAAACCGATCACCTTGGCCAACGGCACCAAGCTGCGCGTCACGCATCGGTACAGTGCGGAAGTTGGCCAGGTGCTAGCCTCCGTGAATGGGCCGCGTGCGCGGTATGCGTTGCAAGGCGATGAGATTTACGTGCGCGCGAAAATCGTTTCCTCAAAACCTCAGAAGAACGGCACCACGCCCAACGCCCAGGAGAGTGCGTGGCTGCAGCCGGTCACCCCATAAAAAAGCCGGACCAGGTGGCCTGAAGGCGGCCTGCCTGGTCCGGTGAACACAGAAACAGTACAAGTAGGCTACTGCAGGTATCGGTTCCGATTGTACTGGATCAGAACCTAAATTCGCTTTGTTTCTGGGTCCGGCAACGCCCTCCTTGGTGGCACCGCCATGCACAGAGAAACGGTTTTTTAACCGATTGTCAAGAACGGCATGAGATAAAATCACACTATTGGTAGTGTGTTTAAAAAAAACCAGGCCCAGATGAAGTGGATGGGTCTAATCGCCCAACAGCTTGCGCAGCGTCTCTTTGGCCTCGTCTTCGCGGGTTTGATCGCCTTCGGAACGCTCGATTTTCTTGAAGTTGCGCCGTGCGAAATCGAAGTACTCGCAGTAATTGTTGCGGTCCTTTTCATCCACCGGCTCAGCCCGGCGTTCGCGGCATTGGTGGGCAACGATCATGTCATAGTGAACGCAATTGCGGCAGCAACGCAGGTCGGTGTTACATTCATCGCAGGTATCGCGCCGGCCCGGCAAATGCGCCAGCTTCCATTCCCATCCGCAGTTGAAGCAATGCCGTGTCATGCCGCCAGCCTAAAAGCGTGAGTAAGTCCGGACAAGTTTTCCGTGCTGCCGATGGTCACCGGATTAGCCTTCGGCCAGTGAATGCCTACCATCAGTTGCTGGCTGCCACCGTCGATTATCTGCATCAGCAGAAAGCGCGCGGGCAACGGCATGTGGTGGTGGATCCGGCCAAGCTCGCCGCGCTCACACAACCGGAGGTCTCGAAGCGGCGTCCGCAAAACCCATCTCAGACAAACCCCTCGAAGGCTGCCTCCCAGCCGGCACCGGCCCCGTCCAATGTGGGTGCCCGGGCCGATTCGTTTGAAGCTTTGCGGGAGATGGTGTTGGCCTGCACGCAATGCCCCAACCTTGTGTCCTCACGCAAAAACGTGGTGTTCGGAGTAGGCAACGCCTCCGCGGATTTGATGTTTGTGGGCGAAGCCCCGGGAGCCGATGAGGATAATGCCGGCGAACCGTTCGTGGGCAAGGCCGGCCAGTTGCTCACCAAAATCATCGAGACGATGGGGCTAGCTCGCGATCAGGTGTACATCGCGAACATTTTGAAATGCCGCCCGGATACGCCCGGCAAACGGTTCGGCAATCGGCCGCCGACATCCGAAGAGATGGCCACGTGCTCGCCGTGGTTGCATCGGCAGATCGAATTCATCCAGCCCAAGATCATCGTGGCCTTGGGCAAAACCGCCGTGGAAGGCCTGCTGGAACAACAGGTGGCCATCACGCGTTTCCGCGGTTCCTGGCAGACGTATCGCGGCATTCCCCTGATGCCCACCTTTCATCCGGCCTACCTCCTGCGCAACCAAGCTCTCACTGAGAAACGCAAAATCTGGGAGGATATGCTGGCGGTAATGGACAAACTGGCCCTGCCGGTCAGCGAAAAACAGCGCGGTTTCTTCCTGCCGCGCTAGGCTTTAGGCTCGTTTTCAGGGCCGTTTTTCGGTACAAACGCTCATGCCCTTGAAGCAAACATTCGGATTCCTCGGCGCCGGTCGCATGGCCTCGGCGTTGGCTGGCGGCATGGTGCAAGCCGGGCTGGTGAAAGGCCGGCAATTGATCGCGGGCGACGTGGTGCCGGCGGCCGTCAAGGCGTTCACTCGATCCACCGGCGGCCGCGCGGCCAAGAGCAATGCGGAGGTGCTCCGCAAGGCGGACGTGGTGGTGATCGCCGTGAAGCCACATCAGGTCACCGAACTGCTGGCCGAGTTGGCCGATCAGGTGACCCCCAAGCATCTAATCGTTTCCATTGCCGCCGGCGTGACGTTGGCGCAGTTGGAGGAAGCGGTGGGCGGCAAGACGCGCGTGATTCGTGTGATGCCCAATACGCCCGCGCTGGTGGGCGAAGGTGCCGCCGGATTTGCACGCGGACGCCACGCCAAGGCGGCGGATGCCAAGCTAGCCAAGCAAATGCTCGAGGCCGTGGGCGTGGCCGTGGAAGTGCCCGAACGCCTGATCAACGCGGTGACCGGCCTCAGCGGCAGCGGGCCAGCATATGGATTTCAGATGATCGAAGCCATGAGCGATGGCGCGGTGGCCGCCGGGTTACCGCGCGACTTGGCCACGCCACTGGCGGCGCAGACGCTGCTGGGCGCGGCAAAAATGGTATTGGAAAC
The DNA here is from genome assembly GCA_913048135.1 of uncultured Verrucomicrobiales bacterium. GTDB lineage: Bacteria > Verrucomicrobiota > Verrucomicrobiia > Limisphaerales > UBA1100 > UBA1100. The sequence continues at coordinate 14,455 of CAJWVY010000033.1, forward strand.
CGGCGAACACCCCGGCAAACTCAAGGATATGGTAACCAGCCCCGGGGGCACCACCATTGAGGGGCTTCATGAAATGGAAGCCGCCGGGGTGCGCGATGGCCTGATGAATGCCGTGCGCGCCGCCGCCGACAAGGCGGACACCCTTGGGTAATAATAAAACAAAATGGCCTTTCCCTCGCCCTCAGAGAAACAGGCGAAGGTGCTGTGGTTCTCCCTCACAGCCCTGGCGATTGCTGTGTTTCTTGCGCTGTTGGCAACGATGTTCTACGGCGTGGCGTGGGTGCTGGACCGCCTGTCGCCGGTGCTGTTACCACTGGCCGTGGCAGGTATTTTGGCGTTTCTGCTGAATCCGTTGGTGGATTTCTTTGAGCACAAAATGTCCGCCAAAGTCAGCCGGCTTTTCTACAACATCCGCAACCCCAAACGCGTGAAGGCGATCATCCTCGTGTTCATCATCGCGGTGGGCATCGTGAGCACGGTCACGCTGGTGGTGTTGCGCACGGTGGTGCCGGATGTCATTCAGCTGGGCAAAGATGTGCAGATCGAGCAACTGGAAGAGGGCACACGCAACTGGGTGATCAAACATCGCGATTCCAGCTGGGGAAAATTCATGCAGCTGAACCAAGTGGACGTAGCCCGGATCGATTTCCAAAACTTAATGCAGGCCAACTCAACGCGCCTGGAGAAGCTTACCTCCAACGGGCTGGCCGATGCCATTAGTTTGATCGGCATGATCGCCGGCATGGCGCTGGTGCCGGTGTACGTCTTTTATTTCCTGCTCGAGGCGCAAACCATCCAGCGCAAATGGAGCGATTACCTGCCGTTAAAGGAATCGAAATTCAAGGAAGAGGCAGTGTTCGTGCTAGAGTCGTTTAACGACTGTCTGGTGGTCTTCTTCCGCGGCCAAGTGTTGGTGGCAATTTGTGTAGGGCTTTGTTTGGCGATCGGCTTTTCGATCATTGGCCTGCCCTACGGAATCTTGCTCGGGCTGCTGGCCGGGATCATCGGGATCATTCCTTACTTTGGCGTGATCGTATCCACAGTGCCCGTGCTGCTGCTGTCGTTGACGCACGGCGACCAGATGAGCCTATTCGGCACCGAGCTGGGCGTTTACGCGCCGTTGGCGTCCCTGGGAGTTTGTGCCTTGGTGTTGTTCCTCGAGAAAACCGTGATTCAACCGAAGATCATTGGCGACCGCGTGGGAATGCATCCCGTGGCGGTGATTATTTCTGTGCTGATGGGCACCACGCTGGTGGGCGGGGTAATTGGCGGTCTGCTGGCCATTCCAGTGGCCATGGCGTTACGCGCTGTGCTCTTCCGGTACGTGTGGGTGAAACGGGAAACGCCCGAGAAAGCCGTGCAAATGGAAGTGCTTTAGGAGGCCACGGGCGTTGGCAACACCCCAGGAATTCCCCGCACATCCACGGCCACCATCCCGGCGGCGCGAATGGCTTCCATCCCCAGATCCGTATCCTCGTACGCGCGGCATTCTTCGGCCGGCACACCAATTAACGCGGCCGCCTTCAGGAAGGTATCCGGCGCGGGCTTATGGTTCTCCACATCATCCGCCGTCACCACCGCGCCAAACCAATCCAGAATGCCGACCGATTCCAGTAGCGGCTTGATGTACTTGGTCCGGCCGCCGGTGGCCACCGCCATCGGCAAACGCCCCTGAGCTTCGCGCGCAATAGCGGCAATCGGCTCAATAAGCTTAGCCTCGGGCATCAGCGGGATATAAGCCTCCTCTTTCTCGCGGGACACAGCCACCGGATCCATATCCAGCCCCTGCTCGTCCTTGAGCATGTGAAGAATCTTCACGGAAGGCACGCCGCCCAGCGCGTAGAATCGTTCCTCAGGGAAGACAATGCCGTGCCGTTTGCAAACGCTGTTCCACGCCCGCCAGTGCAGGGGCATGGTATCGACGAGCGTGCCGTCGCAATCGAAAATAAGGCCACGGATTTCTGAATCGGTCATAGCTTCAGAGCGTTCAGTTTCTCTTCCAAATCATGCTGCCAAAGCGACTGTGACATCTCGGTAATCTCGCCTTCCATAAACTGCGGCAGGCTGTGCAGCGTGAGTTCGATACGGTGATCGCTCACGCGGTTTTGGGGGAAATTATAGGTGCGGATACGCTCGTTGCGTTCGCCGGTACCAACCTGCGCTTTGCGTTCGGCGGCGTACTTGGCCTGTTCCTCGGCAATGCGGAGATCCAGCAGGCGCGAGCGCAGCACCTTCATGGCCTTGGCCTTATTCTTGTGCTGGGATTTCTCATCCTGACAGGTCACCACCAAACCCGTGGGCTTGTGCGTCAGGCGCACGGCCGAATCGGTGGTGTTCACGCTTTGCCCGCCGGGGCCGCTGGAGCGGTAGACATCCACGTCCAAATCGTTCGGATCAATCTCCACATCCACTTCCTCGGCCTCGGGCAGCACCGCCACGGTCACCGTGCTGGTATGGATGCGACCGCTGGCTTCCGTGGCCGGCACGCGTTGCACGCGGTGCACGCCACTCTCAAATTTCATGAGCTTGTACACTTCCTCGCCGTTAAGCGCGAAGATCACCTCGCGGAAGCCGCCCATTTCCGCAGCGTTGCTTTCCATCAGCTCATGGCTCCAGCCCTGGGCCGTCGCGAAATGGGTGTACATGCGGTACAGATCGCCCACGAAAAGCGCCGCTTCATCGCCGCCAGCGCCGGCGCGAATTTCCACGATCGTGTTGCGGGAATCCGTGGGATCGGGCGGCACAAGGCCGAACTGCACCTCTTTTTCGAGACGCGGAATTTCTTCTTCCAGCGGGGGGATTTCCTCCGCCGCCATCTCGGCCATTTCGGCATCGTCGCCGGCGGCCAAGGCGCGGTTTTCCTCCAGCTCGTCCTTGGCCTTGAGTAGTCGTTCGCCGAGCGCCACGAGGTTCTTGAGCCGTGCGTATTCGCGACCCAGTTCCTGAGCGCGTCGGTTGTTCTCAAACACCTTGGGATCGCCCAGCTCGGTTTCCACCTCGCCCATGCGGGTGGCGAATTTCTCGATGTGCGGCTGGAGATCCATGGACGGAAAAAGAAACCACCCGCCGCGGCGTCGGCCGGGCGGGCGGTTATCAGAGAGAATGGCTACTTCTTGGCCTTGGCAGCACGGGCCTCGGCAATCGCCTTAGCCTTGGCGGCGCGCTGCTGGAATTTGTCCACGCGGCCAGCCGTATCCACGAAGGTCTGTTGACCGGTATAGAACGGATGCGAAAAACTGCTGATGCCCATCGAGTAAAGCGGGTACTCCTGGCCGTCGAACACGGCTGTTTCCTTGGTGGGCGCGCAGGAGCGGGTGACATACTCATCACCCGTGCTCGTGTCGCGGAAAATCACGGGGCGATAATTCTCGGGATGAATGTCCTTCTTCATTTTTAAAATCCAGTAAAGCGGGCCGTGGAAAATAGCAGGAGCCAAGCCCATGGCAAGTGCGAAATGGATTATTTTTCCGATGGTTTCGTGGCTATTTCGCCCTCGCGCTCCCGCTGCGGCATGATCGCACAGGCGTCTTTGCAGCCGAAAAACTTACTCAGTATGTACCTGTTTTGACTAATCCACGCATAGATTCTTTCCGCTATCCAAATCACTCCAGGCAACCACATAAAAAGGGATATAGGGATCATCAACGGCATCCGCATCCCAATAAACCGAAGGGCTCTTGCACCTCTTAACACGGAGCCATCAACTCGCACGCAATGGATGGCTTCCATAAGTTTTTCATGCGTGAGCCCCGGAGCCAAACGAAGGCATTCGGGGTCCGATGCTGGAACAAGTTGGGCTGCATTAAACCAATCCAACCAGGTGAGTACACGCATTTGAAATGTACACATTGCACATTCGTCATCGTATAGAATTCTGTGTCTTTTCCGCTCGGCCACCTCTGGCAAAAACCTTACTGTCTCACGCGCTCCAATCCAAGCCCAATGAACCGCATCCTCAATCAACTCACCAACTTGTTCCCGCTCTGGGTCACTCTGTGCGGCGTGTTGGCGTTGTTCCAGCCGACGTGGTTTACATGGTTCAAGGGGCCGCTAATCGTGTGGGGCCTGGCGGTGATCATGCTAGGCATGGGCATTACTTTGTCGCTAGAGGATTTCCGCAAGGTGACCCGCACGCCCAAGCCGGTGGCCCTCGGGGTCTTCGCGCAGTTTTGCATCATGCCGTTCATGGGCTGGGCCATCGCCACGGGGCTCCAGCTGCCCAATGAGTTTGCCGTGGGACTGATTCTCGTGTCCTGCTGCCCAGGCGGCACGGCCTCCAATGTGGTGGTGTACATCGCCCGCGCGCACGTAGCGTTGTCTGTGTTAATGACCATGTGCAGCACCTTCGCCGCCATCGCGCTCACGCCGGTGCTCACCCAGTGGCTGGCCGGCAAATATGTCCCGGTGGACGCGATGGCGCTGTTCAAGAGCACCGTGCAGATTGTGCTGCTGCCCATTCTCATCGGCATGGCGCTCAACCACTACGCCCCTCGTGCGGTCGAACGCGTGAAACCGGTCGCCCCCTTGGTCGCGGTGATCGCCATCGTCCTGATCGTGGCGAGCATTCTGGGCCAGCGCTCAGCGGAAATCCGCGAGGTCGGCGGGATCCTCCTCATGGCCGTCACGCTCATGCACACCGGCGCCTTCGCTCTGGGATACGGGATCCCGCGCGTGTTCGGATTTGAGGAACGCATCCGGCGCACCATGGCCATTGAGGTGGGCATGCAAAACAGCGGTCTGGGTAGCGCGCTGGCCGTGAAACATTTCACGCCCTCCACTGCCACCCCTTGCGCCATCTCGGCGATCATGCACTGTATCCTCGGAAGTTTCCTAGCGGCCCTGTGGCGGAGGGATGCGGAAAAACTGGCAATCGAGACGGAGACCGCTACGCTGGAGCCCAACCATGAGTGACGCATCCTGCAGCCTGTCCGAACGCGAATGTAAACCCTGCCAAGGCGGTGTGCCGCCCTTAGCCGGTGAGGAACTCAACGCTCTGCACGCGCAGCTGGGCAATGATTGGGAGGTGATTGAGGGGCATCATCTGGAGAAGGAATACACGTTCAAGAATTTCGCAGATGCCCTGGCGTTCACCAACCAAGTCGGCGCCCTAGCCGAGGAGATTTTTCATCACCCGGATATCTACCTCGCCTGGGGCAAAGTGAAGATCACTATCTGGACCCATAAGATCGATGGCCTGAACGAGGCCGATTTCATCTTCGCCGCCAAGGCCGACGCGCTGATCTAACGGGAGAGACGAGTTCCTCCTCGTCCCATTTCATCCCAAATCTCGGGCAAGGTGAAACTTGCCCCTCCCAGCAGCCTGCGGCACACTCGCCGCTCGCTCCAAATTTCATAGCATGAAACAGTATCAAAATTTCATTAACGGCGAATGGGTGCCCGCCGCGTCCGGCGACACCTTCACCAACCACAACCCGGCCGACACCCGCGAGGCCGTAGCCGAATACGCCAAGGGCGGCACAGCCGATGCTCAAGCGGCCGTCGAAGCCGCGCAGGCAGCGTTCCCCGGCTGGCGCGACACTACGCCCCCGGCCCGTGGCAAGATTCTCTCGGCCGTAGCCAACATCCTCGCCAGCCGTCAGGGTGAGCTCGCCGAGTTGTTGTGCCGTGAGGAAGGCAAAACCAAGATCGAGGCCGGCATGGAAGTGGGCCGCACGGTCGATATTTTCCGGTTCATGGCCGGGCTCTCCTACACCATCGGCGGGCAGGTGGTGCCGCATGATCTGCCAAACAACATGCTCTACACCAAGCGCGAACCGCTCGGCGTGGTGGCGTTGATCACCCCGTGGAATTTCCCAATCGCCCTTCCGGCATGGAAACTGGCCCCCGCCTTGGTGAGCGGCAACACCGTGATTCTTAAGCCCGCCTCGCTTGCCCCGGCGATGACCATGGAAATCGCCAAGGCCTTCGACGAAGCCGGTCTGCCCAAGGGCGTGCTCAACGTCGTGGTCGGCAGCGGCAAAGAGGTCGGCGACGAACTGGCTACCAACGCCGCCGTGCAAGCATTGTCCTTCACCGGCTCGCACTCGGTCGGCAGTAGCATTTACCAACAACTCGCCCCGCGCATGGCCCGCGCGCAAATGGAGATGGGGGGCAAGAACCCCACCATCGTGTTGGCCGATGCAGATCTCGATCATGCCGCCAAGCTCGTGGCCATGGCCGGCTACATGATGACCGGTCAGGTGTGCACCGCCACCAGCCGCGCGATTGTTGAGGAAAGTGTAGCCGATGAATTTACCGAAAAACTGATCGCCGAAGCTCAGGCCCGCAAGGTGGGTAACGGACTGCATGACGGCGTGACCATGGGGCCGGCCGTGTGCGCCTCCGAACTCGAGAGCACTCTGGACTACCTGCAAATCGCTAAGGACGAAGGCGCCGAGGTGTTATGGGGCGGCGAACGCCTCACCGACGGCGATCTGGAGCACGGTCATTTCATCAGCCCCGCGGTAATCGGCAATGTGAAGAACGACATGCGCATCGCGCAGGAGGAAGTCTTTGGCCCCGCCATCAGCGTGGTGAAAGCCGGGGATTTCGATGAAGCCGTCGCGTTGGCCAACGATATCGAGTTTGGCCTCAGCGCCTCGATCGTCACCCGCGACATCAATAAGGCCATGCGTTACACCGACCGTATTGAGGCCGGTGTCGTGAAGATCAACCAGATCTCCACCGGCCTCGCCCTGCAGGTGCCTTTCGGCGGCGTGAAACATTCCAGCACCAACAGCTTCAAAGAGCAGGGCCAATCCGCCATCGACTTCTACACTCGCGTGAAGTCCGTGTACCTCGATTACTCCGCCTAACGTGAAACTCTGTCGTTTCAAAACCGCCGAAGGCGCCGTACGCATCGGCCGACTGCAGGAGGACGAAACCGTGGCCGACCTCACGGCCGCGGGATTCGAGTCTTTAACCGCTTTGCTGGAAGACGCCGAAGCCCTCGCGCAAGCCGAAGCCGCGGAGGCGCCCTCCGTGCCACTGGCCGAAGTTTCCCTACTCACTCCGGTGGAACGCCAGGAAGTCTGGGCGGCGGGCGTCACCTATCTGCGCAGTAAAAAGGCGCGCATGGAAGAGAGCGACTTTAGCGCCAACGCCTACGATCAGGTATACGATGCGCCGCGCCCGGAAATCTTTTTCAAATCGCTCCCCGAAAAAGTCGCGCACCCCGGCGACGCAGTGGGAATCCGTGCGGACGCCACTTGGAATGTGCCCGAACCCGAACTGACGTTAGTGGTCAATTCCCGCAAGGAACTCGTGGGCGTGTCCATCGGCAACGACATGAGCTCGCGCGATATTGAAGGCGAGAATCTCCTCTACCTGCCGCAGGCCAAGATGTACGAGCGCGCCTGCGCCGTCGGCCCTTGCATTGTCACCGGTGCCGACGAGACCACCGTGCGCCAATGGACCATCGGCGTGGAAATTATCCGCAGCAGCGAGACCGTGTTCAGCGGCGAAACCAGCATCAACAACATCAAACGCACCTTCGACGAACTACTCGATTACCTCGGACGTTCCCAAAGTTTTCCCTATGGAGCCATGCTGCTCACCGGCACGGGCGTGGTGCCGGGCGATGAATTCACCCTCGCCGCCGAAGACCGCATCCGCATCACCGTCTCCGGGATTGGCACCCTGGAAAACCCCGTAGCCGTCGTCTAGTGTAACCGGCTTTTGCCCTTGCACGTCTGCATTCTCCCGCGCAGGATCTGCGCCCCCTTAACTGGTTAACCAAAAAAACACAGAAACTAGTATCATGAAAAAACTCATTATGATCGCCGCGGCCGCCATGCTGGCCCTGAATGTTGCGGCTGAAGACAAGAAGGAAGCCCCTAAGAAAGGTGGCAGAGGTAACATCTTGAAGGAACTAGGCCTTTCAAAGGAACAAGCTGCAAAGATGAGAGAGATCAATGCCGAATTCGGTGCTAAGGCTAAGGAACTGAGCAAGGAAGACCGCCGCACCAAGGGGCGCGAACTAGCCAAATCTCGCCAGGAAGCCATTGCCAAAATCCTGACCGAAGAACAGCAAGCCAAGCTCAAAGAACTGATGGCTAAGCGTCGCGGTGCCGGCAAAGGCAAAAAGAAGCCTGAATAGCCCGACAACCCTATTGGCAAATCATTCAGGGCGGCCTTATTGGCCGCCTTTTTCTATTTCAACTTGCGCAAGTCGGCATTCATGCGCAGGATTCCTCTTCGCAAACAACCCATTAACCATCTATCATTTGTTTTATGAATAAATTCATCACACTCGTAGCAGTAGCCTTAATGGCTATGAATGTTTCCGCTGAGGATAAACCGAAAAAAGGCAAGGGAGCCAAGCTCAATCCAGCCTACCAACAACTGCTCGCCGATCTTAAATTAACTGATGAACAAAAGCCTAAGTTTCAGGCCCTCCAGAAGGAGCAGTCAGCATTCATGGCGGAACAAAAGAAACGATCCGCCGAAGAGAAAAAGGCTGCCGGACAGCCTTTCTACAAGGCGCGCACTGCGAAAATTAAGGAGCTCTTCAACCAAGACCAACTCAAGGTCTGGTGGAAATATCAAGCCGAGCAACGCGCAGCAAGGCAGAAAAAATCTCAGTAAAAATAATTTTATTTTTCTGATTATCAATCAGGCGGCCTTTAAACAGGCCGCTTTTTTTATGACTAACCAGCTAACCTGACTCCAAGAAAATAAGCTTATCTAATTTGATTTTCCCTCTATTGAGTGGAATATTATTTTGCCGGCATGGACAGGACCCCCTTTCCGGCATGTTACTAGACACAGACACCAAACCGTTTATCGGCCGTTGCGTCTAAAACAGCTGATGATCGGTGACGGCGGAACTGAGCTGTAAGGGAGCAAAGCCTCAGGTGGCTCTTCCTTGTTGAGAGTTTTCACCTCTCTTATAACTGCTACAAGCATCTCGCAGCTTGGTTCCGCCGCTTTCAATTTGGCGCAGCCCTGCGG
>CAJWVY010000034.1 GCA_913048135.1 uncultured Verrucomicrobiales bacterium
CATCCTATCAACGTTCTTGCCGTGGTTACTCACAGGGGGGGGGGACTTGAAAACGTTGAGCATCAGGTTCTCTACCGTACTGTCCAACATCTTAAACTCAGTGGTCTTCTTTCCATCTGGCCCGACAGGTCCATCGACCATCATCATATTCACGAGAACAACAGCCGCTATGACTCCGAGAATAGCGGCGAAGCCGATAAAAAATGCTTTATTCTTCATGTTTGCCTAAAATATTTGTTTTGGCTCTCTGGACGGCTTGGAGAGATCGATTTCTTTTATTCCAATGAGATCAGGATTTTTCAGGATTTTTTCGCGAGCCGCAGTAGCTTTAGCACGACGGGCTAGGAAGATGAAGAAAGCTCCGAGACCAGATAGCATGCAAGTTACGATGATCAATAACACAAAAATACCTGCATTCATCCCTTCAGCCATCGGAGAATCAGATTCACCATAGCATGTAGCGCAGGCGGCAGCGTTTTGTTGAGTTAAAAACAATCCAGTAACCGTTAGGTAGCCGATGTGCTTGGTCTTTTTTAGCATTCGCCGCCCGTAAACCATCAGGGCGATGCCCATTATTAGAAAAATGATTCCCATAATCAGGGCACCCAATTCCCCTTTCGCATTGTATTCGATAACGCCCCACGCTCCTACTCCCAAGCCAAGGAGTATGGAGGCAATGACGAAGACAATGTGGAATGCTTTAAGTGACATGCTTATTCTTTAGGGGGTTCGATTTCGGCTGGCTTATTAATTCCAATCGCGTGCTCTCCGTGTTTCCAAGTGTTATCAATTCTTCCGGGTTTACCGTCATTTGATTCGTAGGTCTTTACTTCACTACCGACAGTTAACCACATCATACCAATGAAGAAAAGTACTGTGGATATTAGAGTTAAACTGATTGTCTTGAATTTCCAATCCCACTTCAAGTGCATGAAAATTACAATTACGGTTGCCGCTTTAATAGTGGCTACTGTCAGTCCAAAGATGACCGCTGTGAGTAAACCAAATTTTTCAGCAACTCCCCATTTATCAATTGCGTAAGTAATCGCTGTGCCGGCTATCAATACTCCGCCAACCCAGTATATCATTCGTTTGAATGTATTCTCGTACCATTCTGCGTTGTGTTCGTCTGCCATAAGCCAGTTAGAATAAATAAAGGATTGGGAATAAGAAAATCCAGACCAAGTCTACAAAGTGCCAGAATAGGCCTGTGATCTCGATTCGATTTGTAAAACGGTCGGGGTCAGATTCGTACATGCGGCGGCTAATAGGCATCAGGTGATAGAGCATCACCAGAATACCACCAAAAACGTGCAGTGCGTGGAGGCCGGTTAAGGTGTAATAAACCGCAAAAAAAGTACTGTGGGCCGGCTCATAACTGCTAACGCGGCTGATCTGTGAGGTTTCGATTGTAATGGCGTGACCGTGTCCGCCGGCATCAGAGGCCTGACCATCGCCAGCTTTGGCGTAGCGCCGATCCGTCACTAAAGCATGCTTGTCGGTGTGTTTGTCCCAGGTTCCATGCGCTGGTTCGATTTCCACAGCGACTACACCTTTTTCACGGAAGGTGTCACGTTTTGCTCCGGTTGTACGCCCATCGTTTCTCTTATCGTGTCGCCAAGCAAATGCATGGCTCCAAAAATAAATACCAAAAGCCTGTCCAACTTTGTGGTGTTCACGCTCTCCGTTTTCGTTTTCGGTGTAATAGCCTACAATGTAGCCATCTAAAGGTTTATCTTTGGTGTCAACGCTACCCCAATCCTTCCCATCGATATTGTAACGCGCGCTCCAAATTTCTTTGTGATGTTTCTGGCATTCGTCGTTGTAGGAATCTTTATTGAGCACCTCAGCGAATACAGTTTCCGCCGCTTTATCATCCACGAAAGTGACGTCATAATGTGTGAATTTGGCAGGCCATTCGTACCCCCATTTCACGATTAAAAACATACTCGCAAAAACGACGGTAGCGATTTTCCATTTTCGATACCCATTCCAGTCTTTTAGCTTTAGCGAAACCCAGGCGAGAACGATCGTTGCTGAGGAGGCGATTAGAATGAGCGTGTTAAAGGCGCCAACCTCTTTACTCATGAGCCCCATGCTCCAGTTGCCTGGTTCTGCCCCTACTCTTAATAAGACGTAGGCGGAAAAAAGCGCGCCAAAAAGCATAACTTCAGAGGCGAGGAACAACCAGATTCCCACCTTGCCGTTATAAAGGCCGGTGTCGGGGCGGGCGGTTGAATTGTAAGGGATTTCCATTTGTCGTTAAATTACGCGGTTTTCGGCCGGTTTGGGTCCGTTTGTGGAATGTAATCCTTGTCCGCTCCCGGGACACTGTAAGCATAAGGTTCTCCGTGAACCTCGGGTTCCTTTGTAAAGTTTCCGTGAGGCGGAGGTGTGGGGGTTTGCCAGTCCAATGTGGTGGCTTCCACCGGGTTATCGTTCTCCACCTTTTCGCCGTTACGAATACTGTGAAAGAAGTTCACGATGAAAACGACTTGTATTAGAAGCATGCCAAATGCACCCAGTGTGATGTATTCATTAAGGCGAATGATCAATTCCGATAAGGCGCCGGATGTGACATCCGGGTTTTGCACTAGCGAATAGGTGGCGCCTCCGTCGCTCATACGGCGACTTAATCCGGCAAAGCCCTGAATGAACATCGGCATAAAGATGATATTCATGAAAATCAACGAGCCCCAGAAATGCACCTTACCCCAGTACTCATTCATTTTGCGACCAGTCATTTTTGGAAACCAGAAATAGATTCCCGCAAACATGGCGAAGATCGTCCCCGGTGCTACCACGTAGTGGAAGTGAGCAATCACGTAGTACGAATCATGTAAATGAAGGTCTGTGAAGCTGAAGCCCAATGGCAAGCCCGTGAGTCCTCCAATGCCAAACATCGGCAGGAATGCCAAGGCGAACATGGAGGCTGGGTTAAATCGGATTGATCCTTTCCAAAGCGTCATAAACAGGCAGGTGAGGAGGATTACTGATGGGATCGATATGATCATGGTGGTTGTCTGGAAGAACGTGGCCACCTTTGCGCTCATACCGGTAAGATACATGTGGTGCGCCCATACAATGAAGGATAAGAAGCCCAACACGAACAGCGCTGCCACCATAACCTTATAACCCCAAAGTGGTCGTCGGGCGCTGTTACAGAGGATTTCGGCTACCATACCGATAGCGGGGAGTATGAGCACATAGACTTCGGGATGACCCAGAAACCAGAACAGGTGTTGCCATAGCAGCGGACTGCCACCGCCTGAAACGGCCATTGGAGTTGAACCAGTATCAAACACTCCCGAAGGCAGGAAGAAACTGGTATCAGCCACGCGATCCATCAACTGCATGATGCCTGCCGCTTCTAGCGGCGGGAAAGCAAGGAGGAGAAGGAAGGCAGTGACAAACTGCGCCCACACAAAGAATGGCATGCGGAACCACGTCATGCCAGGTGCACGCAGCTGGATGATAGTTGCGATAAAGTTAACCGCACCCAGCAGTGACGAGGTGATCAGCAGGATCATGCCAATGAGCCAAAATGATTGACCGTCGGTTGGAATTACGGACGCCAACGGTGAATATGACGTCCAACCGGCCTGTGCTGCTCCACCCGGAATAAAGAAACTCACCGTCATCACCACGCAGCCTAGAAAGAAGCTCCAGAAACTTGCCATATTGACTCTTGGGAAACACATATCTGGCGCTCCTATCTGGAGTGGAACGACGTAGTTTCCGAATGCTGCAAAGCCTAAGGGAACCACCGCGAGAAACACCATGATCGTGCCGTGCATAGCGCCAAACTGATTGTACGCATCAGACGACATGACACCGTCTTTAAAGACCGGCTCCCCGGCGTTGTTATGCGCGTACACGTGTTCGAGCACAGCGCCCATAATGGGGAGTGGCTCACCGGGTTTGGCGATTTGCCAGCGCATGGCCATGATGAGCAGAAAACCCACCAGCAAAAATACTAACGAGGTAATGCCGTACTGAATCCCGATCACCTTGTGGTCTGACGAGAAAACATATTTGGTCAGGAAATGCTGGTTGTCGTGGCCGTGATCATCATGGCTATCATGATGATCCTCGTGCGCAACATCCGGTTGTGTAGTGGTTTCCATTGCTAATAATTTCTAGGCAACTCGATCCCAGACCATCAACCCCAGCAGTAAGGGCAGGTAAAGGAGCGAATAGTAAAACAAGTGACGGGCTGATTCCAATGTCATTTGCCGCGAAAATTTCCAGCTGAGCACTGCGAAATACAGGCTCAACACTACCGCACCCACGCAGTAGATAGTGCCAGATATTCCCATTATAGTGGGTGAAATTGCCGCTGGGATGAGGGCTATACAGTACAACACGGCGGATTTGCCAGTATTGGAAGCCCCCTGCTCTCCTTCAGAAATCATCCGGAAGCCAGCCTTCTCATAATCTTCACGGTAAATCCAGGCAATGGCCAGGAAGTGCGGCAGCTGCCAGAAAAATAGAATCGCCACCAGCGACCAGCCTTCTGTTGCAATAGCGCCAGTGCTGCCAGTGGCGGCCGTCCAACCCATCAACGGCGGCAGCGCGCCCGGGATGGCGCCGATCAACGTATTGAGTGTGGTCACCCGCTTTAGCGGCGTGTACACAGCCACGTAGGAAATCAAGGTTACTGCGCCAACCACGCTGGTGATCAGATTCACTTTATAGGCGAGATGCACCAAACCAATTGCTGCCATTGCGCCGCCTGCGAGTAAGGCGCGTTCCGGGCTGATGGCACCGGTCACAATTGGTCGGTTCGCCGTGCGTGGCATTTTGGCGTCAAAATCTTTTTCCAGATATTCATTCAGCGCCGCTGCGCCCCCTGCCAGAATGCCGGTGCCGAACAATGCGTGCAGTAGCAGAGCCCAGTCAAATCCGTTGGCCGAGGCGAGGTAAAACCCCATCGCCGTGGTGATCAGTACCATCGTGGTGAGCCGCAGCTTGACCAATTCCGACCACAAGGCGAACTGGGAGCGTAAGTCCTGTTTCGGTTCTTGGATGGCAGCTTCGTGCTTCATTGACCGGCGGGCTCCATTTGGGCGATATCGTTAGATTCTTCCTCCTTGTTTTTAAGGCAGGTGGGCAGCTTGCGTGATCGGCTAATCACCGTACCCATGGCGCCCGTCAGTAACGTGGCGGCCCCAACCAATACATGGAGCGTAGCGATGTCAGCGGGCTTGTATTTCAGCACGGTTAATATGCCAAGCGTTGCCTGCACGAGCACAAGGCCAAGCCAGAACAGCGAAAGTTTACTTAACATATGTCCTCCTCCCAGCTTGCGATGCGTCAAAATGGCTGTCCCAAGAACCAAGCCGAGTATCAACAGGGCCATGACTCGATGAAACATGTGCAGTGAAATATGGGTCGCCTGAATATCCTTACCTGTAGTCAGAAATACAGTAGGATTACCGGCGGCATCCAAAGTTTGCTTGTTCGCGTGAAGCTGATTTTGAAGAGCAGAACGGTCAGCATTGTATTTAGCCAGCATGTTCTCCTCTGTGGAAGGCCACCACTGGCCATGGGCCTTTGGGAAATCCCACACTGGTAATCCAGCATGTTGGTGGCGCATGGTGGCGCCGAGGATCAATTGCAGAAAAATCAGGAGCGTAGCGTAAAAGAAATGAGACCGCACCACGCGTGGCACGAGGCTTTCAACCGTCTTGGCGGCCTTGGATTCCTTCCACCAACGGCTGGTAAACAAGGCAATGCAAGTGAGCACTATCAGGAAGATTTGCGCGAGTGTGCCGTGTAAGACACCGATCTGATCCTTAAGCTGCGTGACGCGCAATCCGCCGAGAACGCCCTGCACGATCACCATGCTGTAAGCCAACGTCGCCCACCAACGCAGGGCTGAACGATTACTGATGATTTTAATGACCGAAAAGGCTGCCATCAGGGAGGCCGCAACCGCCATCACCACAAACATCGTCTGCGTTCGGACGCCCATTAAGCCGAGTGTGACCAGAACGCCGGTAATGGCGATGGTGCGCGTGCGGCCAGCAGATTCGCGCGCCCACATCCAAATCGCAATGCCGGCTGTAAACAGGCCTACGAGCGAGGCCATGAGACGATGGGCGTGTTCCTCGAAAATTCCGAACTTACCCAGCCACTGATCGAATGGAAGCAGGAACATATTATAGCCGAAGCTGGTCGGCCAATCCGGTACGGTTAATCCAGCCTCTCGACTCGTGACTAAGCCGCCCATCGTGATTAAAACAAACGTGCACGCGACCGCGAACACCGCAAATCGATGCAGCCAAGGGTTATGTGCATTTCCCGACATTTGGATATAAACAAAAAGGAGACGCCCCAATTTTAGGGTGAACCCTAAGAAAGACGCCGCCGTTACTCCCTACAAAGAAAATTTATCACCTAAATGAGGCTTGCGGCAAGTCATTTGTGAAAAAATTCACAATCTAATAAAGGAGGGAAAATTGTTTGAAAAAAGGGGTTTAGGGGATTTCTGCGATCAATCCTGCCATAATTAATGCCGTGTGGGCTGCCTCGAAACCTCGATTGGTTTTCGGTGAAATACACCGCGACTTGGCCTGTGCTTTGTTTTCCAATAACAAAACCTCGTGGACCATGGGTACAGCGGTCTCGATGGCGATCTGTGCAAGGGATTGTGTGACAGAATTGCCGATGTGTTCGGCGTGTGTGGTTTTGCCGCGAAGAATTACGCCGAGGCAGAGGACCGCATCTGGTCGGAGGCGTTTACGGCGGGCCAGTTTAGCAGCGATTACGGGAATCTCAAAAGCGCCAGGTACACGGATTAACTCCACATTTATCACCCCGCTGCCCGCCAAAGTCTCAAGCGCCGCCTCGATCATGCTATCAACATATTCGGCATTATACGCCGAAGCCACGATGGCAATGCGCGCGTCCTTTTGGGGAGTGGTTGTGCGGGTGGTCTTTTGCAGCATAGTTAGATTTTGTGGCCCATTTTCTTACGTTTGGTGCTGAGGTATTTTTGATTGTGCTTGTTCGGCGTAATCTTGATCGGTAATTGCTCAACAATTTCCAATCCATATCCGTCAAGGCCCACTACCTTTTTGGGGTTATTGGTTAGCAATCGAATACGGCGGACACCGAGGTCCGCTAGAATTTGGGCGCCCAAACCGTATTCGCGAAGGTCCATGGCGAATCCCAATTGTTTGTTAGCTTCCACGGTGTCCATGCCTTCCTCCTGTAATTTGTAAGCATGAATCTTGGGAGCCAGCCCAATTCCTCTCCCCTCTTGGCGCATGTAAACAATCACGCCAGCACCTTCTTGAGCGACCTGCCGCATGGCGTCGTCCAGTTGCGGACCGCAATCACAACGCAGACTTCCGAATACATCGCCGGTAAGACATTCGCTATGGACACGAACCATGACGTTTTCCGTCTTTTCCACGTCTCCACAAACCAACGCGATGTGATTCTGGCCGTCCAGCGCGCTCCGGTAAAGGTGCAGTTTAAATTCGCCGTGCTCGCTGGGGAGATTGATGACCTCAATTTTCTCGATCAGCTTTTCGCGGCTGCGGCGATATTTGATGAGTTCCTCGATGGAACAAATCTTAAGCTTATGAGCCTTGGCAAATCGCTTGAGTTTGGGAAGGCGGGCCATATTGCCGGAATCATCCATGATTTCGCAGATGACGCCGATTGGGCGACATTCGGCAAGCTTGGTGAGGTCCACGGCCGCTTCAGTATGACCAGCGCGTTGGAGTACTCCGCCAGGGCGTGCGCGCAACGGAAAGATATGCCCTGGTTGCACGAGGTCATCCGGTACTGCGGTGGGATCGGCCATGGTTTGGATCGTCTTGGCACGGTCCTTGGCGCTGATGCCCGTGGTGATACCTTTGGCGGCATCAACGCTCACTTGGAAATCCGTTTGGAAACTTTCCTGATTGCGCGGCACCATGCGCTCGATGCCGAGTTGGCGTAAGCGATCCTCAGTGGTCGGCACACAGATGAGACCGCGGCCATGCTTGGCCATGAAATTGATCGCCTTAGGTGTGGCGTGTTCGGCGGCCATGATCAGGTCGCCTTCATTTTCGCGGTCTTCATCATCCACCACGATCACCATCTTGCCACGCCGAATATCGGCGATCACGGATTCCACAGAATCAAAAGGCGATTTACTGGCCGCCTTTTTCTTCGTTTTCTTCGCGCTGGATTTCTTGGCAGGCATGTTAACTGGCTAAAATCTTAGACACCTCGGCAAGTGCCGCGTCGAGTTTGGTAGCGTCTTTACCACCGCCACGGGCCTGGGTGGGTTTACCACCGCCTTTGCCACCGACGATTGGAGCGATGGATTGGATGATGCGACCGGCCTGAGCCTTGTCGGTCAATGAATCGGGCACAATGGCCACAAGCGCCACACTCCCATTGCCAGCAGTTCCCAGAACGACCACGCCTTCAAACTCGCCCTTGAGGGCGTCGGCCACAGCATGGGCGAAATTGCCATCCACGGAACCGAGATTGGCAGCGATAAACGGTACGGCGCCCGAGGTGTCGGCTTGGGTCGCCAGTTCTTTGGCGGTGCTGGCGGCTTGGCTTTGTTGGAGGCCTTTCAGTTGTTTCTCGAGTTTCTTGGACTGCTCGAGGGCTTGTTCGATTTTCTTTTCGAGATCCTTGACAGGCGAATTCAGTTGTTCAGCCATGGCTCCAATGCGGTCGGCATCGGCTCGGGCTTGCTCAGCTGCGATGAGGCCGGCAGTGGCTTCGATGCGGCGTACGCCGGCGGCAATGGCCGATTCGGCGGTGATGCGGAAAAGGCCGATCTCGCCCGTGGCGCGCGTGTGCGTGCCGCCGCACAGTTCCATGGAGTAGCCATTGAGCGCACCGCTTTCGCCGCCGATTTGCACGACGCGCACGGCGTCGCCGTATTTGTCGCCGAAAAATTGCATGATGTCATCTCGCTTCGTGACCTCGCTGTGGGGCACCTCGGTCCAGCTGACGGTGGTATTTTCAAGAATGCGTTCGTTGGCCAGCATCTCAATGTCAGTGAGCTGTTGGGGGGTCAGTGCTTGGCTGTTGAAATCAAACGTCAACTTATCCGGGCCGACATAGGAACCTTTTTGTGAAGCATCGGGGCTGGTGACCTGATGGAGCGCCCAGTGGAAAAGGTGTGTGACGGTGTGGTGGCGTTGGATGGCTGCGCGATGGGCGGCGTCTACGGTCAGTTGGGCTGCGGCGCCCTGCTCCGGCGTGCTGTCGCCTTTTACAAAATGGAGGAACGCGTCGCCGGCCTTTTGGGTGTCGGTGATCTGCCAGGTTTGATCCCCGATGGTGAGTGTGCCGGTGTCGCCCACTTGGCCGCCCATCTCGGCGTAAAACGGGGAACGATCCAGGACGATGCCCGTGCGCTTCTTTTCTTCGACAACCTCAAGCACGGTGGCGTCATCAGTGAGTTGATCGAATCCAACAAACTCAGTTTGGGCATCGGAAGACAGGCTGGAGACGCTAATAACCTCTTTCTTCTGAGCGGCACGCGCGCGTTCGCGTTGCTGCTCCATGAGCGTCTCAAAGCCAGCGGTATTCACGCTCAGGCCGGCTTCGCGGGCCATGAGTTCGGTTAGGTCGAGCGGGAAGCCGTAGGTGTCGTACAGCTTGAAAGCGAACTCACCGGAGAGTTCCTTGGTGTTACCTAGGCTATCGGCTTCTTCACGGAACAGTTCGATGCCGCGGTCGAGGGTCTTGTTGAAGGATTCTTCCTCGGTGCGAATGGTTTGCTGCACAAGCTCGCGGCGCTGTTGGAGTTCCGGGAAAAATTCGCCCATGCTGTCAGCCAGCACATCGACGAGCTTGTAGAAAAACGGTTCCTGAAAACCCAGCGTCCGCCCATACCGCACAGCGCGCCGAAGGATGCGACGCAACACGTAATTACGATCGTTGTTGCCTGGCAAAATGCCGTCGGCAATGGAGAAGCTCAGCGTGCGGATGTGATCGCCGATCACACGAAAGGCGATGTCGATCTGTTCCTGTTCGTTCGGTTCGCCGTCCGGCAGTGTGGAGGCGTATCGTTTGCCGCTGAGCTTTTCGAGTTCAGCAAAAATGGAACTGAAGACGTCCGTGTCGTAATTGGAAACCGGCTTGGAGAAGTTGGTGAAGTTCTGCGTGGTCTGAATGATGGCAGCCACGCGCTCGAAGCCCATGCCGGTATCTACATGCTTGGCTGCCAGTGGCGCGAAGGTGCCGTCTTCATTGGCGTTGTATTGAATGAAAACGAGGTTCCAAATTTCTATGCACTGGCCGCTGTCGGCGTTGACGAGACTGCCCTTGGTGTCGCCCTCGGGCGTGAGGTCAATGTGCAGTTCGCTGCACGGGCCGCACGGGCCGGTGTCGCCCATCATCCAGAAGTTATCCTTCTTGTTGCCGTTGACGATATGCACGGTGGGATCAAGGCCGGCGGCGGTGAAGATCTCCGCCCAATAATCGTATGCCTCCTGATCGAATTCACCGGGATCGCCATCGCCCGGTTTGTACACCGTGGCGTACAGACGCTCTTTCGGGAAACCCCACGTGCCGGTGATCAGTTCCCAGGCCCATTGGATGGATTCCTTTTTGAAATAATCACCAAAGGACCAGTTGCCCAGCATCTCGAAAAACGTGTGGTGATAGGTATCCATCCCCACATCCTCGAGGTCGTTGTGTTTGCCGCCGGCGCGAATACACTTCTGCGTGTCAGCAGCGCGCCCCGGCGTGTACGGGCTGTTTTGTTCGCCGAGAAAGATCGGCACAAACTGGTTCATGCCGGCGTTGGTGAACAACAGGTTTGGCGC
Source organism: uncultured Verrucomicrobiales bacterium (assembly GCA_913048135.1). Taxonomy (GTDB): domain Bacteria; phylum Verrucomicrobiota; class Verrucomicrobiia; order Limisphaerales; family UBA1100; genus UBA1100. Next base: position 10,797 of record CAJWVY010000034.1, read on the forward strand.
ATCGGGCATGAGGCTGGCCGAGGGCACGATGGTGTGCTGGCGGGTCTCAAAGAAATCGAGAAAGTCCTGCCGGATTTGTCGGCTGGTGCGTGAAGGGGCTTCGCTCATCACTTGACGGGAACGCGATTAATGGTGTGGAGAATCTCCTGTTTAATGGCAGATTTGTCGGCGGCATTGATGTTGAATCGGATGCGCGACTGCATCACCGGCTTAAGATTTTCGATCTCGAGGAACACCGATTTTTTATCGTCAGAAAGTTTGATGCCCTGAATCGCCAATGGATCGCCGCCAAAGGCACCTTGTCGCTTGTCGCCCACCACCTTGGCGGGGTCCTTGGTGGAATACATCTTGGAGCCGTAGTTCTGTGTCCACTGATAATTCCACTGATCAATGGCCCAGTTCTGGTCATCCACCGCAGTGGTGGCATCGAGCGGATTGGTGAAGGTGATGCGGATGCCGGTCTTTTCCACATTCAACGCAGTGGGCATGTGAACCGGTTTGCCAGTGTAGCGCACGCGGTGAAAGGCACCGTAACGCGCGCCGTTGGATTGCCAGACACGCAGGCCGGCGAGGTAGAGTTGGCCATCATGCGGATTGAAGCGTCCGCGCATGATGCCAGAATCAAAGCGTAACGGGAATCTCACCGCCCCACCCTGCCACTGGCCATCAACCTCTTCCTTCAAAATCTTGAACATGCTGCTCTTACCGTAGGACAGGTGCAGCAGATCGCCGCCGAAGGGGCCCCAGCGATCGCTGGTGACCCACACCTGTCCGCCGCTGGAATTATCGGCCTGATGCGGCAGCCACAGGAGTGGCTTGTCGTAGTCGTTGGGCGGCTCGGTGCGATGTGCAGTGTGGACATGACCGTAAAAACCGCCGGGCTTCACGTAATTCACGCGGGAGGTCGGCACCCAGTTACCTTCGTTATCCGAGCTGGTCAGTTCGCCTTGCGGGCCGACGCTCATGCCGTTGGGCGCGCGATGGCCGGTGGCGACGATCTCCAGTTTGCTGCCGTCTTTGCTCACGCGAACGAGGCAGCCATGATGCGGCACCGTGGCTGCACGCAGGTTGCCGCCCTTGATGAAATAAAAATTTCCTTCCGGATCCGTGGACAGGTTGAGGCAAAATTCGTGGTAGTGGTTGCTGATCGAAATGTCGTTATTAAAATTCTCGTAGAAGTCCGCTTCGCCATCGGCGTTCAAATCATGCAGTCGGGTGATCTGATCGCGACCGAGCACGTACACCTCGCCATCCACGATCTTCAGACCCAGTGGCTGGAACAAGCCGGTGGCAAAGCGGCGCCATTTGAGTTCCTTGAGGTCTTCATTGATGCCGCTCACGATCCATACGTCGCCGGTTACCGAACACATTGCCGCGGTCTCGCCGTCTTCAAAGAAATCGAACCCGCTGCAACGGATCCAGGATTTCCATGGGTTGTCTTCCGGCACGGTGATGGTATCCACCACATACGGGCCGGGAATCAGTCCGAGCCGGCCGCGTGTGGTCACGGGCTGATTCCATTTCGCTGGACCGCCTTTGATGAGATTGCTCAAGGCGCGCACTTTGATTTTCAGTTTGGAAAATTGAAGCAGCTTGCCAACGTCTGCCTTGGGGCCACTCCAGATTCCCAAGTGAAACTGGTTCGTCGACAGGGGCGATGTGACTGTGGCAACGATGCGGCCGTTTTCCGCTTTCAGTTCCACGCCGGACCCCAGCACGGCTGCACCGGTGATGTGGCCGTCCTTTTCCAGTAACGCCACATTACCCTCCACCGAGCCCAAGGCACCGGGCACTTCGCAGGCGAGCAGGCTCATGGGACTTTTGCTGGGACTGCGGGTGATTTCAAATTGGCGCTGGAAAATGCCGCCTGCAAAGCTGGGTAACTCCAGCACGCCTGAGGCGCCCACAGTGTAGGAAAGCACAATTGAATCACCGTGCGTGTAGTGCCCGCGCCATTTGGCCCACTCGCGCGGGAGCGGCCCTTTCGAGTAGACATCCGCGCCGTTGATAACTGGCGGGTTCGGCTCGGCCCATTCGTTTTTCAATCCCGCCCAACCAGGACTCATGGGTGTGTGAAACGACAGGTCTCCGATGATCTGTGGTACGCCTTGCAATCCGTCGCGGCCAGTGGGGAGCTTGATGAAACCGCCGTTCCAGGCAGCGGCTACGCGAAGGCGTTCGGTGTCGAAACAAATCGCAGCGTTTTGGCCGAGGTCAATGTTCAGGCCCTTCAGGGCAGGCCGCCACGTTTTGCCGGCTAGTTGCCCTTCCAGTCCATAGGCCTGAAACGACCCGATGTCCATTTCGTCCCATTTGGTTTTCTGGACAGCGGGCTTTTTCTTGCGCGGTTTCTTGGGCTTATCCTGCGCCTCCGCCGTGAGCGGCACGGTCATCACCCAAAAGATCGCGAGCAGAAAGCTCCAAAAACGCATACGCGTTGTCTGCCAAATCCCAGCTCAAATTGCGATAAAATAGTGCCGTCTTGCCTGTCAGCCAGTGCTCCGCTACAACTTGCCGCCCTTGAGCAAGCAGTTCTACATCACGACAGCCATCGATTACGTCAATGGCCAGCCGCATCTCGGGCATGCCTACGAAAAGGTGATCACCGACGTGATCGCGCGCGCGCGCCGGTGTCTTGGCAAGGAGGTCTTTTACCTGACCGGCCTGGATGAGCATGGCCAAAAAGTCCAGCAAGCCGCTGAGGCCACCGGGCAGGATGCCCAGACGTATTGCGACGGGCTGGCGCAGGATTGGCAATCGTTCGTCGAGAAGCTCGGCATTTCCAATAACGACTTCGTGCGCACCACGGACGCCCGCCACAAGGCGGTGGTGGCCGAGGTGCTTCAGCAACTTTACGACAAGGGCGAGTTTTATCAGGACGAATACGTTGGCTTCTATTCCGCGAAACAGGAAACGTTTCTGACCGAGAAAGATCGCAACGAGGATGGCGAGTTTGATCCCATCTATGGCGAGGTGCAGGAACTGCGCGAGAAGAACTACTACTTCAAGCTCGGTCAACATCAGCAATGGCTCATTGATTACATCGAGGCCAATCCGGATTTTGTCGCGCCCGATTATCGCCGCAATGAGGTGCTCGGTTTTCTGAAAAACGAAACCCTCGAGGACCTTTGCATCAGCCGGCCCAAAGAGCGTCTCGAATGGGGCATTCCCCTACCCTTCGATCCGGACTACGTCACCTATGTGTGGTTTGATGCGTTGACCAATTATCTCAGCATTCCGCGCAGTCGCGGTGAAGAGGCCGAACTCTGGCCGGCGGACATCCATGTGATCGGTAAGGACATCCTGAAATTCCATGCGGTCTACTGGCCCATCATGCTGAAGGCCGCCGGTTTGGAGCTGCCCAAGCAGGTGCTCGTGCACGGCTGGTGGCAAAAGGATAACCAAAAAATGAGTAAGAGCACTGGCAACGTGGTTGACCCCGTAACGGTGATTGATGATTGGGGCCTGGACGCTTTTCGATATTACGTCGTGCGCGAGCTTGCTATCGGCCCGGATGGCAACTGGACCGACGAAGGTTTCGCCACCCGCTATGGCGCGGAGTTGGCCAACGGTCTGGGCAATCTCATGAACCGCTCGCTATCCATGCTCAATCGCTATCGCGAGGGCGTGGTTCCTGAGCCAAATGATGAATTATCCCCCGAAGCCATCGCTGCCCGAGACAAGCTGGTGAAGGAACTAAAATCCAATGATCTTCAGGAAGGCCTGCGCACCATTTGGACTTACATCGCGCGCGTGAACCAATACGTGGACCAGACCGCGCCCTTCAAGATGGCTAAGGATCCCGAGCAAGCCGAGCGATTGGGCGATGTGCTGTATAACCTCGTGGAAAGTTGCCGTCTATTGGCTGTGTGGCTGCAGCCGTATTTGCCGGACACCAGCCGACGCATTTACGAGCAGTTGGGTTTGCCCACGGATACCGTGAATATTGCCGAATCTGGCTGGGGCGAACTCGCCGCCGGGCATCAGGCCAACAAGCCCGAGCCGTTGTTCCCGCGGCGCGATCAGTAGGGTTTACCCCAAACTATTTCCCGTTCCACTCCGCGTTGATCAGCTTGCGGAGGTGCGCCACTTTGGCCGGATTTTGTTTCGCGAGGTTCTTTGTCTCGTGTGGGTCCTTGGCCAAGTGATACAGTTCAATGGCCCCGTCGCCTTTGGCACCTTTGGCGGCGCGGGTGGTTACGTTCTCCTTATGCGGCAGGATGAGTTTCCAGCCGGCCTCAATGCCCCAACGGTAGGTTAGGTTTTTGCCGGGCTCGAATGTGTCCACGGCATTGTGCAGAAAGATTTCACCGTAGATGAACTTGCGATTTTCGATCGCCTTTTGATCCAGCAGATTCAACCCGCGCATGTCGGCGGTGGGTTTCATGTTCAGCGCGTGGAGCACGGTAGGCACCATGTCGATGCTGGAAACCGGTGTGGTGGAGATGGTCGGCTTCACCTTTCCGGCCCAACGCACCATGATCGGCGTCCGTGTGCCGCCGTCGTATTGGCTGCGTTTACTTTTCAGATCATAGCCGCGCGCGGCGGGGTTTTGGATCCAGCCATTGTCGGTCACATAAATAAAGATCGTGTCCTTACCGAGCCCTTTCTTGTCGATGTGATTGACCAGTTCACCGACCGTTTCATCGAACCACTCCACCATCGCGTAGTAGCGCGCGATATGCGGGGAATCAACCTTGGCGGCGTATTTGTCGAACAGCCGCTTGGGCGGGTTGTGCGGAGTGTGTGGCAGGAATGGCGCGTACCAGATGAAGAACGGTTTGTCGCCGGCGTCTTTGATGAAATTAAATATCGGCTCCATCCCGTTGCGGCCAATCTTGAGGCCCTCATCGCCGTGACGTCCGCCGCGTTTGGGATCGCCATGCGTCATGCCGTGCGTGAAACCGCCGCGCGAGTAATGGCCTTGCCACCACTTACCGCTTTGATGGCTGACGTAGCCCTTCTCTTTCAGGATACGCGGCAGCGACGGCCCCTTATCGATCAAGGCCACCTGTTGCGCAAACCGCCGCGCGTATTCGGCCGAGCGTTTTCCTTCCGCAGGAATGGGCGGTTCATTGCCGGTGATCTTGTTTTGGCGCGGATACAGGCCGGTAATCATTGTGGCCAATGACGGGCAGCAAAGGCTGCTGGGCACGTAGCCGTGCGTGTAGGTGAGGCTTTCCTTTGCAAGCTTGTCGATTTGCGGCGTCTCAATAATTTTGTGCCCCATGAAGCTGTAGTCCGTCCAGGTTTGGTCATCGGAAATGATGTAAACAATATTGGGCGGCTTCGCGTAACTGAGAGTGGCAGCGAAGGCGGCAAGGAGAATCCATACACGTTGCATGGGCGGACTGTGCAACATGTCGTTAGTCCTTTGCAAGCAAAGCGACTTGAGGGAAGGGCCATTTTGGGTTAAGTTCTTCTTACCCGACCGGGCCGCGCAAGGTTACACGCCCTGGAAGGTAATTAAAATAAATGGGGCCTTACCTTCGATGCTGGCCGTCAGGCCTTGACTGGAAGTCGTAAGGTATTGATTCGGCCCCACCTTGGAATCATCGTTCCTTGGGCCTTGTCGAAGCGCGGTTTGGTTTGGGTTTTTTTGTGCCGTTCCCCGGCGCGCACGTGTAAACTTTCCCCGTGGCCGAGCGCGATCTATTTAACAGCAAACCAGAGCCCGTGGACGATGCGCCCAAGGCCGATCGTCAGGCCGGCCAACGCCAGGCGCCCCTCGCCGCCCGCATGCGCCCGCGCACTCTTGAGGAATATGCTGGCCAACAACACATTCTCAAACCTGGCATGCTGTTGCGGCGCGCTATTGAAGCTGACCGCATTCAGTCGCTGATTTTCTACGGCCCGCCCGGCACCGGTAAAACCACGCTGGCGCAAATCATTGCCAATCGAACCGAAAGCAAGTTCGAGCGTCTCAGTGGAGTGGAGAGTAATGTCGCCGAGATGCGGCGCGTCCTCAGTGGCGCCGCCAATCGACTGGAGAACACCGGCCGGCCGACGCTACTTTTTATTGACGAGATCCATCGCTTCAACAAAGCGCAACAGGACGTACTCTTGCCCGACGTGGAAGGCGGCATTATTCGACTCGTTGGTGCCACCACGCACAATCCGTTTTTCTTCGTTAACTCTCCGCTCGTATCGCGCTCGCAGATTTTCGAGCTGCAACCGTTGGGTGAATTGGATGTTCGGCAATTGCTCGATCGCGCCTTGAGCGATTCCGAACGCGGATTGGGGCATCTAAAAATGGAGGTTGAGCCCGAGGCGTTGGATCATTTAGCCACTATTTCTGATGGCGACGCCCGTAAGGCGCTCAATTCGCTGGAAATCGCCGCGCTCACCACGCCACCCGAGGCCGATGGCGTGATCCGCGTGACCATGGCGGTGGCCGAGGAATGCATCCAGAAAAAGGCCGTCGTCTATGACGGTGACGGCGATCAGCATTACGACACCATTTCCGCCTTCATCAAAAGCATCCGCGGCAGCGATCCGGATGCTGCCCTGTACTGGCTGGCCAAGATGATCCACGCCGGTGAAGACCCGCGCTTTATCACACGCCGATTAATGATCAGCGCCGCAGAAGACATTGGTCTGGCCGACCCCATGGCACTGGTGCTCAGTACCTCTGCCCATCAGGCTGCGGAATTCATCGGTTGGCCCGAGGCGCGCATCCCCATTGCCGAGGCCACGGTTTATCTCGCCACCGCCCACAAGAGTAACAGCGCCTACACCGCGATCAACAGTGCCTTGGAGGAAGTGAAAACCGGGCGCACCATCCCCGTCCCCAAACACCTGCGCGATTCCCATTACGCCGGCGCCAAGCGCTTGGGCAACGGCGAGGAATACAAATATGCTCATGCCTACGACGACCATTTCGTGGCGCAGGATTATCTCGGTGTGGACATCCGCTTCTACGACCCAACCGAACAAGGCGTCGAAAAGAAAATCAAAGACCGCGTCCTTCACTGGCGGTCCCTGCAGGAAAAGGCCAAACAGGATGGGAATCCAAAAAACTAAAGCCGCCTTGCGCGCGGAGATGGCCAGTATTCGTGTGCGGCCTGATGAACGGTCGCTCGATTCGGCGGCCATTTGTCAGCATGTGAAAGCGCTTCCCGAATGGGCTGAGGCCCGAGTCATTCTATTGTTCGCCGCCTTGCCGGATGAACCAAATGTGGATGCGCTTTGGGATCAATCAAAGCAGGTTTGCTTGCCAAGATTCCGATCCGATCGAACCTACGAGGCTGCTTTTGTAAGGGACCCAACCGGTTTGGTGAGTGGCCAATTTGGAATCCTAGAGCCGTCGAAAAGTGCGGACTGCGCGGGGCCTAGCGAGGTTGACGTTGTGATTACGCCGGGCGTGGCATTTGATGCTGCTGGACACCGCCTAGGGCGTGGACGTGGATTTTATGATCGTTGGCTGGAGGGTCTGACGGCCTTTCGCTGCGGCGTTGGGTATGACCACCAGTTGGTGCACGATAGTGTGCCGCATGAACCGCACGATGCACGTATGGGGGTTGTGGTGACTCCCTCCGGAGTGTTTCGTCCGAATGAGGCTTAGCGATTACCGCGGCGCGAATTGCCGCTACCGAAGAACTGGTAACCTTTAGGTTCGTTCCAGGGACGTTCCGAAACATTATCGGCGTCCAGAGAACCGCAACCGGTGGTGGAAGTCAGGAACATGCCACCTGCAATCAGAAGGCAGGCGCCGGCGAATGAGATCGTTTTCTTAAGCATAATCAATTACGGGTTTGGGATGGGTAGCGGAGGAATGGGGCTTTCGGTGGGGCGTGTCAGAGGTTGGGTGAGCTTGCCGGGGCGAATGGGCGTGGGGGTGGCGAGCACGGGCTCGGGGAGATCGATGGGCCGCTTCTCCTTAAGCTTGGCGATTTCCTCAGCGCTGAGACCGGTCGCAAGAAATGGCTTCAGGGCCTCGACACTCTTGGCGAGATCGGCCTCACGTTCTTGAAGCTCGGCGAGTTTGGTGGCCAACTGTTCCTCGGCGGTCTTGAGCTTGGTTTGGGTGGCGTTCTGGTCGGCGGCCAGTTGGGTGATTTTCTCGTCGCGTGTTTGGAGCTCTTCGTTGAGGGTGGTTTCCATATCGGCGGCAGCGGTTAGCCTGGACTGAAGATCGGCAAGTTCTGATTCTGATTTGTTTTCCAGAGACTCAAGATCCGCTTGAGCTTGAGCCAAATTATTTGTCGCGATGGTGAGATTGGATTTTGTGCTATAAAAATTTTCCTGTGCCTGTTCTTTTTCTTCCGTTAGCTCGGAATTGTTACGGCGCACTTTTTCCGCCTCGTCCTGCGCATCGTTGATTTTTTGAATATTCGCCTTCCGCTCAATTAAAAGGTAGCCGCTGGTGGCCAGTGAGCCGACCAGCAGGAGGATAAGGGCAATGACCGCAGCTTTCACGGGTCAGCTATCCTTTACGATTTTATCGCCCGCCTTGAGTGGTTCGCGGGTGAATTGTTTGATGGGGTTCGCAATGGCGGTGGTGGGGTCCGCTTTCTGTACGGTGACCTTGCCAACGAGCTGGCCGTTCCGGGTAACGCGATACACATCACCCACTTTAATGCCGTGGCTTGCGCCTCGATTTAAAACGGCGAACCCAAATTTCGGGTCAAAGCTGGCTACGGCCCCGACTTCGGCTCCGGGCTTGGGGGTGTTTGGTTTAGGTTTATTTTTGGCGGCGTCTTGAGCCTTCTTTTTCTTTGCAGCTGCGTCGGCTTCAATCTTATCCAATTTAGACAAACGCACACGGATTTCTTGAGTGGTTCCCAGTGCTTCGTAAGCGGCAATGTCACCTTTTAGCGTTTGGGCTTGGTTAGCAAGTGACTGGGCAGCGACTAGATCAGATTGTAGTTTGGCGTTATCTTGTCGGGCTTGCTGCAAGTCAGCGGCCATTTGGCCCTGCCCGCCCTGGAGGGATGCTAAAGTGGCCTGTGCTGCGCCCAAGTCGTTAGTGGCCTTGGCAAACTGGCCTTGGAGGGTTTGTATATCGTTGCTGAGTTTTTGATTGTCGGACTCCAACTTAGAGGCACCGCCTTTGGCGGATTGAGCGGTGGCTTCAGCGGCGGACTTAGCTTCCTCGGCCGTTTTCAAATCGCCCTTGATTCCCATGCCAAAGAATATACCCGCGCCTCCGGCGAGGATGTTCAGGATTAACATGATTTTGGTGACTTTACCCATGAAATAACCCTCCTCTCATGGAGTAAACTACCCGCGGATTCGGGGTGTGTCAATTGCTCTTCATCCCCAAATTTACCAAAAATGTTGCGTAATGACGCTATTCTTGAGGCGGCAGGTTCTGGAATGGGATCGGCAGATTCCCGCCGGGCGGGGGTGTAATAGCGCCCTTCTCCTCGTCTTTGATCAGCTCAGAGCGTTTCTTCAATATAGCATCAACAGTGTAGCTGCTGACTCGGTAGGCGTGCTGGGTAAATTTCTGTTCGTTGGCAAGTTTGTCCTGAAGTGTTTTTTGCGCCGCGGCCCATTCTTCGTCTAACTTCTTTTTGTCTTCGGCAGATTCATTCTCGGCCGGGGTACGTTTTCCCGGGAAATTTGCCGTAATGGCGACGGAGACGATTTTATCGCTGCCATCGGTGCTGTCGCCAACCTTCAAGACGTATTCAAAGCCTTCGCTGGTGTTGATCTTGATTTGCGTGGCGTTTTTATCGAGCGCTACTTTTTCGGCGTCATTGGCCAGATCATTAAAGGCCGGGTTGCTGAGGGCCGAAGTAGGAGCTTGGGCAGTGTCCAGCTCTTTGCCTTCAGGTAGTTCCCCGTCGAGTTTCCAGTCCGCTATGTCGGAGGCCTTAGCGAGCTTCCATGAATTGGTGGAATCCGTTCCGTTGTAGATCACTTCGATGGCATTGGGCTTTTCGATCTGGAAGAATGTTTTGTCCAGCCAATCTGCCGGGCCGGTGGTGGCATTGCTGAAGGTTTGATCGACTACGGTGATCGATGAGCGTTCGCCATCCACCATAACAAAACGGCGGTCAGGAAAGCCTCCGCGCCCCATGGCGGATTGCTGGCTATCGCTGCCGGGCGCATTGAGTTCCTTGCCGAGGGTGAGAGTGTGAATGGCATTCCCCTTGTCGTCTTGCAAGGTTACGCGCGTGCCCTGCTTCAGTCCGATTCGATCGAGTTGTTCGGCTCCGGCGCTTAGCTCGCGTAGAGCTTTCATTTCGGTGAATGATTTCACGAAGTTTTCAATGCGATCCGGATCAGCCGGATACCCTTTGCGATTAACCACCACCCATTGTTCCTCGGCACGTCTCAAGGTTAGCGTGCTGGCTTCGTTGGCGATAACGATGGCGGTTATTTTACTGATTGGCAGCTCAGCGAGCGGCTCCTTGCCAACGATGATTGTAGCGCCGCGGTTGCCGCCTAAGCCGCTGAAATACAGGACTGCCGCAATCACCAGAACGATCAGTGAAATTAGGATACCGTTACTTTTATTCGATTTCATTTTGAGCAGATTATTTGCGGTTACGGATTGAGACGGCCGCCCCAAAGATGGCCACTAGAAAAGGCATGCAGGCAATGCTGGCCCATTTAAATTGGTTGCGCAGGGAATCTACGGCTATACGGCGCTCCTTTTTGATGCGACGAATCGCTTTACGGGCACGGTCTCGTGCGTCTTCGGCTTCGGCTTGGCTTTCCTCCAGTTTCTTTTGGTCCCCTTCGCTGACCTGTAGGCGGATGACACCGGATTGGCCGGATTGAATAGCGCTGCGTAGTTGGTTTTGGAGTTTATCGGTCACCTCCGCTACTTTCTGGTCAGCCTCCTCCAGATCTTTTTCATGTTGCTCTAATTCTTTCTGGATATCGCGAGTGGCCTGTTCTTCAAGTTCGGTGAGCTTCTTCAAGGGGCGACTGCGATTGGTGAGGCTTCGGATTCGAATTAGGTCTTCGTCTCCTGTCAGGTAATCCACAAGGTTGAGCACGAAATTCAAATTGCTATTTCGAAAGCCCCGTAATTGATCAAGTTCATGAATGGTGTTGTGGAGGAAATCGGCGTCACTAACCAACACGACTACCGGGTTAGCATCAGCCTTAACAGATTTCAGGGAAGTATCCGGTGGCGGCGGTGCGGTTGCATTACTATCAGGATTGGATGCGGGCCGTTCAGGATCGCCATCAGGGAAAGCCGTGGCAAACTCACCAGTCAATTTTAACGCCAGAATGTTGGTGCCAGCTGTCGGCACAAAGGCGCTCAGTAGTTCAGCCTGAGATTGTTGGAAACTTGGCACCGGGAAAAGCCCCGTAGTTTCCGAGGCAGCCACCAGCGCAGAATTTGTGGTGCTATGGATCAGTGGTGTCATAGTTGGGCGAGCCGCTTTTTTGTCGACTGCAGTTTCTTGACGGAAAGCGCCAAAGTGAATGCCCGAAACGGGCCCAAGACTCTGGGTGATAGGGTCATCTTCATTAAGGCCCTCTCGTTGGATATCCAGAGCGGTGATCCATGATGATCCGCTCTGAGGCGGTCGCAGGCCATAGGTTGGATCAGCGACGACTTGCCCGCCATTGAAGTTTAAACCCCACGCAGGCAAAAGCTTTTCAAAATTGGACGAGCTACCAGCAGGTGGAGCAAAGCCTCCCATTGGCCCTTGGTCAAAGGCGTGATTAGGGTCAAGGAATGCCGCTACTTTACCGCCGTTTAGTAAATATTGGTCAATGGCGAATTGGGCTTTTTCAGTGATACCTTTGGGGTGGACGACGAGTAGCAGATCGATATTCTCACTAATGGTATCGGTCGCCATATCCACGGTTTGCACATTGTCCCGGCCGTAGGTGAGCCAAAGTTGCTGCATTAACATCCAAGGAGGTGATGGGCGTTGGCCTCGCTGCATTTGAGGCGGTAGATTGGGAGGAAAACCGCCGGTCAATTGTAGTGGCGACATAACGCCAATAGTCGGTGCTTCGTCGGCCTTCTTAATTAATCGCGTGATGGCGCCGGAGATGTCGTATTCGAGGAGTGATTCAGACCGCAAGCCGCCTGGCCGACCACCGGGGCCTTGCTCAAGCAGGTTGATAATTTCGGTGCGGTCCGCATAACTGAGGGTCAGGCCGATGTAGGCGTATTCATCGAGGCCAATTTGCATGCGAGCGATATTGTCATGTTGGGCGAGTTCCTCCTCATCCGTGTCTGGTTGGGGATTGATTTCGTTGAAAACTAGAGAGCCTGAACTAGCTTCCTGATATTCCTTGAGTAGTTCAGTTACCCGTGCAGCGTATTGGCGGACAAAAACCGACACGCGATCTTCACCACGGGTGAAATACAGGCGTGCCTCGATCTTAAACGCATCCGGATCTTCGCCGCGCTCTTTGGTGACGCGCTTGAGGATATTCTTGGTGCCAGGTGATAAGGTGTGGATTTTGTCTTCGGTGAAATCCACTTTGGCCCGGGTGGTGTAGGCAAACCCATTAACGAGAATTAGCGCGGCAAAGAGGATGGTAACTTGCGCGCCGGTCATGCCGACTGCATGACTGGGTTTGTTCTCCTGCCCTGCCCGAATAATCGCTGTG
>CAJWVY010000035.1 GCA_913048135.1 uncultured Verrucomicrobiales bacterium
TCGGTGTGTTTAGGAGGTTCAAACAAGAATACAACGTCGTCGTTTTGCCTGAACCCGTAGGCCCTGTAACCAACATGATGCCATCGGGCATTTGGGCATTGCGCTCGAACACTTCCTGATCCTCCCGCATGAATCCCAGCTGATCCAAGCCGAGGTTCAGTCCGCCCTTATCCAAAACACGAAGTACCATGCTTTCGCCATAAAGCGTCGGCAGACAGTTCACACGAAAGTCGATTTCCCGGTCGTCAATAATCTGCTTGTAGCGGCCATCCTGCGGCGTCCGCTTCTCGGCAATGGACATGCCTGATTCAATTTTCAAACGCGAAACGATCGGCCCGGTCAACCGGTGCGGCACGGATTGGTGCTCGCGCAGCACGCCATCAATGCGGTACCGAATTCGCAGACGGTTTTCGAACGGCTCAATGTGGACGTCCGAGCAATCCGCACGAAATCCGTCGGCGATAATCAGGTTCACCATCTTGACCAAAGGCGAGTTCTGCTCATCCCCGGTCTCTACCACGCCGCTTTCACCCACAGCGCCGCCCCCTTCACCGATATCCACCTGCGTTTGGGAAAGCTCCGTAACCAATCGTTCCACGGCCTCATCCGTGGAACCATAGAAACGATCTATGGTGGCTTTGATTTGCGATTCACTGGCCACCTTGTAAACCACCGATCCCACCTCAAGCAGGCGGTTCAATGCGTCGGTGGTATCGATGTCGCCCGGATCCTCCAAGGCCACCGTCAGCTCATCATTTTCATAAGCCACCGGGATGACCTGATACCGACGGGCTATATGCCTGGGCAACGCTCCCATGGCCGCATCGTTGGGCTGTAGTTCGCGCAGGTCGATTGCATCGCAGCCGTATTGCATGCCGCGCGCCTGCACGAGCAGATCAGGATTCAGCGTCTTGGATATGACCATCGTGTCGATCACTCCGGCTCCGGCAGGCTCCGCCACGGCGCGAGCGGCTTCCACTTGGGAAGGGTCCACCGCGCCCATATCCATGAGCGTATCGAGCAAATAATCGTCTTTTACGGCCATCAGTGTAAACGGCTAGTGCAACTTAGTGCCTGAATCGGCGGCCCGTCAAATCAGAGCTATCCGCAAATCTCAGTTTTTTTAGGGAATTTCCTACGCACACGGATAAAGAAAAGGCGGGGCCGAAGCCCCGCCTGTGGCAAATTTGATGTGCTTACCCTTCTAGTCTTCCAGCTTCACCAGCCAGATATTCCGGAACCGCGTCGGGTTACCGTGGTCCTGCAACTGGATTGGCCCAGGGCCATGTTGCTTGTATTTCGGCACATTACGATGTCCGCTCGGGCCGTTCATCTCCTGCTTGTCATGAACAACCACGCCATTATGAACCACCGTAACGGTGGCCTTACGCACAAGCTTGCCGGCCTTGTCCCACTTGGGGGCGAGGAAGGTGATGTCATAGGTTTGCCATTCCCCCGGAGGACGGCAGGCATTTACCTTGGGCGGAAACTGGCCGTACAACGCGGCGCACTGGCCATCGGCGTAACTAATGTTGTTGTAGGAGTCGAGCACCTGCACCTCGTAACGGCCGTTCAAAAACACACCGCTATTGCCACGGCCCTGACTTTCGCCCTTCACCACCTTCGGCGTGGCGAATTCCAAGTGCAGCTTGACTGAGCCAAACGAATCCTTGGTCCGTAGCGATCCCGACCTGGGCGTCACCTCCATATGGCCTTCTTCAATCTTCCATTTGTCATGACTCCACTTGCTGGTGTCGGTGCCGTTAAACAACACCACCGCCCCTTTCGGCGGCTTAAGACCCAGCGTCTTGGAAGCCCCCACTTCCACCACCTTCGGGCGCGGCCGATTGGCATCGTGCACCCGCCATTTCTGGCCGGGAATAATCGGGGTATCGGTATAACCCGGCAGTTTTTTATCTGCCGCCTTGGTGTCCGCGCCGGCTACCAGCAGCAACGCGCCGAGAGAAAAGAGAATCGTTCGTTTCATAAACTTAGGTTCGGCTAAAGCCTAGGCAGGTGCCCATGAGCCCGCAAGGCAAACTTTCGCTTGGCCCCAAGCCGCCGGACCGTTACAAGCCCGTGTGGCCGCAACTCCCATCCTCGACATCCAAGACCTGCATTTGCAGCGAGGCGATACTCGCATTCTGGATGGCTTAAACTGGCGCGTGGAACGCGGCGAACACTGGGCTGTGCTCGGCCCCAACGGGTGCGGTAAAACCACCCTGCTCGCCGCCTTGACCGGCTACAAGTTTCCCACTCGAGGCGACATCCAAATCCTGGGCAACACCTTTGGAGACAGCGATTGGACCGAGCTGCGCAAACACATAGGCCTCGTCAGCTCCACGCTCAACAAACTCATGGCCGAAGATGAGCCCGTGCTGGAAACCATTGTGAGCGGCAAATACGCCATGATCGATCTCTGGCACGAACCTTCCGCCGCCGACAAACGCGAAGCACGCGCCATCCTCAAGCGTATCGAATGCGCTCACCTGGCCGACCGCCCCTGGTCGCAACTATCCCAGGGAGAACGCCAACGCGCCCTCATCGGTCGCGCCCTCATGGCCCGACCCAAGCTACTGATGCTCGATGAACCCTGCGCCGGCTTGGATCCTGTGGCCCGCGAACATTTCCTACAATTCATCGACCGCCTCGGCCGTCAACGGAACACGCCCGCCATTGTGCTCATCACTCATCATGTGGAGGAAATCATGCCGGTGTTTACCCACGCCCTCTTGCTGCGAAAAGGTCGCGATGTGGCGCACGGACCGGTGAAACGGATTTTGAAAAATGATACCCTCAGCAGAGCCTTCGACTGCGAGGTTGCCATCAGCCGCCGGCAAGGCCGCTACTGGCTCACTGCCCAGCCCACGCGCACCTCGGTGATGTGATCAATATTGCGGCCCGGGAAACCACGGCTGAAATTCCTCATCGCCGATGCCATTAAGTTCGCTCTTGGTTTTCTCCCCGTTGGCTACGGAAATAATTTTCTCAAAGAGTCGCACCCCCACTTCCTGAATCGTTTCCGTCCCGTCCATAATCGTGCCCGCATTGAGATCCATATCCTCCTCCATCCAATTGTAGAGCGCCGTGTTCGTGGCCACTTTGATGCAGGGAGCCGGTTTGCAGCCATACACGCTCCCCCGGCCGGTGGTAAAAACGCCCACGTTACAACCGCCGGACACCAGCCCGGTCATGCTGATCGGATCGTAGCCAGGCGTATCCATAAACCCAAATCCCGGCGTATCAATCCGCTCCGCATAATCATACACCGCCATCAACGCGGATTGTCCGCCTTTGGCCAGAGCCCCCAGACTCTTTTCATAAATTGTCGTCAACCCACCCTCCTTGTTGCCCACCGAGGGGTTGTTATCAATCGTGCTGTCATGACGTCGGGCGTAATCCTCCCACCAACGTATTTGGTTCATGAGCTTTTCCGCCACGGCCGGAGTGACCGCGCGGTTGGTCAGTAAATGTTCCGCGCCATAAATTTCCGATGTTTCCGCCAACACCGAAGTGCCTCCATGCCGCACTAATTCATCGGAGGCCACACCCAGTGCGGGATTGGCTGTGC
Organism: uncultured Verrucomicrobiales bacterium; assembly: GCA_913048135.1. Lineage (GTDB taxonomy): Bacteria > Verrucomicrobiota > Verrucomicrobiia > Limisphaerales > UBA1100 > UBA1100. Next base: position 3,572 of record CAJWVY010000035.1, read on the forward strand.
AACCGCTGTTACCATCCGAACCGCCACAGTTTTCCGCCAACAACAACTTGGCCAACGGTTGCTCGGTACGTTGCGCACTTGCCACATTGGGCAGAATCTGTTCCACCGCCTTTACGGCCGCCTCAATGGTCTTCAGGGAACCACCCGTGCCCTGAATGGTCATGAACTCCGGTGCTATCTCGCCTTCCTGCAAGTTATCCAGTTTGTAATCCTCGCGGATCCCGGCAATCTGGTTGTCCTCGCACCCAAGCCCAATCATCACGTAGCCAGCAATGTTCGGATGACGCGCCATATTCCCCAGCGTGCGTCGAATAATTTGCATCGGACCGCCCGGCTCCACCCCGCAACCGCCCTGAGTCTTCAAGGCAATCACACCATCCACGCCGGGATATTGCTGCTGGAATGCCTCGCCGGAAAACCGTTCGGCCACATAACGCGACACGGAATTCGAGCAGTTCACATTGGAAATTACCGCGACATAATTACGCGTCCCGGCCCGTCCTCCCGGACGCGAATAGCCTTGAAAAGTGCGGCGCTCTGATTCCGGGTAAAACTCAGTCGGCTGATAATCCGCACAAAACCGATGTTCCCGCTCATAATCACGGCATACCAAATTGTGGGAGTGAACGTGCTCGCCCGCGGTGATGTTGCCCTCCGCAAAACCAATGATTTGACCGTACTTGCGCACAGGTTCGCCATTGGCCACGGGCTTCAATGCAATTTTATGACCGGCCGGAATTGTGGCCGCCGTGGTGATCGACTCACTGCCATGGACCAATTCGGTGCCACCTTTCAGCGTCCGCTTCAGCACACCCACATGATCTCCTTCGCGAAGACGCAACAACACCGAACCCATTTCCACAGAAGCCATTGCCGCGACCATAGGGGCGCCGAATGTGGAGAACAACAGAAACCTACTGGCCGGAATTTGACTCGAATTTGCCCCGGACCGAATCCCCCTCAACCGGAACAACCTTTTCAACCGCCACTGGCTCGGCTTGTTGACGTCCCCAACCGAGGTACACCAACAATGCATCAGACGCTAATAACAAAAATGCCAATGCCGCCGCCAGCACAAGCAACCGTTTCTCACGCCATGTAAAGGGTCCGGCAAAAAACGAAGGCGCATTCAGCTGGCGCAAAGCCGCCGCCAATGAAGCAGCATCCGGAAAGGCCTCGCGCTCATCACCCGAGCAAGCCCGCAGCAACAGCCGGTTCAGCTGCATCAACGGATCGCGGGCAGACAAGCCGCGCGCAGTGGGCGGCAAATCAGGAAAGGCGTTGCGGTCCATGCCCGTGCTGGCCTCGTACAACACCTTGCCTAGCGCATACAAATCCCCGCGCCAATCGCCGGCCCCTTCAGACGGCAAAAAACCCAGCGTCCCGACCTCGCCCGATGCTACGCCCGAACCGGCCACCAATCCAATATCCGCCAGCTTGGGCCGGCCGTTTACATAAACGATATTCGAAGGCTTGATGTCCCGATGCACCAGACCGTGCGCATGGAGATAATGCAGAGCATCGGCCAACTCGCCCCCGATGTAGGCGCATTCTTCTATCGGCAAGGATTCGCGGGCATTGAGGTCCGATTGCAACGTACGCGCACTGTAATCCGCCGAGCGCACCGATTGACCGACCACCTGATCATCGGCCAGCTCCATCACATAATAAAAGTATCCCTCTTCATCGTTCCGGCCGACATGCAATACATCGATCAACCCTTCATGCCCGCGGGAAATTGCCTCGTAATGCCGGATGCCGTTCAGTTCGCGCTGGTATGGCCGCGAATCTTCAAAGAGCGAGCGCTGCACAATCTTCACCGCCCGCCAAGTACCCAGCACGCTGCGGGCCAGCCAAACCTGCCCATAGCTGCCCCGGGCGATCTCGATCACCAGCTCATAATCGGGAATGTGAAATGATTTGCCCATAATACAGCACAACCTCGATCGGCAGTATTCACACGTGATTCACAGGACCGCCGTTGCGGATTGTTCCTCACCTCCTTGCTTGAACGATAAGTTATCGAAGGTTGTTCACAAAGTGAAGGTTATTCACCTCACCCGGCGTCGAACAAAAATAATTTGATAAAAGTTGTTAGAACGACTCCGCGCGGACGGTACCTATTAATGACATGGGGGTATTCAATGATCCAAAGCATACTGAAACTCAAATTGGACAACCGGGCCGCTCTGGCGCGCCGGGTGTCCCGAAACCGCAACCACGCCATCGGCCAGCTCTGGTTCCGGCATATCCGCGCCCGGCTAAACAAGGGCGCCGATCCGCCCTCCGCGCCATGGCCGCCCGCGCCCAGGCAGCAAATGTTTCCGTGGCGCTGACCGTGCATCAATTTACCAGGAAGGCTACATTCGCATGAGGAATCCCGCAGTCATGGTTGGGTTAAACAAAGACTGCACGCCTCCGCATTCCTCGTGCCTCTACCCGCAGCCGGGGTCCCCTCGCCCGTCCGGGCAACCGGACGGGCGCCCCCTAACCCTGAGCGAGCCCCGACCTGGCGTGCCTTCCCCTGGCGCGCCGGGCGGGCGCTAACCTAGCCCCACCGCTTCACCATTGCCCATCACGCCCGCTTATGATGCAATCCACGCCCATGAAGCCGGAGGCCCCACTGTTGGAAACCCGCAGCAGCCTCATCCAACGCCTGAAAGCCACGATCAACGGCGAAAGCTGGGAGGAGTTTTTCCACACCTACTGGGAACTCATCTACAATGTCGCCCGGCGTGCCGGCCTATCCGAGGCCGACGCCCAGGATATCGTTCAGGAAACCATCCTCAAAGTGCACAACAGCCTCGACCGCTTCGAATACAACCGAAAACGCGGAACGTTCAAGGGGTGGCTACGCACCGTCACTCGTTCCCGGCTTAACGATTTTTTCAAAAAACAACAACGCCGCCCCGCCCTCAATCAGCCGCTTGAGGAAGCTGCGGATGAATTGCAAAATCTGGAAGACCCGGAAGGCCCGGAAATCGAGAAGATCTGGGATGAAGAATGGAACCGCAATCTCATCCAAGCCGCCCTGAGCCGCACCAAGAAACTCTCGAGCCCCAAGCAATTTCAAATCTTCAAATGCCATTACATCGACGAATGGACCGTACGCGAAACCTGCCGAACTCTGGGCGTCAATGCCGCCCAAGTTTACATGGCCAAACAACGCGTCGGGAAAATATTCCGGGAAGCCGTGGAAACACTTCAGGAGCAGGTGTGAAAAATGGCACGCCCTAAGGGAGTCGAACCCCTAACCTTCTGATCCGTAGTCAGACGCTCTATCCAATTGAGCTAAGGGCGCAGCCGGAACGGGAGATGTATCGGCTTCATCATTCTGGAGCAAGTCATTTCTTCGTGTTCGCGCTCCAGTCATAGTCGGTGTAGCGAATCTTGAATCCGCCGGCCCTCAGAGCCTCGGCGGTCTTAGCGGGAAAATAATCCGCCACAAATTGAATGATCTCAGCGTCGTCTTTCCCGAAATCTTCCCCGTACCATTTGAAGATGGGCGAGAGGTGCAGCTCCTGCTTTCCCAATTCCACGAAGTTCTTTTCTTCATCCCTCAAAAACGATCGGGCTTGCTCGGTAAATTGTTCCTCCAAACGGGCCGCCGTGTAGGGTTCTTTGCGCAGGACTGGGCATCCTTTGGCGCCGCAAACTAACGCGAAATGAATGGAGGGAGATTGAAACATTTTACGAATCATCCCATGTTCCACGTCGTTTAAAGTCCATTTCTCGCCAAACAACCGCACCACTTTCAGGTTCCAAACTCTCCGGACACCACCAATCATTTTGATGGAAGTAACAGGATAATGGTCGGCCATCAGCTTCAAGGTGGCCGCATTGTAGACATTCAACAAAAACGCCATCCGCTCAGGCTTGGGCCAGCCATCAAACTGCGAACGCGGCACACTGGCAGCATGGTTCAGATACTCCTCCAACGCTTTTGGATCACGGTGCAGTATTTCATAATCCACAGGCCCAAAACCATCGGTCACTTGTTCAAGGATCTTAGCTAATTGCTGATGCGCCGAATCAAACTCCACCGGCTCCTTAACTGACACGGGCGGCACACTTTCGGCCTCGTGCTTGCAACCTCCAATAGTCACGCCTCCTAAGACGATCAGAATATTCATCGCTCGGCGCATGATTGCAACTTACCCCATGTATCCTTCAATAAAAACCCTTTCCGTGATTCGGGTTATGAACTAAGTGACCGAAGGCACAATCAGAAAACTTCAGTTTTCCATCAAGCTGAACGCATTGAGCAGGTTTCTCGTGCTCTTCTCGGGTGCTGCCTCCATGTCTCCGGCTACTATCAACGGAAATTACTTGAGCGCGCCCTCGCCAACGTAAGCCAATTCGGATGGCGAAATACCGCTACGGAATGAATTTGCGTTGCTTAAACCAGAACATCAACTGGTCGGTCCATGGATGCAGTTTCTCGTGATCCGTTGCACCCAGGCCAATCCCGTGCCGGCCGGCCTCGTAAATATGCAGTGACACCCGCACCCCTTGTCGTCGGAGTGCCGAGGCAAACAACATACTATTCTCCATCGGTACCGGGCCATCCTCCCAGGTATGCCAAATGAAACAGGGCGGCGAATCCTTTTGGACCTGAAGTTCGTTGGACAACAATTTCACCAGTTCCGGCGAAGGCTTTTCTCCCAAAAGGTTTCGCTTCGACCCCTGGTGCGTATGTTTCCCCAAGGTGATTACCGGATAGCACAACACAGCCAAATCCGGCCGTGAACTCACCCGATCGATAGCATCCCCCTCTTTCAATCCGTAATCAAAATGCGCCACAATCGTGGAAGTCAAATGCCCGCCTGCCGATGAACCCATGACCCCAATTCTGTCCGGAGCCAGCTTCCAATGCTTCGCCTTTGCGCGGACTGTACGAATGGCACGCGATACATCCTGCCACATGATCGGGTGCCGGTACCCAGCCGAGCCCAAGCGATACTTGAGCACGAAACAATCGACTCCTTGTTTCACCAACCAATCGGCATACCCCTTGCCCTCGTGCCCGGCCAATCCGCCATAGCCGCCTCCCGGGCAAATGACCATGGCAGCTCCGGTCGGCTTCGAGGACCAGTACGGAGTCAGCGTTGGAATATCCTTCGGCGTATCCCCCTTTTGCCCTGGCGCTTTTTCCGGCCACAGCGGAAATTCTTTTTGCGGGCGTTCAGCCCCGAGGGCCGTGAGTGAAAGGAACAAGGGAAACCAATATCGCAAACGCATGCGCCAGCCTAGCATGCGCCCCGTGGATTGCCTAGGCCCAGGCGTCGTTCAGAAAACGCAGGAAATTCCCGTGCATCACACCGGCAATATCCGCCTCAGCATAGCCCCGTTCGGCCAGCATTCCCGGAAGGCGTTGCAGATCGGCAATTGTATCCAGATCGCCCGGACTTTGCTCGCGCCCATAACCGCCATCCAGATCCGTCCCAATACCGATATGCCGGGCATTCCCCGCCAGTTGGCAAATGTGATCCATGTGATCGAGCACATGCTCGAGTTTCACACCGGATTCCTTCGGTGTTGTTAGACCGCGCTGCCAATCCGCCACCAACATCCAAGCATCCAACACGCCGCCAATCACCGCCCCGCGCTCAATCAGACATCGGATTTGTTCATCGGAAAACTGCCGATCATTCGGCACCAATGCGCGGCAATTATTGTGGCTCGCCCACACTGGCCCCTGAAAAATATCCATCGCCTCCCAAAAACTGTCATCACACAAGTGCGTCGCATCCAGAATCATTCCAAGCCGATCCATCTCCTGCAGCAGCTCCTTGCCGCGCGGCCCCAAACCGCCCGTATGTGCCGTGCCTTGCGCGTAGGTGCCCGGCCCGTAATGCGCCAGCCCAAGGGCACGCAAACCCTGCGCATAAGAACGCTCCAAACGATCCGGGGTAATGATCGAATCCGCCCCCTCAAGACTAAGGATATATCCGATGGGTGCACCCTCCGGCGGATCATCCGCCCATAATTCCGCATGAGCGTTCAGTGCTTCCGCGTCTGTGATCTGCAACAGCTCACCTCGTTCCTCCATGGCGCGGTACCAGGACAATTGCCCCTGCGTCTGGGCCCAAGCTTGTTCCGGAGAATACCAACCCTGAAGATTATTGCTCGGCTTGACGTAACGGGCGATTTGGGTGGCGACACAGATGCCAATCCTCCCACGCCGCATATCCGGCAACGCCACGGTACCTTGCCCACGATCCGGTTTATCGGTTTGGCCTTGTTCCCGGTCACGAATTTCAGCAACCGACCGCGTCAAATCCCGATTCCACTCCATGGCATTCATGGAGAGATCCAAATGTGCATCCAGAATCCACATGATTTAAACCCCCAAACTCCGGCGCCGCGCCGCGATATCCCAAAGCCCCACCGCCTTACCCTCCTGCACTACCCACGCGTGATCGTGCAAGGCAACTGTGGGGCAAATGTGCGCCGGCACACCGTAACAACAATCACCCACCTGCAATCCCTCCATCGAGGCGCCTTCCAGCATCAAGTGCTCCTCACTATGCACAAGTGCCTCAGCGTTTTCGTGTCCAAAAAAACGAACACGCGGCAATGGTTTATCAGCCGCCACGGCCTTATGGCCCAGATCAAAACAGGCACGCTGCGTACCCGGCCGACTAATCACGCGCGTGAGTAAAATCGCAGCATAATCGAACTCCAAATCCGGCAGACCATCCCCATATCCGAAATCCCACAACGTCGTTGTGCCCGGACTGCAATTCCGATCTGCATATGCCGCGTGCACAGGAAATGTCGGGGTACCGCCGGCAACCAGCTCAGGGACACTCAATCCTTGGCCTTCTAGCTGTTCCCGAAACTCTAATACGGGCACAAAATCTGCCTCACATTGAGCCGTGCGCTTGGCTAAATCCGGCTCATGGTTGTGCCCATCGTAGGCATGCAATCCTCCAGCCTCCAAGCCGGGCGATTGGGAGATTGTCCGGTACAAATCCAGTGCCTCCGGCCCAGGGGCAATTCCAGTACGATGCATACCGCAATCCAAATCAAGGTACACTGCCAACTTGCGCGGGGCGTCTGAAAACAACCGACTGAGTGTGTTCACCCAATTTGCATCATCCACAATGGCCGCCCAGCGCACCTTGGGATAACGATCCATCAGGAACCGCAAGCGAGCGGCATTCGGCCCCACCGGTTGATGCGCGAGAAGAATATCCATACCACCGGAACCGGCGACCATTTCCGCCTCTGCAATGGTGGCGCATTTAAATTTATCAATTCCCAAGGAAAGCTGCATCCCGATCAGTTCGGGCAACTTGTGGGTCTTCACATGCGGACGCAAGCGGGCGGGCATCCCGGCAATTTCCACCATGCGTTGAAGATTATGTACAATCCGATTGGGATACACCAGCAAGGCAGGCGAAGGGATTTCCGCCTCATTCGAAATGCGATACCAGTCATCGCCCATCGTCAATCCGCAACTTCAAACACCGCCTCGATTTCCACCGCGATATTGCCCGGCAACGATCCCATCCCAATGGCGCTTCGCGTACCCACGCCATTTTCCGGACCGAACACCTCGGCCATCAATTCGCTGTAGCCATTGATCACTTGCGGGTGCTCTCCAAAATCCGCGGCGGCATTCACCATGCCGAAAGATTTCACCAAACGTTTCACGCGATTCAAACTGCCCAGCCGCGCCTGTAATGTAGCCAAAATTGCCAGCCCGGTTTGCCGCGCCGCAGCCCGCCCCTCATCCACACCCAATTCACCGCCCACTTTTCCAGTCAGATAGGTTTCATCCGGCAGCAATGGCCCATGACCGGACACATAGGCCAAACCGTCATGGATCAACAACGGCTGATATACCCCGCCCGGTTTGGGAGGTGGTGGCAACTCCAACCCGAGCGCTTCGATCTGTTCTTCAGCATTCATGAAAAATGGTACCGGCGGCCGGAGTCGAACCGGCACGGCTTTTAAAGGCCGGGGGATTTTAAGTCCCCTGTGTCTACCAATTCCACCACACCGGCATTCGTTCGATTTGGGTTCGCCTTAGCGCTTGGCTTGACGGATGTTAATGCAATCGCCCACCGCCTCCGATTCCTCCAGCCCATGTTCCAAGGATTCGGACAGTGAGCAGTCATGCTTAGTCGCGTATTTCTGCAATGCCAACCACGTCACTGGGCGCAAGGTGATGTCAAGATTCACGGTCACTGTGTCCTCGCCCATCTTCTCCAGCACGGCAAGCTCATCGCTGGAGAGGCGGGCATTGGTGGAGCGTTGGGAGGTGGACGGCGGTTGGGAGGTGGTTTTTTCCTCGCTGGAATGAGCAATCGTCATGGTGGGTACGGTTCGAAGCCACCCTAACCTGTCGGCGGGCTCCCTCAAGGCCCAGTTATTGGAGATTTGTTCGCGGGCTATTCACGCCGCAGTTACTGCAGCCATCACCGGCCTAGAAGTCATCAAACGGATCCGCGCTGCCGGACCCTTCTTTTTTGGTCAGGTTAAACTCCAGCATCGAGAAGGCGCCCGGCTGAAATTCTACCCGGCCCAAAACCGTACTTAAGCCGGTGACCCGATCTGCGCCCCAGTTTTCGAGCAGGAAGGTAAACTGGCCGCCGTTGGAGAACGTGACCCGCACATCACCCAAGCCAAGCTTGGGCTTCTCCAGTTCCGCATCGGCGAGATTGATCCGCGCCACCGTGTCGAGGGTCATCTCCAAAGGCTCCGGCGAAAACGCTGCCTTAAACCGAACTTTGCCATCCAAAATCCCAAGCAATTCGCCGGATAAACTGCCCGCGCTGCTCATCACCAGCAAGTCCTTGCCCTCCTTTTTCGAACCTTCCCCGGAAGGCAATTTACCGTCCCACTGGCTCACGCGGATATTGCTGACCTTCACATACGTATTTTGCAGCAGCACAAAGCTCACATTCTCGCCCTTGCCGGCAAATCCTGCGTTATCCTCCCATTCTTTTACCACGCGGTTATTCAACACCAACGCAATGGTCCCCGCCTCCTTGTTTATGCGCACCGAAATACGTGCCTTGGTTTTACCCCGCAAATCCTGATAACTGGCTCGCCCCAGATTATTCTGCACGTTGTTGGCCATGCGCATCAGATAACAATCATTGGGGCTGAACCCAACCATGTAGGAATTACCCGAATAGGCATCGAACTTATCAGCAAAAACACTGATACCCAGATTGAAATTACCACGCCAATTCAGATCAAACTCCACGTTTACCTTATCCGTCAGTTTCATCTTCCGACCAATCAGCGAACTGGACCGCGTGGCCACAAATGACTCGTTGCTGTATTGCCATCGCGGGGCAGTTGGCAACCCAGTAATCGGATCAATAGCTGGTGCCCCGCCAGCACCAGGCAATCCAGCGCCAGGCAAAGGCTGCCTTAACCCTTTAACAGGCCCGTTTAAGAAACGCCCCCCCCCCGGCACCACGGGTACTTGTACATTCCTAATACCTCCCCCCTGACTCTTCCAACCCTCCATCCCGGTGGGTCCTTCATAAATCACCCCTGCCTCCGCAGTAGCCGGTCGAATGGCGAGAATTTTTTCACGAGGAATGCGCAAGGTGTTACGACTATACCATGCCTTCAGAATCAAATGCCGGTTGTTCATCTCCAACAATTCACCGCTCAATTCCTCGCCAGTCATCAACTCCACTCTTGTGTTGTCACCTGGAGCGCCCGAGTAAGGCCGCGGAAAAAGACTGATCTTGCTGAGGCTATCGGTCATGAATTCGATGTCCGTTTTCACGGCTGGATGCCGCCACTTGGCACCGCCTTCGGAATCAAACCCCACAAAAGTTCCTTTGAGCACGTCGCCATCCAGCAGCTCAATCACCTGCTGCTTTTGCTCATGCGTAACCCCACCGCCATCCGGCCCGGGCACAATGATGCCGGGACGATTAGTGGATACCGAGGGCGTGCGCACCGGCTTGATCACGATTTCGGCGAAAGTCGAGAGGCTAGTGCCGCAAAGCGCCGCCACGAACATGAGCTTAATATTTTTCATTGATCGAACAAGCCAGCGCCCTGACGCTGTCTTGGTTGGTCGAGGTTGAATTTAAGTGATTCGAAAACGGCGGGATCCACCGACATATCTCCCATAAATTGATGGCGCACCTTGACCTCCTGCTGTTCCCAGCCAAGGAATTCCAATATCAAATTCCCATCACCCATCAGATCCGTTGAAACAGCCTTTGGCGTACTGATCGATTCTTGGGCGGGATTGATCACGGCCATTTTTTCGACTGTGTCCATCGGTACGGGCACCTCGCCAAAATTGGTTTTGAACACCAGTTTGCCATCTTCCAACCTCATGATTCGCCCTGAGAAACCGTCGCCGTTGCTGAATCGCACGTAATCTTCCTTGCCGTTCCCCAATTCTTGCTTATCGCCGTTTGGCAAGGTGCCATCCCATTCACGAATACGAATGCGGCTGATCCGCATTGCGCTATTGTTGCGTGAGGTAAACAACACTCCGTTCCCCTTACCGGCAAAGGCACCACGCCCATCCTCCCATTTGTTCACCAATCGATCATTGATCAATAAAGCCAGAGTTTTGGCTGGTTTATCAACCAGCAATGTAACCCGACACTCGGTCTTTCCGGATAGCTGAGACTGCGCGTTGCCAAGGTTGGAAGTGCTACCATTTTGAATGCGATAAAGGTAAGCGTTGTTTTGATCCAGACGAAGGCTGTAACTGTTACCTGAATATTCGTTTTTGATCTGGTCGGCAAAAATATTAATGCCCAGATTGAAGTAGCCCAGATATTGGAAATCAAATTCCAAAGCGCACCGATCGGGCAGCTCCAGATCTTTTCGGCCGAGGATCGGACCACTGGTCATGCTCGTAAACCCCTTGTTTGCATACCGCCACAACGGGGTCTTCTTCGCGCCCCCTTGCCCTCCCGGCGCACGCCGGCCAATCGCCTCTAGGGCCCGTTCCTGCGCCGGCACAGCCCCTTGTGCCTGCAGTTCGACTGCCTTGAAGGGCTTGAGAGCTACCCCAGTGTTTCGGTTGCCAGTCAACCAACCATCAGGACCCTGTTCCGGCCCTTCATAAACGACCCGCGCCATTGTGCGCCGGGGCTCCACGAGTTGAATAGCTCGTCTGGGAATGGATAATTCACCGGCATACCAAGTCTCTAATACGAGCGCTTGCTCGTTAAACGATTTGAGAGTGCCGATAACATTTTCGCCGGTAACCAGGGTTACCCGACAATCGGCTGCCTTGAGTGGCAGGGCTACCTGTTTGACGCGAACAGAATCCACAGCCAGCGCATCCACGGATACGGGGGCACCAAAAGCCGAATGGGCCCAACGAACACGTCCTTCATAAAAGCCGAGGAATTTACCATCCAATGAACCGCCGCCCAATAGTTTCAGGCGATCCTCTTGATCTGATTGTTTCTTTTGTGTTTCAGGCGCAACACGCCGCGTCACTTGGGCGGCGTCAGTAGAGCGAACGGGCTTGAGATCGCTCAGACCCACAGTCGGGCCCTGTTGGGGTGGCGTGGGATTAGGATCGTCCTGAGCGCCCGCAGCAATAATCAGACCGCCGAGAACGGTTCCAATAATTTTAACGTTCATAGATCGGAAGATAACGGTAGTTCAATGCCAAGGACAACAACGACGCCGACGTGGCGAAACTACCGCCAAAGTTTCCAGTCCAACCACCATTCTCCTGTTGACTGGCCATCATACGTTTGATGTTCGCCGCATTCCATTCCTCCCACAGCTTGGGCGAGGCGTGAAAATAGGTTTGGGAGGCGTAATACAGAAAGTAATGGTAGTAATGATCGTAGCCGCCGTTGGGTCCAGTTTGAACAAGGTAATCCATCGCCGACTTGAACCGGTTGCTCTCTTTCTTTTTAGCCAGAGCAAAACACAGGGCGCCGATCGCCGTCCGCGGTCCGTTCGATCCACCGGCACTGGTGTAACCAAACCCTCCGTCGGTGGATTGGCAGGCGATGTAAAAACGAAGCGCTTTATCAATGGATTCCTGAGGCACACCAAGACCAGCATTACGAGCAGCCATCAAAGCCACGAAATTTGCGCCGCTAGCGGTCGTATCCGCATCAGTGCTCTCCGGTGAATAACGCCACCCACCAGGGCGACTGCGCTTCTGCGCGTTCAGGATCAGCTCGGTTGCCTTTTTCAGGGCTGGCCCTAGGCGCTTGTCATTCACCTGTCCGTAGGCTTCTGCCAAAGCTAAGGCAGCAAATCCATGGTTATACATGGAACTGCCAATGTAACCGGTGGAACTGTTTTGGTTTTTGATGATGAGATTCAACCCACGCCGAATCGCTAAGGCGTACGGGCCGCGATTTGGATCATCGCCATGTGCCATCATAGCTACGATTGCCAGTCCCACGACGCCTGGTTGCGAGCCGTAACTGTCGCTCCTGCCGGGCGTGGAAAACGTGCCGTCCTCTTTTTGATGATCGCGTAAGAAGTTCAGCCCCTTTACATACATTCGATCCACTTCCACAGGAATCAATTGTGCCGGCCCATCAAAGATCCCCTGTGCTTGAACCTGCTGAGCCGGAAACAGGCCGACTAACAAAAAAATGAAAGCAAATCGAATCACGCTATTTATTCTTCCTCAACTCGTCCACGCCCTTGAAAAAGCCCTTGAGTTGCCCTTGGAATTCCTTAGGTAACTGAGCATTGCGACCGGCCAGTTTTTGAATCTTGTTGTCCGGATTCACTCCGTCCCCGGCCACATTGCCGGGGGTTGCCTCATTCGGCTTCTTAGTATCTCCACCGGCCGAGCTCATTCCGGGGGTATTCCCCTGACCTTGTCCGGGTTTGTCACCGGGCTTCATTCCCATCATTTGCATCATCATCATGAGCATTTGGAGTTGTTCCTCGCTCATTTGACCGCTGGATTGAGATTGCTGACTTTGTTTCATGAGTGCAGCAATCTCCTGCTCGATCATGTGAATAGCATCGGTCTCGGAATTCGCAGCTTGTTGGAGCGACTTCGAGGCCTTGGTTTTTGTCTTGGGCGCATTGCGCTCAAGCAGCCAACCGGCCACCAGCACGCGGGCTTCCAATGAGCCTAGCTTGGCGGCGGCGCGGCCAAGATCAATGGCCTCAGCTTCCTCGCCGATCCGGTGTTTAGTCTGGGCGCGCTCCAGCAGTTTCTTTGCCTCGATCAGCTTGGGATTCTCCTCGGCCACCATCGGCAAGGCGAAGCCCACGAGCGCGGCCAGGGCGATGAGTTTTTGTTTCATAATCCAGGTTTCGGTTAGTTGTTGTTTAAAAGTTTATCAGCGCGCCCGGTGGCGTTCTTGATCTGTTTGTCGCTCAGGTGTTTTTCTAGGCCTTTTAAGGTTTGGCCCACAGCCTTTAATTTTTCAGCATCGCCCTTGACCTGCGCCTTGGCCACGAGTGCCCATTGGTATGCCTCCATCAATCCTTCAGCGTCGCCCGGCAGATTCAATTCATCCTCTGCATCACGCATTCGGTAGCGCGCCGCATTCAGAAATTCACCTTCGCCGCGCTTCTCCATTTCCAACTGCAAATCGCCAGAAAGCATCAACTGCCGGAAGCGAAGGTCAAATGTATCCTCCTCCAACTGCTCCGGTTTGCGCGTGGCGTGCTCTGCTTCAAGTTGACGGGTCTGTTCGCGAAGATCCATCTCGGCCTGTCGTAGGCGCAGGAGTTCTCTCATGCGCTCAATCAAATCCTCGTTCGGCTGACCGCCTTCACCGCCTTCACCACCTTCTCCTCCGTCCTCGTCATTTTTAGGATCCAGAATATCGGCCCATTTATTGAAATGATCAGCCAATTCTTTGGCGGCGCCCATGACCCGACTGGTCTGGTTTCGCAGGATAAGGTCGGCGAGGCGATCCATTTTTTCCGAAGGCTGCACCTCGGACATCAGCTTAGTGACTTCGCCAAATTTCTCGCTTTGGGTGGCGTCATAAAAACGCGCAATCTCAACCTGCAATTCAGCAGCCTTCTGGCTGTTTAATCCCTGGTATCCGTAGGCATCGTTAATCATCTTTCTGAGATCCTCATCCAGATCCGCAATGTTCCGACCAATTAGGCGGCCGATGTTTTCCAGAAAATCCTTGGCGATCTTTTCTTCAAACTCCGCAATCTTGCGCAGGCGAAGCACGAGAGTGTTGGCGTACATGTCCTGCACACTTTCATTGGCGTCCTCCTGCATCTCCTTCATTTTATCGAGCGCCTCCTTTTCCTTCTGCTCGGCTTTCTCGAGGTTCTCTTTACGTTCCTGCTGATTTTGCTGGGATTGCTGAGCCTGAGCCAAGGCCTGCTGGGCCTGTTGCATTTCCTGTTGGGACAGGTTTTGCATTTGCTGCTGGGCCTTGGCCATCTTAGCCAGGTCATTGGGATCCATCTCCTTGTTCTTCAAGGCTTCCTTCGAAAGCTCTTCCAGATCGTCAGCCAATTCCTTGAGATTATCGGCAATATCCCGTTGCTCCTGTTCCTGCCGACCGATTTGTTTATCGGTGAGATCGCTCTTCATTTGCTCGGCGTCTTTTTGCTGAGTCTCGCGGGTGGCCTCAAGGAGGTTTTCCTGTCGGCGAACGAGGTCATCCAATTCCGCCATCTTGCTTTCAAAATTCTGCTGAATGATCTGGGCGTGTTCTTCCGGGCTCAGGATATAAACTTGAAATGGCAACGAGCGGCTGGTGCGTTCGCTGCGATAATAATCCTGCGCCGCGGCATAAATGTTCACCATCATGCCTTCCTGCAGCTTGAGTTTGCGCGGATCAAACAGGTAGGTGGAATCACCAGCCAGATTGCGCGGTTCGAATTCCCGTAAAACGGTGGTGCCATTCGCCAGCCGATTGGTTTCACCGCGGCGAAAGGCTTCCCATTCGGCGGAGAGCATCTTCAACCCATAATCATCCTCGGCCATCATCCGAATATCCAAAACCTCCTCCAAGAGGATGGCCACCACCGGGGCTTGACCAGGGCAATCCACGCGGTGCGGCGGATTGTCCGGCTGACGCTCCAGCGAAAGTTTCCATGGCTGCGCCCCTTCGATTCCGTAGGCATCGCGCCAGACAAATTCCAATTCGCGGTAATCGTCCAGCTCGAGAAACTTCGTCTGGAACTGATCGCCGTTCACCTGCAGCTGAACCGGCTCGATTTCGCCGCCGATGTTGGGCACCGGTTTCAGGCGGGCTTGATTCAAGGCCCGAGTAGATTGGGCTGAAAACTGGACTTCGCTGCCCTCAAGATAAGGAAACACCGTGCCGTGTACTTCACGATCCGTGTCTTCGTATTGGAGATAGGCCGGGAATTTCACCGTGGCCTTGGGCAATTCCACATTCGGCCGGGCCACCGGCTGAATGGTCACGGTACGCTTGGTATCACCCATGCGCAGGGCCAACTCCAGTTTCTTAGTGCGACCGGGAATCTGATACGTGACCTCGCCGTTTTCCATGGCGGCAGTGTCACGGTTATTCCCGCTGGAAAGAACGGCTTGCGAAGGATCCGGGAGCAACGTCTCGAAAGTGTTCGCCAAATCAGTTTGTACATTTAACTCAGCCCGCAAAAAATCATCCGCGCGGGCAGCTGAGGCGCTCGTGACTTTCCATTGCCGCTCCAACACTTTCCAGAACGGCTGTTGGCTCCCCGCATCGGCAAACGCGTATTTGGACTGCAGGGCAAACTCTTCACCGCGCGGCACATAATATACGCCTTCCACCTCTACCCGACCATCCACACGCAGACCGCCTTCCTCGACAAAAGTGTAGCGCTCTTCACTGGACAAGGCCCAACGTTTGAGTGCATTCCGGCTGGCGTCCGGCGTGAAGTCGACCGTGAAAAACAAGCCGGCCAACACGAAGATGGCCATCAGCGAATACATCAACGGCTTGCGGGTCGCGACTGCTTCATTAAATGAAAATCGCTCGGACTCGCGGTCAATCTGTTCAATCGCCGCCCGACATAGGGCTTCGGAGACATCCTCGGGGCGTTGCTCATGATCGGCCAGCTCCACGGCACTGACTAAGCGATCCCCCAACCGGCGGTGCTTGCGCTGTACGATTGCAGCCAGCACGCGATTGTCGCGACGGTTAACCAGCCAGTGTTGCAGCCATGGCCAAGCAAAGATGACGGCAACCGCCACCCCTGCAAAAGCGAAAATGCCTCGCGCCCAAAATGGGGTTTCCCAAAATCGATCGGAGAAATACACGAGCATCCAGCTCACCACCAAGCCGGCAATCAGACCGCTGAGCGCGATGGCGGTGTCCACCACGAATAATTTCCGCTGCAAGGACGCGAGCTTGTTCCGCAAGCCCTCTGGCAAATCCACTTTAAATCCGCTCTTTTCTGCCATTTCCCCTCCGTTTGTTCTAAATCAACCCCAACACCTTACGAGACACCCAGTAAACTGCAAGCAGGAAGACGATCGCGCCTCCCCACCATGCACTACTCCATAGACGGAAACGCTCCTCGATTACTTCGTTTTCTGCCACTAAACTTATTGCCCCGATCAACTTTTGTAAATCTGTCGGACCGCCGGACTGGCCACCGGTTCGTTCAGCGATCTCGCGCATCACCTTCAAATTCGCCGGTTGGCCCAGTAATTCGCGCGTGATTTTTTCCACGTTAATTTCCGTCTCCAATTTCTGTTTGCCGTTGGGATTGTAAATGGTGAGTTGATGCAGCCCACCATTCTGCACTTTTAAGCGAGCCTTGAACACGCCCCAACCGCCATCCAACGCGGTGAACTCCAAGTTGCGCGTTTTGCCATCCGGCTCCTTCAAATCGGCGCGCAAGACGACATTCAAATTATCGCCCGAAAGATCCAGCATTGTCGCCTGCAAATATACCTCGTCACCCACCTTCGGATTCTCCGGGCTGTAGGTTAGGCGCATGCCCTGTCCTTGGGCCATCTTACGCTTGTGCGCCATCCAACGCACCACCTGTCCCCAGAAACGATAGTGGTAGGTATCCTCCACTCCACGCCGCCAACGCCAAGCCGCGTCTGTTCCCATGAAAAGCACTTCGCCATTGCCCCAAGGCCGAATCGCCAGCACCGGTAAATAACCCGTGGAGGTGCGCATGCTCGAATGCGTGGCCAACACCTGCGTGCCCGGCCGAGCCCGCTCCACTCCGGAGCACCAGAAAAACCCCGGGAGGTTTTTCCAGATGACTTCATTCAACCCTTCATCCGAAGCCAGCATGGTCAGGAAGTGCCCCTTTCCGCGGCTACTCAGTTTGAAGCTGGCTTCACTTGGCATGAACAATCCGTCCGGTTTATCACGATCCAATGTCACTGGAATCAGGTCGCCCAAGGGATGATCCATGAAGGTCAATTGCCGGCCTCGCTGACCGGGCATAAAGACCAGCCCGCTCCCTTGCTGATCCACCAAGCCACGCAGCAAATCACACTGCTCCCGCGTTAGCTCCTTTTCACCAATTCCCACGTCCCCCAGAAAAACGACATCGAACTTCGCCAATTGTTCGCGTGTCTCCGGAAATTTCTGAATGTAATTCAATCCGGCGCCCGGCCCGAGTTCCGGGTGCAGCAACAGCACGCTCACATCCACGCCCGGATCGCGGGTAAGCGCATTGCGCAGATAACGGTATTCCCACCGGGGATACGATTCCACCACCAGTACGTTAAGCTTCTCCGTACGAACAGAGAGGTGAAAGGTTTGCGCGTTGTTATCCTCGATTAATTCCTTCTCGTTGCCACGCTGCCAAATCGGCAGGTCCAGCGTCATCGTGTAATCCCCCAGATCGCGCGGCGCCCAAACGATGGAGTCATTCACCAGACCATACGCCGGAATGGTGATTGGCTTGGCAATGGAAACCACGGCACCGCGACGGCTAGTGAGCTTCACTTGAGTGCGAATGGGTTCAGGAATATAGCTTCGCACTCGGAACGGAATAGAAATCTGCTCGCCCAACAAGCCAAACTTTGGCGGATTCACCGATTCGAGCACGAGATCCTTTTGCGCCTGTTCGCTGCCGACCGTCAACGTAAACACCGGCACCTTTTCCGCGCCCAACTTCATGGCCGCCTGTTGGGGTGGATCGCCAATATTCCAATCACCATCTCCGATCATGAATACCGCCTTCAAATTCTTGCGCTTGGCGCGCTGCGATTCCAGCGCGTGATAAATATCCGTGCCATCACCAAGAGATACCTCGGCATTGGTGAAACTCATTCCGAAATCCTGCACCGTCACCTTGGCCAGTTTTTCCAGAGGCGACCAGAAGTTCGTGGCCATTTGCCCTTCAAGCCATTCCTGGCGTGTCACCACATCGCGCGCGCCCGTTACCACATCGCGCGTCTCCATGCTGTGAGTGGCATCAGTCAGGACCACCACTTCCGGCTGTTCCTCGATTTCCGTCACCCGCAAAAATTCCGGCTTACACAAGGTGAAGAGAATCAGGCCCATTATAATGAACCGCAACGACTCCAAGGCCGCGACACCCTTACCGCCGCGACGAGACCAATTACGATAACTGATCACCGCCGTCGTCAGCCAAACCACCACCGCAAAGCCAATCAGCCATGCAGGCGTCTGAAGGGGTTGAAATTGCCAGCCGTTCTCCATCAGGTTGCCTGTTCGGTGGACACCTTGCCTGTGGCCGACCTTTGAATTTCCACTCGCTCATCCGCGCCCTTGGGCAGGATCAAGATTCCCTCGATCAAAAGCGCCAGTGCCATGACCACTAAAAACCAGCGCCAAATTTCCTGCGGGTCATCCGCACCGCCATCCGCGGCTCGTTCTTGGGTCAGTGCGACGGGCACAGCACCAAACAGAGCCTTCACTTCATCGGCCTCCAACGATATCAAGGCATCCTCGCGCACTGGACGATTCACCGCCACCACACGTTGGCCCATACGGTATACGCCGGCCTGCAGATTGAAATCCTTGACCGAATTCTCACCTCCCTCTTCAGACACCCAGCGCTCACCCTCCGCAGCCCGATCGTCTCCCGCCGAAAGCAAATGCCCCTGCACATAGCGGCCGGACATCATCGCCTCCCCTTCGGCCAATAGGCGTTGCAGCATGGGGACGAGGACCAATCCTTCGGTGACACTGCTCCACGCATCGGTGGGTTGCGTACCGCAGAAAACCACCTGCCCTTTCCCAACGGTCTTAGCCATCATCCAAGGAACGCCATCTTCAAAGGAAGCCTGCACTAGGCCATCGCCCTGAATCGCCTTGCGTTGATTCACGCGCAAATCATCCACCGGCAGATACAAGCCCTCCTCCGTGCGCTGCAGCGGCCCTTCGCTGTCTGAATAGCTGGTGATCCGGAACCCCAGATGTTCCTGCTCCTCCTCGGCCGCCACACGCGGCTCGAACCCTGGCAGGTACGCACGCAGATACGCCGGAATCCGCTGCTCGAGCCAGTACACCGGCCGGCCCAGCCGATCACCGGCCACGAAACCGACATGTCCGCCGCCGGCGGACACTTCCAGACGCAGCGCATCGGAGAGCTCGTCCTCGCCCGGCACGACCGACGGCGACATGAACGGATCATCCCGGGCGTGCAGCATCAATGTCGGCGTACGGATCGCCCCCAGGAAGCCACGGCTGCTCGAGCGGGCGTAATAATCGGCGGCATCGACAAAGCCGTTCAGTGGTGCGGTCACGGCATCATCGAAGCTGGCGAAGTCGGTCAGCCCGTCCAGCTCGGGCAAGACGACACCGCCGGCATAGACCCCGGCCGCCTGCTTGGCGCGTACCACCGCGCGCATAACAGCCAGCAGATGCGCCT